>JBDUCS010000338.1:0-4446 GCA_040003335.1 Gemmatimonadaceae bacterium | reverse complement strand
ACTCGGCGAACCAAGGTGTGGGGCAGATGCGTCTCACCAGGAGCGCCGGTGCTCGGCTGCGCCGAGAGTGCGCGGGAGCTCGTGTCGAGATACCAGAGCACGCGCAGCACGAGTGCCTCGAGCTCGCTCGTCGTCGTGATCGTGCGATACCGCATGCGCTCGCCGCCGGGGATCACGTTCGCGAACGCGACGCCGTCGGCACGCCATGGTTTTTCCGCGTGTGCCGGCGCGCTGCTTGGATGTAGGTCCGTTCGGTACGAGACGAGCGAAAGACCGGGACGGTCGTCGCGCACGCCGAGGAGGAGCAGCGCGCGCAGGTGCGCGCCGGACTCCGGTGCGGGCTCCGTTTCGTCGACGAAGACGAAACAGCCGTCGACCGGCTCGAACGGCGCTTCGGCGGACAGTCGTGCCCAGATGCGCTGATGCGGGAATTGCAGATAGCAGGCGGGTGGCGCGGCGAGCTGCCACCCGGCCATCGACAGCTCGGGCGCGAGCAGCTCGTCAGTGACCTCGCCGTCTAGCACGTAGAGCCGTCGGCCGAACGTCCAGAACTGGTAACCCTGAAAGACGAGCTCGGCATATTCGTCGATCGCCTCGGCCGGCGCATCGTCCGCGGCGATGTCTTGCAGCGTGCCGCCGACGCTCCCGAGCATCAGGAATTGGTCGCGGCGCCGCGCGTCCGTGCCGCGGCGCTCTGCCTCATCGCGGATCGCGGGAAAGGCGCTCGCCTCGAGCGGCTCGAGAATGAGCTCGTACGGCGTGACGCGCGCGACGGGTCGCTGCACGGTCAGCCGGCCGCGTCCTCGACGCCGGCATTGGAGCGAAGCTGGCGCACGAGCTCGTGCAGCTGCTGCTCCGTGAGATCGATCTCCTGCGCGGCGCCGTCCATGTCAATCATGCCGGCGCGCATCGAGATCGCGACCTGGTTCAGGTAGCGCACCTTGCGGAGAATGTCGTCGGTGACGTTGCGCAGCGAGAGGTAGCGCCGCCGGTTGGCGACGGCACGTCGGTAGCGCAGATGCAGCTCCTCCTCCGACAAACGCTCGAGGAGTTCGAGCACTTCCTCCTTGGTGTGGCCGGGAATGATGCCGCGATCGGCGATACCGGAGCTTGGGTCGCCATCGGTGAACCAGAGGCGGCCGACGTACTCCACACCGTCGTACGAGATGCGCACCGAGACTTGGTAGCGGCGGCCGTCGACGGTGAACGATCGTGCCGCCTGTGTGGTCTCGTCGAGTGGACGCTCGGGTGTGGCCATGCGCTCAAGATAGCGGTTTGGGATCGCCGGCCGCGAGAAAGCGACGGATCGCGCCGAACAGCGGCACGGGCTGCTCGACGTACGGCACGTGTCCGCAGTCGTCGATCGTCACCAACTCGGCGCTCGGCATCGCGCCGGCGATGGCACGCGATGACCCGACTGGAATCGGGTCCTCGGCGCCGTGCACGATCAGCGTCGGCACCCGCACGTCGCGGAGCGACGGGGTGAGATCGTAGTCGCCGAGGCTCTCCCAGACGGATTGCTGCACCTTGCCGATCACGCGGAACGGCGTGAGATCGTGCGCGCGCTCCGGGTGCGCGAAGTAGCCGGCGACGCCGAGCTCGAACAGCCGCTGTTTGTACGCCGCGGGATCGCGCTCGCGAAGCCCCGAAGCGAGGAGCGCTTCACGCAGCGCGTGCCACGCTGGTGAAGCCTGGCGTCGCGCGAACTCGGCCTCGAACGCGCGACGGTACTCGCGATTCACCGGCGCCGGGTCGATCAGCACGAGCCGCGCCGGCCGGTCGGCATCGGGCGTCGTTCCATGAACCGATTCGACGGTGTAGAGAAGCGCCAACAGGCCGCCGAACGAATAGCCAATGAGCGAGAGCGGCTTGAGCCCCAGCTCGCGGACGACGCGCGCGAGATCGGCCGCGTGCGTGCGCCACGTGATCGGCGCCGGATCGTCGGTGCGGCTGCGCCCGCCGCCGCGCTGATCGTAGAACAGCAACTCGTACGCGTCGGCGAGCTCGAGCATCTGCGGCAGGAGATAATCGTGCGACGCGCCCGGCCCGCCATGCAGCACGAGCAGGCGCGGCCGTCCGACTCGTCCGTACCGGCACCAGTAGAGCGGGACGTCCGTCGTCGTCGTGAAGCCCGATTCCAGCGGATCAGGAATGCAGCTCATGCGCGATAACGTACACGAAAAGGGCGGTGACCGGTCACCCCCGATCACCGCCCGAGTTTCATTTTTCTCTTTGTTATTTTTCGCTCTGGAGGGCGACCAGCAGCGCCTTCGCTCGCTGGTTGTCGGGATACGCATCGACCGACTTCTGGTAGAGCTCGATCGCGCCGGCCTTGTTGCCCTTGTCCTTCTCCGACAGCGCGCGTCCCATGAGAACGACGGAGCGGAGCTGGTTGCCCTTCACCGCGCCGTCGGCCGGCTTGTCCTGGTGCATGGCCGGCTTGACGACGGCGCCGGCGGCAATCGGCGGAAGCTTGAGGCCCTTGTTCACCTTGCCGCCCAACTCGGCAATCAGGTCGAGCAGATTGTCGGCCTTGCCGCGAATGCTCTCCACGTACTCAATCGTCGACGTCTCGGCGTCGACGCTGCGCAGATCGAGCCGCATGTTCTCCTTGGGATCGATCACGAAGCCGCCGAACAGCATGTGCTTGGCGCCGAGGAGCTTGCCGATCTTGACGGCGGTCTCGGGATCGACGCGGCCATCCTTCGCCAGGTTCTGCTCGTCGAGGAGCTTCTGCAGCTGCTCGCGCTCGACGACGCGGATGCCGGGGTTCGTCGTCAGCTCGGTGATCAGCATCTCGGCCATCCCCTTGCTCAGCGGCTCGTACTCGTCGTGGCGGACGAGCGCCGAGTTGCTGAAGTACATCACGGCAACCGTGGGACGCGAATCGTGCGCGCCCTGCGCGGCGAGCGGCGCCGCGGTCATCGCCAGCGCGAGCGGCACGAGCGCGGCGCGAGTCATCTTCATGGGGAGCTTCCTCGGGTGGGGCGAATGGTGGCGCGCGCCAAGGTGAGCGCGCGACGACTGACGTGTCAAGGACGCACTCGTCAACCGTAGCGGCACGGCGCTATACTCTGCGCGAATGGTTGTACCCGACTCCGCCTTGGGAAGTGCCATCATGGCCAAGACGTGCCCGACCTGCGGCAAGACGTTCGACGACAAGAAGGCGTTTTGCCCCGACGACATGTCGACGCTCGTATTGTCGGGTGACGACACGCTCGTCGGGACGGTCATCGCCGACCGCTACCTCATCACCGACAAGATCGGCGAGGGCGGCATGGGTCGCGTCTATCGGGCGCAGCACGTGCTCCTCGAAAAACGGCAAGCGGCGATCAAGGTGCTGCACCCATCGCTCCTCCACGACAGCGACTCGCTGACGCGCTTCAAGCGCGAGGCGTCGAACTCGAGCAGCATCAACAATCCGCACGTCGCGCAGGTGTACGATTTCGGCGAGGCGGGCGACGGGCTCGTGTATCTGGCGATCGAGTTCGTGCCGGGCGAAACGCTGACCAAAGTGATTGGCCGCGAGGGGCCGCTCGACTCACGCCGCGTGGCGATGCTGGTCGGCCAGATCGCCGACGGGCTCGACGCGGCGCACAAGCTCGGCATCGTGCACCGCGACCTCAAGCCCGACAACATCCTCGTCGTCAAGGACTCCGGCGGCGACGAGTGCGTGAAGGTCGTCGACTTCGGCATCGCCAAGGCGATCGAGGGCGAGGGCCAGCGCGTGACGAAGACGGGCTTCGTCACCGGCACGCTCGAGTACATGAGCCCCGAGCAGATCACCGGAAGCGACGTCGACGCGCGGAGCGATGTTTACGCGCTCGGACTCGTCACCTGTGAGATGCTGACGAAAGCGCTCCCGTTTCCCGCCGCGCGCGCCGAGCAGTCCATGATGATGCGGCTCACGGAAGATCCGCGGCGGCTGAAGGATCTCAACCCAAACGTCGTCTTCCCGGACGAAGTGCAACAGACGCTCGACACGGCGCTGGCGCGCGACCGCGAGCAGCGGTACACGAGCGCGGGCTCGTTCGCGCGGGCATTGGGTCTCGCCGTCGGCGGCGTCGAGTCGCTCCCGCGCACGGTCGTGCGCGGCAGCGACAAGCCCGGCGCCGCGCGCTCGGCCGCCGCGGCGACACTGCCGCGGACGGCGATCGCATCGTCGGCCGCATCGGATGCCGTTGGACAGCCCGCGCGCGGCCGGCTCGTTCCGCTCGTTGGCGGCATCGCCGCGCTGCTCGTCGTCGCGGTCGGCGGCGTGCTCTGGGCGCTCAGCCGCACGACGACCGCCGTCACGCCGGCGAGCAAGGATTCGGCCGTCGCCGCGCAGTCGTCGTCGCCGCCGGCAGCGGCCTCGACGAGCACGCCACCGCCAAAGGACACGGTGCCGTCGACCGTCGGGCCGCAGGCGACGCCGGGTGGCTCGATGTCGCCCAGTCCGCTTGG
>JBDUCS010000337.1:0-4466 GCA_040003335.1 Gemmatimonadaceae bacterium | reverse complement strand
GATTCGCATCGGGCACATGGGAGATCACACGGTGGACGAGTTGAACGTGGTGCTCGCGGAGCTCGAGTCGGTGTTGAGCGCAACGCCCGCCGGATTGCGCGCGTGACCGACGCACCGCGATTCACCGTCCTCGTCGCCGACGCGATCGCCAAGGCGGGCCTGACGCCGCTCGCCGACGATGGGCGCTTCACGCTCATCACCAAGCCGGGGCTCGCCGGCGACGACCTCGCGGCGGCGATCGCCGGCGCCGACGCCGTGCTCGTCCGCAGCGCGACCAAGATCACGCGCGCATCGCTGGCCCGCGCCGACAAGCTGCGCGTAATCGGCCGCGCCGGCGTCGGCATCGATGCGCTCGACGTCGATGCGGCCACTGAGCGCGGGATCGCTGTGCTCACGGCACCGGCCGGCAACACGATTTCGGCGGCCGAGCTGGCGTTCGCGCTGATGCTGTCGCTCGTGCGCCGGCTGCCGGCCGCCGACCGCTCGATGAAGAGCGGCGAGTGGGACCGCAAGAGCTTCAGCGGCACCGAGCTGTTCGGCAAGACGCTCGGCCTAGTCGGGGCGGGGCGCATCGGCGCCGAGGTGGCGAAGCGGGCCCGCGCGTTCGGCATGCGCGTGATCTGCTTCGATCCGTTCATCAGCGAGGAGCGCGCCAATTCGCTAGGCATCGAGCTCGCCCCTCTGGACGAGATGCTGTCGCACGCCGACGTTCTCTCGATCCACGCCGCGCTCACAGCGGAGACGGCCGGACTGATCGGCGCGGCGCAGCTGGCGCGAATGAAAAAGGGCGCGTTCCTCGTCAACGCCGCCCGCGGCGGCATCGTGAGCGAGGAGGCGCTGGCCGACGCGCTCCTCTCCGGCCATCTCGCCGGCGCGGCGCTCGACGTCTTCTTCGAGGAGCCGCTCCCGAAGGAGCATCCGCTCCGCTCGGCGCCCAACATCGTCCTCACGCCGCACCTCGGCGCGTCGACCGCGGAGGCACAGCACAACGTGTCGGTGGAGATCGCCCAGGCCGTGCGCGCGGCGCTGATCGACGGCGACGTCAGCGGCGCGGTGAACGTGAAGGGTTTAGCGCCTAGAGGCTAGGGACTGTTCGCGGCCAAGTCGTCTCTTTTCCCTTTTCGCTTGGAGCCTTACGGGCTGGGGATCGCTATCGCGACGGCGATTCCGCCATCGCCTGTCGGCACGATCGCCGTGTTGAGAAGAATCCGGTCGAGGCGGTTGTTCGAGTGCGCGTGGTTGTAGCGCACGACCTTGATGCCCGACAACGCGCCGAGTCCGGCGCCCATCACGACGTCGCTCGTCCAGTGTGCGTTGTTGTACATGCGCGACAGGCCGATCATCGTCGCGCCCCCATACATGATCGGGCCGATGATCCACGTCGACTTGGGCCACCAGCGCGACGTCTCCTCGGTGACGGCCGCGGCCGCGGCGAATCCGGTCACGGTGTGGCCCGACGGGAATGATTGGTACGGCGTTCCTTTCCGGAATCCGCGCCCAAAGGCGAAATTGTAGGCGTCAGTGTCGCCGGCGACATAGGGCCGCGCGCGGCCGAGCACGCCTTTCAAAATCTCGTCGGCCGCCGTCGCGAGCACGATCGCCTCGGTGCCGTGGAGTCCGAGATCAGCCATGCGCCTGAGGATCTCGTTCTTGGGGCTGACCGCCTCGCCCAAGCGACCGACGGCGTAAAGGCCGCCACCGATGATCAGCGCGCCCGGCTGCGATGACAAACGAAAGTCGGTCGCGACGCGGCGCAGGAAGCGATTGGTCTGGTTGCTCGGCCGCTGGATTTCTTTCGCGATCTGCTTGTCGAGCGGCAGCAACGCGACCGACCCGACGACGAAGATGCCGCCGTAGACCAGGTCGCGACTGGTGAAGAGCGGCTCGATCTGCTTGTTCGTCGTGTCTTTTTCTTGGGCGGCGGGCGATCGCGGCGGCACGGCCGCGATTGCCACGAGCGCGCTGACGAGCATCGCTCCGCGCCCACGCCATGATGCAATTCGGCCAACCGCCGTCTGTGTCACGAGCATACTCCCTGGCTATATTTCAGTTCGGGGCGAAGGAAGCAAGAGCCGTGCGAGGCTCGAAGCCGTCTCATGAAGGTACCGAGCGACAGCGAATGACACGCAGGCGACTCCTTCTGCTCAGCAACTCCCGCGACACGGACGGACGGTTTCTCGAGCATCCCCGCCACGAGATTCGCGATTTTCTTGGACCAGGCGTGCGCGCGGTGGTCTTTGTTCCCTTCGCCGGCGTGATGACCTTACACGCGGATTACACGGCGCTCGCCGCGGGGCCGTTTGGCGAGATGGGGTACGCACTCCGCTCGGCGGACGACGCGAAGGACGCGAAGGGGATGGTGCGTGACGCGGAAGCGATCGTGGTCGGCGGCGGGAACACCTTTCAGCTGTTGAAGCGGCTGTACGAGACGGGTCTGCTCGAAGCCATTCGCGAGCACGTGGAGAGTGGAAGGCCGTACATCGGCTGGAGCGCCGGCGCGGTCATCGCGGGACCGACCATCCGGACGACGAACGACATGCCGATCGTCGAGTCGCCATCGCTCGACGCGCTCGGGGCGGTGCCGTTTCAGATCAACGCGCACTACACGGACGTCCATCCGCCGGGGCATCAGGGGGAGACACGAGCGGAGCGCTTGGCCGAGTTCCTGGAGGTGAATCGCGAGTCCGAGGTGATCGGCCTGCGCGAGGGCGCGATGCTGCGCATCGAGCACGGAGTGATGCGGCTGGCCGGCGCCGGCGCGAAGCTGTTTCGACACGGACAAGAAACCACTGAGTACCAGCCGGAGGAGTCGATGGCGATGTCCAAGGCGATGAAGACGATGGGTGCGCTCGCGGAGCATGCATCGTCGGCGGTGCCGCGATGAGCGAGGCAGCTGGTGGCGCGAACAGCGCGACGAACGCACTGAAGCGCGCTCGCGCCGTGCTGGCGACGCAGGCGCAGGCGGCGGAGTTCGACGCCGATCTCCCCGAGCTCACCGACCGCGGCGAAGAATGGCTCGTCCGCTTTCCGCGCCTCTCCGCGGCGAAGCCCGCCTACGCGGTGTTCGCAGTAGAAAAGAAGTCGGGCGCCGCGCGAATGATGCCCTGACGGCTAGGGCTTGGCACTTGGGGTTTGGGGATGGGACGGTCGGTGTTCACCTTGAGGCGGCTCGCACAGTCCCTACGCCTTTCGCTCCCAGCCCATTCGCCACCCAGTGCCCGATCATCGGCGCCACCGCCGCCGCCAGTACGACATCGCTCAGGAAATGCGCGCGCGACAGCACGCGCGTCGCGGCGCATCCGGCGGCGAGCGCGTACCAGAGTATGCGGCCCCGCGGATAGACGCGGGCGAGCATCACCGCGGCGCCGAACGCTACGAGCGCATGGCTGCTCGGCATGCCGAATCCGCCGTTCGACAACGGGTGGTCCGACCACGCTCTGAACAGATGCACGCCGTGTGCGGCGTCCGGACGCCGTCGGCGGATCACGAGCTTGAGCAGCTCCGCCGCGATGCCGCCGGCGGTCGCCGAGTAGAGCACGAGTGCCGGAGCCGAGCGCGCGGTGCCGCGCCAGTCGCGCACTGTCGGGTCGGCGCACGCGGCGCCCACGGCGACGGCGATCCACGTCGGCAGATAGCCGACCATGCGCAGCATGCGACCCCAATCGTGCTCATACACGTCGGGACGGGCGACGTGGTCGTATACCCACTGGTCGAGCAGCGCCGACGCGGCGACGCAGGCGATGGCGGCGACCGCGTAGATGATCCAGCGTCGCGTCGAGGAAAGAGCGATCAAGGACGACGTCACGCCGCGCAAGATAGCGCGCCACCGTCTTGCCCGCCGCACGGCACGGGACGTACTGTCGTCGCATGAGTGAGACGATGCGCGCCGCGGTGATCACGCGTCCCGGCGGTCCCGACGTGCTCGACGTGCGCGCGGTCCCCCGGCCCGAGCCGGGCCCGGGTGAAGTGCTCGTTCGTGTGCGCGCCTCCGCGCTTAACCGCGCCGACCTGCTCCAACGCGAAGGACGATATCCAGCGCCACCCGGCTCGCCGGCCGACATTCCCGGACTCGAGCTCGCCGGTGAGGTCGCCGCGCTCGGGCCCGGCACATCGCTGTGGCGCGCCGGCGACCGGGTGTTCGGCATCACGGGCGGCGGCGCGAACGCCGAGTACGCCGTTGCGCACGAGCGCACACTGTCGCGCATCCCGGATGCACTCTCGTTCACCGAGGCGGGCGCCGTGCCCGAGGCGTTCATCACGGCGCACGACGCGATGATCGTGCAGGCCGGCGCGCGCGCCGGCGAGCGCGTGCTGGTGCAGGCCGCGGGCGGTGGCGTCGGTCTCGCCGCGATCCAGCTGGCGCGCGCCATCGGCGCCACACCCTACGGCACGGCGCGCACCGCCGACAAGCTCGAGCGCGCCCGCGCCTTCGGCCTCGAGGAGGGCGTCGCCGTGCGCGACGATGT
>JBDUCS010000054.1:0-15219 GCA_040003335.1 Gemmatimonadaceae bacterium | reverse complement strand
CTCGGCTCGATCGCCAACCTCGAGCCGGACTTCATCAAGCTCGACATCTCGCTGATCAACTCGATCGACACGAATTTCATCAAGCAGAATCTCGTCGAGACGATGGTGCGATTCGCCGAGGACCAGGGGGCAAAGGTGATCGCCGAGGGCGTCGAGCGTGCCGAGGAGCTGGAGACGGTGAAGCGGCTCGGCGTGCACCTCGTGCAGGGATTCTTCCTGCATCGCCCCGAGCGTATGGAGCCGGCGCCGCTTCCGGGGAGCGCGATCGCTGCGTCCCTGTAGTCACTCGCGAGGCGGTGGACGCACGCGACGCGTCACCGGTCGAGCAACGTCTCCACGATCGATACCGATCGCGCCGTCGCGCCACGTCCCGCGCGCACCGTCTCACGCGCGGCGTCGCCAGCCTCGCGACGCGCCGCGGTGTCGCCAAGCCACGTGCCAATCACCCCCGCCAGTCCCGCGACCGAGCTCTCGCTCCGCGCGCCTCGCGCGGCGATGAGCAGTCCGGCGTCGCGGCTCGCGTCGTGCCGCGGACCAACGAGCACCGGTGCGCCGAACGCCGCCGGCTCGAGCACCGAGTGCAGTCCGGCGTCGTGAAATCCGCCGCCGACGTACGCGACATCGGCGAGCGCGTACAGATCGCCGAGCACGCCGACGCGGTCGACGACGATGACGTCGGCCGTCGCGTTGGCGTCGCCGAGTCTCGCGACCCGGAGCGCGGCGCCTCGCGCCCATTCAATGATCCGATCGACGTGGCGCGCCGTCGGCTCGTGCGGCGCGACGATCAGTCGCGCATCGCCCGCGGTGCGCCGCGCCGTCGTCCACGCCGCGAACAGCACGCGCTCGTCGGCCGGCCACGTCGATCCGGCGACGAGCGTCGGACGGCCCGATGCCAGCGGCGCGAGCAGCGCGCTCGCGCGGTCGGACGCCGCGGCGCGTTCCCAGACCTGGTCGTAGCGCGTATCGCCCGTCACCGTCACCGCGCCCGCGCGCGCACCGAGCGCGACGAGCCGCTCGGCGTCGTCGCCACTGATCGCGCCAATTGCGTCGAGCGCCGCGTACGCGTCGCGCAGCAACGCCGCGGCGATCCATGATCGGCGGCCGGACGACGCGGCGAGCGTCGCGCTCAACAGGCCGAGCGCCACGCCGCGCGTGGTGGCCTCGCGCGCGAGCGTCGGCCACACGTCGAGCTTGCTGAAAACCAGCGCGGCAGGGCGGAGGCTATCGAGCGCCTGGCGCGCGTCGCCTGCATCGTCGAATGGCAGGTAGTCACGGAAGTCGACGTCGAGCGTGCGCGCGAACGACTCGGCGCTCGGCGAATAGAAGGTGTAGGCGAGCTGGGTGCGCGGTCGCGCCGCGCGAATGGACTGCAGCACCGGCCGCGCCTGCAGTCCTTCGCCGACCGAGGGCGCGTGCATCCAGAGCAAGGGACGCGTGGCATCTCGCGCGGCCGTCGCCCCCCACGCGCGATAGCGATCGCGGATGCCGCGGCGCGCGCGCAGTGCTCGGATCGTTTTCGCGTCGCCGGCCGGCGCGATCGCCGCTGCCGCGCGCGCGAGCTGCGCGGCGCACTCGTAGGCGAGCTGGGGCAGGGAACGCACGCGCGCAATCTAGTCCGCGACGTGGGTCGCACCAGCGGTTGCATCGGTCGCGACCCGATTATAGGATGCATGCGGTCGTCGCGACTTCGTGTCCGCGACGAGTTTCCGCCCTCAGTCGAACCCTATCGAGAGGAGGTGATCCATTGTCTAGCTCCAGTCCCAACGCCGGCTCGTACTGGGCAAGCGATCGCCAGATCGTCACCCGGTGAAACGGGTTTCCGGTTCCGGGTGCATCGCCACGGGCCGGCCACGGACGACGACGGCCGCCAGAGCTTCGCTCTGGCGGCCGTTTTGATTCGGTGACGGGTAGAGACGGCGCGTGGTTGTCGAGGTGTGATCGGCGACCTACTTCGATCCCGCCTTGCGCAACGCCGCCGCCATCGCTTGGCGGAACGGTTCGATCGGCTGTGCGCCGACGAGTTGCGCGCCGTTGACGAGGAACGTCGGTGTGGAGTGAACGCCGCGCTCCTCGCTCCGGTCGAAGTCCGCTTGGATCAACGGACGCGTGATGTGCGACGTGACGCACGCGCGCATCTTCGCGGCGTCAACGCCGGCGGCGGTGGCGAGTCCGTCGATGACGCGCGTCGGGTCCGGCTCCATCTCCCACTTCGCCTGCGACCCGAAGAGCGCGTCGTGCATCTGCCAAAATTTTCCCTGAATGCCCGCGCACATTGCCGCCTCGGCAGCGGGCCAGGCGTTCTTGTGCTGCGGAATCGGGAAGTTGTAGTAAGCGAAGCGCGCCTTGCCCGTGTCGATGAACTCTCGCTTGACGACTGCGTACGTCGAGTCATGCCACTCGCGGCAGAACGGACACTGGAAGTCACTCACCTCGATGATCCAGACCGGCGCCGATGCGCTGCCTTGGATGCGCGCCGCGTCGGCGCGCACGAGGCTGGAATCGGCGAGCGGGGATGCGGGCGGCGCGACGGCGGGCGAGCCGGTGGAGTATGCGGTCGCGCTCACCTCAGCGGTCGCCGCTACGTCGCGGTGCGCCGCGGCGTCCGAGCGATTGCACGCGGCAAAGGCGATGATCGCAGCGATTGCAGTGAGCGAACGGAAAGCAAATCGCATGGAAGATGGAGAAAGGGAATCGGTCGCAGCCGCCGGAGCGGGAAAGATAGTCGGGGAACCGCAGCGCGTGGCAGCGCGGAGGTCAAAAGGGTGCTACCTTCCAGCGCATACCGCCGGTTGACGAAGGCGCGATCACGCCACCATACGAGACCCGAAGGGGGCATATGTCTTGCACCCAACTGGTTTTGACGCAGGTCTGGACCTCGTACAACTTCCGGTGGTTAGGTAACATCTGCGACACTTGAGCGTCCACCGCGTGAGCCCGCGTATCCCGCATCGGCACGGGGGGTCTTCTCTGAATCGTTCACTGAGCCCCGTCATCAGCTATTCCGGAGGATTAATGCGCATGATGCGGTCAGGTGCCGCTCTTGCCACCTGCGCCCTCGTGGCGTCGTGGACTGTCGCCGCGAGCGCAGTCGCACAAACGCCCGAGCGGCGCGATCCGTATCTCGGCACGTTGCAGTTCGGGGCTGGTCTCGTCGACATTCCCGTCGCGTGGATCTCCCCGACGAGCGGCGACGTCTGGCTCACTTCGTCGGCCAAGCGTATCGACTATACGCCCGGGCTCAACTTCGCGAGCACCTGGAACACGAACATCGCGATGGAGATCCACTGGATGGGCCGCTTCTCGACCGGCTTTTCCGCGTACTCCCAGAATCCCGAATGGGGATTTTTCGGACAGCTGCTCGTCGCGCGAGACGGCGATCTTGGCGCGCTGCCCGCGATATCGATCGGCGTGCGCAACCTCGGCAAGTTCAATCACGAGGACCGGCTCCTCGTTGGACACGACCTCAAGCTCGATTCGACGTCGCAGACATATCGCGAGATCACGTCCGTCAACACTGGCAATTTCAAGACGGCACCGACGTTGTACGCGGTGGCGACGAAGTCGGCGCAGTTCGGCGGCGTCAACACGAGCTTCACGCTCGGCTACGGCAACGGCCTCTTCTCGGAAGACGGCAAGCTGGGCAAGAGCTACAACAACAGTGGCACGGTGGCGAAGGGCCTCTTCTTCGGCGCTCGCGCCGTCACGCATCCGAGCGCCGACGTTACGGTCACCTTCATGGGTGAGAACAACGGCTTCGACTGGAACGCCGGTATCGTCGGCGACTGGCGCGGCGTCTATGTCGGCCTGTATGGCACGGAGCTCGAAGAAGGCGGCAAGAGCGCGAGCAAGGGCGTGTTCTACCAGGTGTACAATTATGCCAAGCCAAACGTCACGCTCGGATATACGGGCAATGTGTACGAGATCGCGCGCGGCGTGATACTGCGTGCGCGCGTCGACGTGCTCGAACGAGAGCAACGCCGCCTGGGGCTCGAGATCGCGCAGCGCAATCGCCGTATCGCCGGGCTCGAAGTCTCGTTGCGTCAGGCGCAGCAGGGCGAGCTGGCGACGATCGCGAAGCGCCGCGAGGAGCTGGAGGCGATCATCTCCTCCGAGCGCGAGCAGATTCGCAAGGCGCAGGAACGGCTCGATCAGATCCAGCGGGGGGCGCGTCCGCCCGAGAAGCCGCCCCAGGGTAGCGGCGCCATCCAGCAGTCGTACTAACGAGGGCAGACTACGATGCTATTCACTCGTCGACGCGTCACCCTCGCCCTTGCCGCGTTCGCGCTCGGGTCAGTGGTCAGCACCGCCGGCGCACAACAGTCCTATCCCCAGTCGCTGTATTGGGGGGCGGGATTGATCGACATCCCCGTCGCGTGGGTGTCACCGCTGAGCGGCGATTTCGCGCTCAACTATTCGGGCAAGTCGTTCAAGAAGGACGAGAGCCTGCCCAAGATCAATTACAGCGGCCGGATCAACTCGCAGCTCACCTTGTCGGTATCGCTGTTTGGGCGCGCCGAGATTGGTGTCGCCGCGTATTCGAGCAATCCCGAGGGCGGCGCGTTCGGCCAGCTGCTGGCGCTGAACGAGGAAGATTTCCGCAATACGCCGGGCCTCTCGCGCTTCATTCCGAGCGTCGCCTTCGGCGTGCGCAACGTCGGGTCGTTCGACAAGATCGACCGCTTCGGCGTCGGCTACACACTGGTGCCGCCTGCGTCCGGCTCGACCGATCCGAACTACCAGCACGTCCCGGACTCGCTCCACCAGAACTTTAGCACCGCGAACACCGTGTTTGGTGTGGCGACGAAGTCGTTTTCGCTGGCCGACTTCCGGCGCACCTTCCCGGACGTGAACGTCTCCCTGTCGCTGGGGTACGGCAACGGCCTGTTCAAGGACAAGGGCGGGCTCGGTGCGGCGTACTCCAGCCATGCGACCGGCGGGATGTTCGGCGGCGTGAAGGTGGACATGACGCCAGCGCCGAACACGCTCTTGTCGTTGATGGTCGAGAACAACGCATGGGACTATAACATCGGCGCGTCGCTCGACTATCGCGGCATTCGGGCCGGGCTCTACCTGACGGAGATCGGCGGGAGCAGCGTCACGACGTCGCAGCGCCCCGACCTCGTCTACGGTTACTCGAAGGTGGCATTCACCGTCGGATGGCAGAGCAACATCTTCGCGCTGTTACGCGGCGACATCCTGCGTAACCGCGTGGCACAACTGGAACGCCAGCGCGCCACGCTGCTCGCGCAGATTGAGGAACGTCAGCAGAGGATCGCCTCGCTCACGCAGGAGATTCAACGGTACGAGGCGCAGAACCTCCTCGAGCTCGAAGCGCGGCGCGCGGCGGTGGAAGAGGAGCTGCGCCGAGAGCGCGAGGCGTTGAAGCGACTTGAAGATCGACTCAACATCATCGAGCGGACCACCCCACCTCCCAAGCCGCCGCAGCGTTGATGCGGCGACTTACCGAAACACCGAGCGCACTGACTATGGCTTCGAAGCGATTGATGTGGGCCGTTCTCCTGGCTGTCCTCCTGCCGTCCGCGGCGCGAGCGCAGGAGGACACGAAAACGTACGAGTTGCGCCGGAAGGAATTGACGGAGTCGCTCCAGAAGACGCAGAGCCAGCTGCAGGAGGTGCGCACCCAGCGCCTCCAACTACAGTCCCGCATCGAAAATTACTTGGCGCGCGAGATGCAGCAGCGGGCGCGGACGCTGGCGATGAGCGACGAGCAGACGGCGCTGCAGCAGCTCGATGCAATGCTGCTCGCCGCGCAGAACAGCCTGCTCGAGCAGCGCGACCGCGTTAGCTCGCTCGGCGAAGCGGTGCGCCGCCGGACGGGAGCCGTGCTCGTGGTGCTCCTGCGCGCCGATTCGTCGCAGGCCCAGACGATCGCCAACGCCTCGCTCGACGTGAACGGCTCGATGGCCGCGGCGCGCGAATACACCGCGACGGCGAACAACGCGCTCCGGATGGGCGCCGTGGACGAGCTGTATCGCTCGGACGTGATTCCGGCTAACTACTCCGTCAAATCGACGGTGCGCGTCAACAATCTCCCGGTCACGCAGACGATCGACATTACCGCGCAGCCGGAAACGGTAACGTACGTTCAGTTCGCCGTCCGCAACGGCCAGCTCGTCCCGACGACGTGGACGACGCGTGGCGCGACTCCTTAATCCCGACCGGCGCATCGTGATCAATCGGTGGATCGCTCCACTCGCGGTGTTCCTCGCCGCGGCGCCTCTCGCCGCGCAGGCCACCTCTACTCCGCCCGATACGACCCGGCGGCCGATGACGGTGCCCGCGCCGCGTGCAACGCCGACGCAACCGACGGCCGATCCCGCGCGCGCGGCGGACGCCGAGCTCCGCGTTGCGCTGTATGAGCTCGTGGCCAACCGGCCTCTGGCGGCGCTCGCGCGGCTCGAGCGCGTGCAGTCGTCTCCGTCGGCCGCCGCGTTACGCACGCGCGATGACTTGCTGTTTCTCCTCTCCGAATCGTACTACCGTCTCGGCATGTCGAGCGCGTTCCGCGCGCGGTCCATCGAGCTGCTCGGATCGGCAACCGGCGCGCGCTACGGCAGCGTGCTGCGCGGCCAGCTCATGCTCGACGCGTATCGCGGGGGCGACTACCCCAAGGCATTGGAGTATTCGGCCGGCGTCGCCGGTGCCGGCGATTCGGCGCTGACGGCGCTCGTCGCCGGCCTCGCCCGCTATCAGACGCGCGCGTTTCCCGCTGCGCATGAGTCGTTCGCGGCCGCCGCGCGCGCAGGTGGCGCCTACGGCTCGTACGCCCAGTTCATGGATGTGCTCGCGACGTTCGCGGCGGATACGACGCAGGCCGCGGCGACCCTCGACAAGCTCCGCTCCATCGGCGGAACCGCCCCCGGCGCGTTTGGCGATCAGGTGAAGCTGACGGCGGCCGAGATCGCGTTCAACGCCGGGCAGTTCGACGCCGCCATCGCGCTCACCGAGCAGATCTCCACCGGGAGCGGGTTCTCGGCCGAAGCGTTGTTCACGCGCGCTTGGTCGCTCTATCGCGCGAAGCGGCTCGAAGCGGCCGCGGGCGCGTTCGCCGATTACGCGACACGCTTTCCGAATCTCGAGCGGCGCGACGAAGCGCGGCTGATGGCCGGTCAGGCGATGCTTGAGAGCGGCCGCTCCGCCGACGCGGCGCAGCAATTCCGCCAAGCCGTGGCCGGGATGACGGCCGAGCTGGCGGCCGCGCACACGCAGGCCAGCTCGGCCATGATGGAGGCCGCGAAGGCGATTGTCGGCGCGCGCGCGGTGGGCATTCTCGCGCTCGTAAATCCGGCCACCGGAAAGGCGATCGCGCTGCCCGACAACGCCGGCGCCGACTATGCGGTGCTGCTGCGCGCGTGGAGTGATTCGAACGCGGCACTTCCGCCGTCGGCCGCCGAGCCGCGGCTCGTTTCGCTCGGCGACGTCGACGCGGCGGTGAACGCGATGGGCCCCAGTGCGCCGACCGGATTTTCGCGTCGCGTGCTCTATGCCCAAGCGTCCAATACGGGCGCGTATGCCGACCGGTCCGAGGCGATCGTGAGCGCCGACGTGCGCGTGGGGCTGGCGCAGCTCGCGCTGTCGCAGCAGCTCGATGACAATGCGCGGCGCATTTCCCAGCTGCAGCGTCTGCAGAGTCTCTTTTTGGCCGACAGCTCGGAGCTGGCGTCGCTGCAGTCGCGGCTCGCCGCGACGCAGGACTCGCTCGCGAAGGTCGGCAGCGTCCTCGACCAGGCAAAGGGTCGTGTGCACGACCTAGTGAAGCGGTCGATCGACGATACCCGTCAGCTCGCGTTGGAAAACCAGACGCAGATCGAAGGCGCGCGGA
Source organism: Gemmatimonadaceae bacterium (assembly GCA_040003335.1). Lineage (GTDB taxonomy): Bacteria > Gemmatimonadota > Gemmatimonadetes > Gemmatimonadales > Gemmatimonadaceae > JALZAE01. The sequence continues at coordinate 7,376 of JBDUCS010000054.1, read as the reverse complement.
AGAGCGCCGCCGCGACGGCCGCGACCAACGAGGGTGGCTTGCTGGCACAGGAAGCCGAGACGGCGGCGCTCTATCGCGAGCTCTCCGACATTGTGGAGAGCGCGCTCGACGCGGTCGTGGCGCGCATGCCGATCTATCATCTCCGCGATTCGGTCAACGCGAAGAATACCCGCGTCAGCAAGCTGTACAACGAGACGCGAGGCATTATCGTCGCCGCGAGCTCGAGCGTGAACACGGAGCTCTCGGCGCTGCAAGGCGGCGATACGCCGGCAATTCGCGCTGCAAAGGGGTTGGTCGCGCAGATGGAGGTGGCGCGCGGCGCCGCCGAGACGCAACTCATCGCGCTGATCGACGCCGAACTGCGCGGCAGGGCGACGAGACTCGTCTCGCTGCTGGAACGTGACACCGAAGCGGCGGAGTTCGGCGCCGCGAGCGCGACGTTCTTCCGCGCGGTTGATTCGCGGTCGACGGGAGTGGCAATACCGCAAGCGACACCGCCCGCGGCGGGCGGCGTCGTCAAGCCTCCCCAACGATAAACGGAAGTCGAGCCATGATGGATATTCGGAAGCTCATTCTCGCGATGTCGCTCGCCGCCCCGATCAGCGTGGCGGCGCAGGGCACGCCGGCGACGCCGGCCCGTGTTGTGGCATCGAGCGCGACCCCGGCATCAGCCGACGATCCGCCGCTCGAGGCGGCGATCGCGCAGCTCACGTCGTTCCTCGCCAAGTACCCGAGCAGTCCGCTTCGCCCCAACGCCCTGGTCGAGGTAGGCGAGCTCCTCGTGCGCAAGGCCGACGCCGACTTCGCCGCGACGCAGCGCGCCGGCGGCGCAGCGCGCCCCGACGCACCCGATCACGCCGACTACGCGCCGGCGATCGCACGTCTCGAGGAAGTTGTGAAGCGCTATCCCGACTTCGCCCAGTACGATGCCGCGGCCTATACACTCGGCACCCTCTACTTCGCGACCCAGCGCTATCCCGAAGCGGTGACGACGTTCTCGACCGTCACGGCGAAGGAGAAGTCGACCTTCCGTCCCGAGGCCTACTTCCGGCTGGGCGACGCGCAGTTCGAGGTCGCGGCGCGGCTTCAAGGGGATGCGCGCAAGCAGGCGTTCGCCAAGGCGTCGGAGGCGTACCAGAACGCGGCCAGCACGGCCCCCGCGAGTGGCGACATTCACTTCCTCTCGCTCTACAAGCTCGGCTGGTCGTACTACAACCAGGCGACCGCACGCACGCAGGTGGAGTACCAAAAGGCCGTCGACACGTTCGGCCAGCTCGTCTCCGAATACGACAAGCTGTCGCCCGACGCGCAGTCGCGGCTGGGTTTGCGCGGCGAGGCGCTCGAGTACATGGCTATCGCACTCACGCAGCTCGGCGGCGCCGAGGCGGCCAACCAGTACTTCTCTGGAGATCGGAAGGCCGCGAGCTACAAGCTTGCGCTCTATCGTCGCGTGGCGTCGAGCTTGCGCGACCAAGGCGACTTCCCCAAGGCCGTCGCCGGCTACAAAGCGGTGATCGCAGAGGCGCCGATGGATCCCGAAGCGCTTCGCGCGCAGCAGGAAATCATCGACATCGATCAAAACCAGATGCAGGCATTCGACCAGGCGCAGGCCGCGCGCCTCGAGCTCGCCGACAAGTTCGCGCCGGGCTCGCCCTGGGCGGCCGCCAACCCGTCGCTCGCCGGCGAGTTGTCAAAGGCGCGCGAAGTCGCGCTGCGGCAGTCGGCGCAGTACGCGCTCGCGCAGGCGCAGCGCGGCGGCGACAAGGCAAAGTTCAGCGAGGCGGCGGCAATCTACGGCCGCTATCTCCAGGACTTCGCGCAGTCCGACAGCGCGCAGGTCGCAAACTTTTTCTACGGCGAAGCGCTATTCGGCGGTGGCGACTACAAGCGCGCCGGTGACGAGTACCAGCGTGCCGCATATAGCTATCGCGTCGATCCGAAGCTCTCGACACAGGCGGGACAGAATGCGCTCGTGGCGTACGACTCGGCGCTCTCGCGCAACAAGTCGGATCGCGCGACGCAGGACGCCCTGTTCGCATCGGTCGACAAGTTCGTGAACTCGTTCCCCGAGACCGACATCGCGAAGAAGGCGCTCCTCGCCAAGGGCAAGCGCGCGTCCGAGGCACAGCGGTGGGACGTGATGGCGGAGACGTTCCGCACGTACGTCGCGAGGTACCCGACGGACGCCTATACGCCCGAGGCGCAGAAGCTCATCGGCGACGCGCTCTATCGGCAGGGCAGCTACACCGCCGCGCAGCAGCAATGGGATGTGGCGCTTGCCGCCGCGACCAAGTCGGGGCGCCGATCGCTCGCCGATTCGCTCGTGACCCTACGCAAGGCCGCCGCGGTCTCGCACGCCGACGAGCTCGTGAAGACGGGCGACTTCGGTCGCGCGGCCGAAGAAGTGTTCGTCGCGCTGGCCGACAAGAATCCGCAGTCCGATCAGGCACCGGAAGCATTGCGCAACGCGATCGAGGCGTATGTCTCGGCGGACAGCGTGGCCCGCGCCAAGAACGATGGCGCGGCCTCGACGCGCGCTCGTACGCGCGCGATTGAGCTGACGGGCCGGCTCGTGACGCAGTATCCCAACTACAAGTACCGGCAACAGTACCAGAGCCTGCGCGCGACGTTGCTCGCCGACGTCGGCCGTCGCGACGAGGCGGTCGAGGCGCTGCGCACGGTGATTCGCGACAACCCGACGTGGCCGGGTCGTGGCGACGCCATGGTGCGACTGGCGACGACGCTCGATTCGCTCGGACGCAAGCCCGACGCGGCGACGGCGTACGAGCAGTTCGCGGCGGCGTTCCCTGGCGACAAGCGTGCTCCTGACGCGCTCTACAACGCCGCTGTTACGTACGCCGAGGCTCACGAGAACGCAAAGGCCGCGTCGGCGTGGTCGTCGTTCGCGGCCAAGTTCCCGCGCGACCCGCGTGCAGCCGAGGCGGTCACCAGACGCGTGGCGGCGCTCCGCGCCGGGGGCGATTCGTCGACAGCGACGCGCGAGCTCGGGCGCGTGTGCGCGTCGGGTGGCAACACGGAAGCGCTCAAGACGACCTGCGCCGACTACCGCGGGCAGACAGAGTACCGCCTCGCGCAGTCGCGGTTCGCCGAATACAAGAACATGAGGCTCGTGATCGCGCGCGCGGCGCAGCTCACACGCGCCGGCGTCGACCGCGCGTCGCTCAGGAAGCGCGAGCTACGTGACTTGATGCAAAAACATTTCGAAGCGTCGATCAAAACTGGCTCCGCCGAGTGGCTCGCGGCGTCGACGTATTATCTCGGACTCGCGCAGTGGGAGTACGGCAACTTCCTGAAGAACGTGCAGCTCCCGGGCGACCTCACGGAAGCACAGCGCACGGCGGCCGCGGCGGGCTCGGCGCAGCAGGCTGAACAGTACTACGTAGCCGCGAAAAAGATCTGGCAGGATCTGCTGCTCAAGGCCGAGTCGGACAAGATCAGCAGCATCTGGGTCAATCGCGCCAAGGACGCGCTCGGCGGCAATGTCCCGGCGGCGCCGCCGAGCGGGGAGTCGGCGCAGGGGAGCCGTGACATCGGTGCATCGAAGGTCGTCGGAGGTATGTCGTGATCCGCCACTCCACTTCCGTCGTGCTCGCGTTGATCGCGGCCGGTGCCTTCGCGTCGCCCGCGCACGCGCAGCGCACCAGACCGCGAGTGGGCGGCACTATCGAGATTCGGGGCACGGTGCCGACGCCGCAGGTCGTGACGGTGCGTCCGCGCGAAGCGCCGAGCTACAGTCGTGCCGGCCTCGTTCCGACGTTCTACAACCGGAGCTTTCTGGCCGACATCCTGCCGGGCTATCAGGTGATCGCGCAGCGACAACTCACAAACGCCGCACTGGCCGGCGCGAACACGACCACGAGCGCGCCGGCGTTGGAGATGGAGATCGAGGCGATCCGGCGCGATCTGGAGCAACGCCAGATGCGCTTGGACAGTATCTCCGGCGCGGTGAAGAGGCTCGGCACACCTGATACGTCGGCCGCCGGACGCGCGCGTCGTCCTCCGGCCGCCCCGACGAGCCCCACGCCACGCCCGCCCACCGCGCAGACTGCAGAGCCTTCGCGCCGCACTGGTTGACCGAAGACCGCTTCAAACTCTCCTCAGAGGATTCAGATCGATGAGTGTGATGCTCGATTATTTCCGGAACGGTGGTTTCATCATGTATTTCATCCTCACGGATGCGGTCATCGGCTTGGCCATCTTCCTTGAGCGATTCTACACCATCGTCATCCGGTCCAAGATCAATGGGCGCGCGTTCATCGAGCGGGTCATCCAGCTCGTCCGCGCCGGCAAGGTCGAGGATGCGATCAAGCTCTGCACGCAGTCGCAGGCGGTGCTGCCCGACATGGGGCTGCTGATCCTGCGCAGCCGGAGCCGCGACGAGGCCGACCTCCAGAACGTCGCGGACGCCGCGGCGCTGTCGGTGCTGCCGCGTTTGACGCGCCGGCTGCACTATCTCCCGATGCTCGCGAACGTTGCGACGCTCCTCGGGCTGCTCGGCACGATCTTCGGTCTGCGCGCCGCGTTCGCCTCGGTGGCGCTCGCCTCGGCGGCTGAGCGGTCGGCGGAGCTGGCCAAGGGCATCGCGATCGCCCTGAACGCGACGGGCTTCGGCCTGCTCGTGGCCGTTCCCTTGTCGGTGGCGCACGCGTACCTCGTGAGCCAGGCGGAAACGATCATCGAGCAGGTGGACGAGTTCTCGGTGCGCCTGATCAACGCGTTGATCGACCGCCCGGACGTCCGCCTCGGCCATCGGTAGGAGCTGACCCGTGGGGCGCGAGTTGCCGGACGTGTGCAAGTCCGCGTAGCTCGCGCGTCACTAATCAGGACCCCCTATGTCGTCACGTTTCCGCCGAAGCAAACAGCAACGCGCCGAGCGCGCGCCGTTCACCGGGCACGGGAACATCAACCTCGTGCCGCTGGTGGACATTCTCACGTCCATCGTCTTCTTCAGCCTGCTGACGTATTCGGGCGCGACGATGGCGGCTCTGTTCGCGTACGATCTGTCGCTCCCGCCGGTCGTGATCACCGCGCCGCAGGCGACGATCGATCGCCATGAAAAGGACCTGCTGAACATGCTGATCGGCGTTCGCGTCGACAACGACAAGATCGTCGTCGAGACGTCGGGCAACGATCCGCAAGGCCAGCACCTCGGCACGAGCCAGGAGTTCAAGGGGTCGGGCGCTCTGTCACTCGACCAGTTGCAGCAATACATGACGTCGCTCCACACCCAGTATCCGAACAACAATGATCTGACGGTCATTCCGTCGGATGATGTGAATTACGACAACGTGATCCATGTGCTCGAGCGCCTGCGCAATTCGAAGTACACCGGTATCGCGCTCGGTACCAAGACGCGCCAAGTGATGCAGGCCGCGGCGTCGGGAGACGTGAAGTGAGCCGCGGCCGCGAGATGCGTGCGGCGCGGCGCTCGGCGCAGTTCGCCAAGTTCCGCATCACCGAGCTCAACCTTGTGCCGCTCGTCGACACATTTGTATCGATCGTTTTTTTCGCGCTGACGACCGCTACGATCAGCGAGCTGACGCAGGTCGTGCCCGGCGTGCGGCTCCCAGAAGTCACCACGGGCAGCACGACGATCCAGCAGCTGACGCTCGGCATCGGCAACCAGGTGACGCTGGGCGGGCACACGGTCATGAACACGGCGGACGCCGCGAGCGCGCAATCGAACGTGCCGGGCCAACCGCTGGTGATCCCGCTGCTGTTCACGGCACTCAAGGCGCGCGCCGATTCGGTTCGGCAGAGCAACCGCATCTCCGTCGACTCGGCGATTCCGGCCAAGCTGGCAATCCAAGGCGACAAAACGATGCGCTACGACCTGCTCTCGCGCATGATCCAGACGGCGCGGTGGGCGGGCTTCAAGAACATCACGCTGCAGGTGAATCCATCGGTGTCGGCTACGACCGCCACGGGTGGGCAACCCGCGGCGAGCTCCGGGGTACCACGCTAAATGGCAAACGATCGCACGAAGTTCAGCGAGACGACGTTCACCCGAAACCTCCGATACGAGATCGCGGGTGAGGAAGGGCGCGCGCTCGTCGGGTCGTGGGGCGTCGCCTTTCTTCTCGGCATCGTGTGGCTGATGCTCGTGTGGTTCGGGCCGATCACCAAGCCGCCGTCGCTGCTCGCCGAGGAAGCGCCGCCGCCGGCGATCGAGGTAAAGGATCTGCAGCCTGTGGAGCCACCCCCGGCGGTCGTCGAAGCGGCGCCGACGCGTGCGGCCGCCGCGCAGCCGGCACGTGGTGGCGGCGGCGGCAACAATGGTCGCGACAAGGCAATCGCTGGCGCGTTCGGCGGCGGCAATGAAGGCGGCGTCGCAGGCGACGTCTCCAACATTCTTCGCGGCGTCGAGACCAATTCCGGCGGCGGCGGAACGCCGGGGACCACGGGTGGAAAGGTCGTGCTTGGTTACGGCCAGGGCGGCGCGGGGACGCGCACGCCGGGACGCGGCGGTCTGGGCTCGGGGATCGGCACGGGTGCGGGAAGCGGCGTCGGCAACGTGACGGGGACGGGCGGCGGGATCGGGCACGCGGCGGTGGCGGTGCAAGCGCCGCGGGTCGTCGCGACAACGCTGGGGAGCCCGGGACGCGACGTCTCTGAGCTCGGCAGCTACGTGCGCAGCCGGCAGCAGGCGCTGCAATTCTGCTACGAGGAAGAGGGGCTGAAGCGCAATCCGAACCTCGGCGGCACGATCGTCGTCGCGGTGACGCTGACCGATGCGGGAAGCGTGACGGGCGTGAGTATCGCCAGCCGCACCTGGGGCGGCGCGGGCTCGTCGGAAGCCGAGTCGTGCATTCGCTCGAAGATGGGCAGCTGGAAGTTTCCGCCGTCGGACAAGGGCGCGGGAACCTACAACTTTCCGTTCAACTTCACCCACTGATCGCGCGATCGGTTGGGGAACGAAGCGGGGCGGGCCTCACGGCCCGCCCCGCTTCGCATCAGCGCAGGATCACGCGCACGGTATCGCGCGCGCCGCGACGGCCGGGAGAGATGCGAACGGTGCTGGGCACCGATCGCACGCCGCCGTCGGACGAGAGCGTGACGATCCACCATGCGCCTGGCGCGAGCGAGAGGGTCGCGGCGCGGCGGGCCAGCGGAGCTCGTGCCACGGCGCGACCGACGGCGTGTGCCGCGCTGTCGAGCGTCGCGCGCGTGAACGAGAGTCGTGGCTCGGCTTGGGGCGCGATGACGCGTGGGACGCGCTTCCGTAGCCGGTCGCGCGCCGCTCGCAGGCCTTCGGCGTGCGCGGCGCGGTGCGATAGTGAATCGAAGCGAGCGGCATAGCCCGGCGAGCGTCGGTCGGCCGAATCGAGCGACACCGCGTCGCGATTGATCGACCT
>JBDUCS010000053.1:0-15286 GCA_040003335.1 Gemmatimonadaceae bacterium | reverse complement strand
GCGCACGACCTCGCCGGTCGAGCGCTCGATCTCGCGCTCGAGCATACTCGAGATGGCCGCGTCGATGTCGTCGCCGCCGAGCTGCGTATGGCCGTCGATGAGCCGCGTGAAGAACTGGTAGCCGCGCGCGTCGCGCGACACGTCGAGGAGTGAAATATCGAACGTGCCGCCGCCCAGATCGTACACGAGAATCGTGCGCTCCTTCGCCGCGAGCAGCTCGTCTCCGTGCGCGAGCGCGGCCGCGATCGGCTCGTGCAGGATGCGCGCTTTGAGGCCGGCGGCCTCGCAGGCGGCCTGCGTCGCCTTCCGCTGCAGCGTGTCAAAGTACGCGGGCACCGTGACGACGGCATACGTTACCTCGTCGAGCGACAAGCCAAGCGCCGTCGCCGCGGTCTGGCGCAGATGCAGCAACACCATCGAGGAGATGGTCGGAATGTCGAGCGTGTGCCGCACTCCGCCCTCTTGGCCGAGTCGCACCAGCACGTTGCGCGTGAGGTCGCTGCCGACTCCAGCGCCCGCCATGTCGTACGTGACGCTGCCCCGACCCGCCGCGACCGCGCGATCGGAGAACGATCGGCCAATGAATCGCTTCACGGAGTACGCCACGTCCCAGGGGCGCAGCTCGAGCACCGCCTTCGCCGGCTTGCCGACGAGCCACGCGTCCGTGTCGCGATCCCAGGCGACGATCGAGGGAATGGTGTCGTCGCCATTCGCGTCGCGGAGCATCACCGGTCGCCGCTCCTGCTCGCTATACACGGCGACGCCAGACTTTGTGGTGCCGAGGTCGATGCCGATGACCAGTTTGCCATTCAACTCATCCAGCGACGTGTCGGTCATCATGAGCTCGGCGGTGGTGTGTGGATGACGCGCTCAGCGCGCGAGGGTGTGACGGGCGATACCGGCGTGCGACACCACCCACAGCTTGCCATCGACTTCGGCGATGCCGGTGATGGCGTTGCCGCACACGCCGGAGTCGAATCGGTCGTGCACCTCGAGCACCGCACCGCTCGCGGCAGCGCATCGCGCGACGCGCCCGCCGCACGCGATCCAGATCTCATCGTCTCTGCTCGAGCGCGCGAGTACAGTGACGGGCTCGCTCCACGCGACGCCGCCATGGGTAACGGGACGTCGTCGCCAGCCCGCGTTCTCCAGCGACCAGAGCGCGCCGTCGCCGCCGGCCCACAGCGTCACGTGCACCGTGCTCAGCGACGCGATCGGCGCGACGCCGAGCGCGGCCTCGAGCGACCACGCGCCGTCGGCGTACCGGAAGAGTCCGCCGTCCGTCGCGGCGTACCAGTGGTGCGCCGGCCCCTGGGCGATATGCCGTACTCGCGACGGTACGTTGGCGGCGACCTCCGAGAGCTTGTCCGCATCGACACGAAACACCCGGTCGCCGGCCAGCACATGCGGCTCGTCACCGTACTGCGGCACCACGAGTGCGCGTGGCAGGCCCGCGGGCGGTGGCGCGGGCACGCGTGCCGACGCGTACGCCGGGCTCTTGAGTCGTATCACGCCCCAGGGCCAGGCCAGCATCCACACCGACTCGCCGTGCATCGACCATATTGCGATCGCGGCGCGCACGTCGCCGTGTTCGCTCTCGAACGACCAGGTGCCGTTGCGTTGCCCGATGAAGAGGCCGCCGCCGGTTCCGATCCATACCTGTCCGTCCGCGCTGGCGACCGCGCACCGGCCGATGTTGCTCAGGACATCCTCGTCGTGATTGGGGAGGAGTCCAACGTCCCACGGCGCATCGCCGCTCGGCCGCACGCCTGACAGCAGGTCGTCCGTGCCGACCCACAGGTAGTCATCGTTGGCGCGCGCGGCCGCGATGGCACGCGGCGCCGCCATGGACGACGGCACGTCGCGCAGCGCGCGCCACGTGCCGCCTTCGACGCGTGCGACGCCCTTGCGCGTGAGCACCCAGATGCCGCCTCGCGTCGCCACGAGCGCGACGACAGCCGCATCGCCGTCGTCGGGCGCGACGCGCGAGTCGTCGGCGAGGACGATGCCGTTCGGCGTGCCGGCGATCACGCCGTTGTCGGGGGCGCGGGCGAGCGCCGTGCATTCGCCGAGCGCGTCGCGGCGCACGCGCGCGACGGCGCTATGCTCCGACGCGCGGAACAGCCCCGACGGCGACGCGATCAGCACCCCGTCACCGTCCGCGAGTAGCGCCGTCGCGCCGCAAATCTCCGTGTTACCGCGGACGATCTCCACCGGCGGCGCGCCGCGCTCGACCAGCGCGATGGCGTCCGGCGTCGCGATCCACATCCGGCCGCCGCCGGCCGCGGCGATCGCGACCACCGGCTCCCCGCGCAGCTCCTCGTACGGATGCCAACGGTCGGCGTCGAAATACGACAGGCCGCCCTCGGTGTGGCCGACCCACGGGCGGTCATCGTCGCCGACGGCGATGCACGACGGCGTACCCGCGAGGCCGTGCTCGCTGCTGTAGCGACGATAAATGAATTCGTCGCGGCTATTCCAGGCGAGCACGCCGCCCCACGTGGCGATCCACGTGATGCGCGAGGTGGCCGCGGCGACCAGCGCACGCACGGCGCGGTGCGATACGAACGTCGTCCACGATGGAAACGCCGCCGGCGGCTCGAGCACCGCACGCTCGGGAAAGACGGTGATCGCAGCCCGAAATTCGGTGATGCCGCTGCCGGGATCGCTCACGGCTCGAGCGCCCGCCGCAACATCGCGAGCTCACCGCTCAGCGCCTCGGCCTCGCTCCGCTTCTGCGCCCGCGTCGCCTCGATGAAGCGCTCCCACTCGACCCGACCCGCGTCGCTCGCCCGCGCGTTCGTCCATCGCTCCCAAATCGCTAACACGGTGCGGTAGCGCGTCTCCACCGTGCTGATCTCCGACTGCAGGTGCTCGGCGTACACGGCGAGCACGTGGCGCCAGTCGCGAACGCGCGCGGCGTGCTCGTCGTCCAGCTCGCCGGCAACCGGCGTCTCGTACAGTCGCCAGTCGAGCAGCGCCAGTGCTTCACCGAGCGGACGCTCCGCATCGTCGGCGATGCTATTCACCTGCGCGAGGACGATGGCGTCGAGAGCCCACACATACTGCCATCGGCTCACGAGCTTCTTGAGGTTCAGGCGATCGGCGCTTTGCGCACGGCGCCGGCGCGCGGCCGGCCTCTGCTCCACCTGCGGTGTGGGGACGCCCGTGCGACCGGCGCGCCGTGGCGGCGCGACGGTCTCCGGGCGCGCGCCGGCGAGGCGGCGCTCCCGCTGCTTGATGGTCAGCTCATCGCGCTCGCTGCGCAGCGTGGCGATCGCGTGCGTTTCGCGCTCGAGCAGCGCCTCGTAAGCGATGCGCGCATCCTCGACCGTGCGTAGCGCCGTGAGTTGCGCCTTCAGTCGCCCGAGCTCGTCGAACACGGCGCGCGTCGCGGCGAGCTCCTGCGGCAGATCGGTCGCCACCGCGTCCGGCGTCATGGCCCCGACTCGGCGACCGAGCCGGTGAGATGCGCGTTCGGCGACGTATACAGGAGGTACGCGAGGCCGAGGGGGTTGCGGTGCTCCTCCATGAAATAGCGACGCGTGGCGAGGAGGGCGCCGGCGAGTGATCCCTTTACCCGTACGCCGCCGAACGTGGCGTCCGCGCGGCCCAACAGAAAGTCGTAATACTTGATCGCGAACGCGTGGGCGAAGAAGTCGGGCACTGGACAGATGGCGCTGATCACGGCCAGCGCGCCGCGGTCGTTAATCCACGCCGTCGCGAATGGCGGCGGCTGAAACGGCTGCTTGGGCTTTACGCTCCGGCAGGCATTCAGAAAAACGAATGGACCGGGCTCGTCGGGATCCGGCATCTTGATGCGTAAGTCGGACATCATCGAGCCGACGTCGAATGTCAGCTTCTCGCCCCCCACGTGCATCGTCATCTCGGAGCGAGACGCGGCGCCGGTGCCGGGCGCCGAGTGGCAGGCGAAGTGGAGGAGGTCGAATCGCTTCTCCGTGCTTTTCAGCATCTCCACGATCTTGTCGTACTTCCATTGCACCGGGTCGTCGGGCTTGACCTCCCCGTCGATCAAGAACATCCGAAGCCATGTTTCCGGGCGCGCGGCGATCCAGGCCTGGGCCGCGGCATCGGTGAGGTTCGCGGCGGCGAGCCCTTCGCGCACGAACTCCTTGAAGTAGTCGGCGACGGAGCGGGGGAGCGTGCCCGGCTGCACGCGCTGGGCGACGGCGTCGAGTTCGAGGATGGAGAACGGATACTCTTCGTGGATGCCGCCAAACAGCCCGTCGCGCAAGCGCAGCTCGGGCGTGCGATCCTCGAAGACCCAGTGCGCGATCGGTACGCGGAATCCCCAGAACGATTCCCAGTTGACCGCGCCGACCATCCCGCCATCGTACATCAAATCCCACAGGATGTGCGGCCCTTTCTCGTCCTCAACGAAGGTCAGAGCTGGCTCGGCGCCCCCTGTCGTGAGAAAGCCGTTCGACTTGAACACCTCCACGCATCGCTCGCTGAGCCGCCCGCGAAGGGCAGAGCCGTCACGGCGCAAGCCCTTCAGCAGTTCGCGGCTCACCGTCTCGCTGATCGTGAGCGACGGCATCATCGTCGCCGCCGACGCGTTCGCGTTGCCGCCGCTTGCCGCGTCCTCCTGAAGTGCGACTTGCTCGCTCACCTTCGCCAGCGGCTCGGCGAGCTGGCCGCTGTCTTTTTCCGCCTCGCGCGCATCGTTGATGAACTGATCGACTTTTTTCAGGCTGATTCTGATGTAGTCGTCGACCAGCGACACCTGCAGGGACCTGATGCGGTCAGCCCGATTCCCAACGGCGCCGACGTGTGTCGACAGACTGGGTCCGGTCATCTTGTCGGCTCCTCCTCGCCACGCGCGACTTGCACGCGCTTGGTGACATCGAGCGTGATGACGGTCGACCGAAGCTCTTGTTCGTCCCGCGCGAACTGCACGAACAGCTTGAGGCGCGACGGCTGGTCGGGCATCGTCAGCGGCACGATGCAGTAGAAGTCGTCGTCGTGGCCGGCGTCGTTTCCGCTCGCCGGAACGAGATCGTACGTCTCGGGCTCGGCGGCGTGAAGGGGCGTGACGATCACGCGCACGCCCTCGCCGCGCAGCGACGTCGTCCGCCGCCGGCGGCGACCGCCGTACCAGGACGGCAGCTCTCCGCGGAAGCTGGCGCGAAAGTCGTACGCGCGGCCGGCCTCGAAGCTCTCACCGGCCGCGACGCCAATCGGCTCGAACATCGTAAACCCTTCGGCCGTCTCCACCGGGTACGGCTCGCATCCAGGATGGCCGAACAGCGTGTACGCCAGCCAGTCGGCGCGCCCGGGATGCGCCACCCGTAGCTCTTCGCGCGCTTCCCACACGGCGCGGCCGAGCGGCTTGTCGGAGCGAACCGCATCATAGAACGCCCGGAAGAAGATGCGGTCGGCGGCGGGCGATGTCGTCCATCGCGGGCCGACGACCGCGCTCACTCGCGCGAGCAGAAACGGCACGGCCCACGCGCGCTCGATGTTCGTGTAGCGCGCCGCCGGCCGCCTTCCATTCTCGAGCGCATCGTCCACCAGACTGAGCGTGACGATCGGCCGGCGGAGCGCGAAGTCGAGCCGCCGGTCGCCGACGAGCGAGCTCCCGCTGCCATCATCGCCCTTCGCATCCGTGGCCTCGGCGACGAGCCCCGCTTCCGACGCGTCACTGAATCGCAACAGGTGCACGCCGAAGTAGGGCGAACCGCGCTTGAGGATGTCGAGTCCGAGCGCCCGTTCGGCGTCGCTGGCGATGCCGGCACCGAGTGCGTCACGCCAGCGGGTGCGCGCCTCGGCACGCTGGCCGTAGTGCACGATGCCGAGCGGGCCGACCGGCGCTTCGTTCGCCAGCTCGAACCCGCGACGGCCGATCCAGTGCGCGACGGCGAAACGCTCCGCGAGAAAGTCATCGTACCAGTGCACACCATCTTCGTAGCCGTGCGCGCATACCAGGTCCCACGGAAGCGCCGCATCTTCGTCGGAGATCACGAGCCACGTCACGGGAGCGCCCGCGCGGTCGGGAAGCAAGAGGGTCTGGCGGAGAATCGTGCGGAGCTCGTGTCCGTCCGGCGCCAGCACGTCGTAGAGCATGCCGCCGAACGCGAGCAGCGCCGCGCGCGCGTCGGGCGGCGCTGCTACGTCCGCTCCCGCGGCGGCGTCCGCCGCGGCGCGCTGAATCGCGACGACATCGCCCTTCGTGAGCGGCAGTGCGCTATCGATCCGCCGGCGATGGTAGCCGAGGGCGGGGCAAGTGATATGAATGCGCAACCGCTCGGCCGACGCCGTCTCCTCGATCGCGACGTAGAGCATCACGTCCGGCTCGGGAGAGGGAATCGTGCGCCGGTCGATCAGCTCGGGAATGTCGGGCAGCACGACCGCGGCCTCGACCGTGATCGGACAGGTGACGACTGCCTCGCCCCCGGCGCCCAGGCCGCCGCGCGCATTGACAGAGATGCGAACCGTGTGCGTGCCGCTCGTCAGCGCGAGGAGTCGTAGCGGGAGCGATGTCGCGTTGATCGCGCCACGCAGCACTTGCAGCGTCTGCTGGCTCGAGCCGTCGAGGTGAAACGCGGCCGTCGCGTCGACATAGATGGTCAGCTCGAAGGCGGACCTGGGGACGATCAGCGGCACGGCTCCCGGCTCGTTCTCGCGCGAGAAGAAGAGCCCCATCGACACGCCGCCGCCAACGAGGACGGATCCGACCGTCGTCTGCCGCGCCGAGACGTACCAGCGATCGGCGTCGACGATCACCGGCGCCGGCGTGTCGACGGCGGCGCGCATCTCGGCGAGCACGACGCCGTACGCCGACTCCGCGGCCAGGTCGCGGAAGACGAAGTTGACGTGCTCGATCGGGCTGCCGCGGGCGAGCCGCGCGGCGAGTGCGGGGAGTATGGCGCGCGCGATGGTCGAGGGATCGAGCGGGGTGAGCGACGCCGAGCGCGCGCGTTGCCCGGCACCGCTCCCGAGCCCCGGGAGCGCGATGGTGCGTACTCCCGCCAGCGCCTCGGCGCCGAAGAAGGCGCCGGTCGCGCCCGCGGCAACGCTCGCGACCGAATGCCGGTTCGGAGCGCTGTCGATGCAGGTGTGAATGATGAAGCGGGCCGGGATGCGGCCCTCCGTCTCGCTGATGATGGTCTGGCCGGCGAAGAGCGCGTCGTGTCCGACGAGCGACGCGAGCACTCCCTCGCCGACGCGCTCGAGGAGCTGCACGCCGACCTCGCCGGTCATCGTGGCGGTGGTGCCCACCGGGTTGACGATCGCATCCACGCGGCTGTCGAGGAGATCGCCGGTATCGATCGCGATGCGGCCGAGCGCTTCGCTCGGCGAGAGCGAGACGATCGTCTCCGTCACGTTCTCGCTCAGCAGCTGGCACGACGCGAGCACCGCGTCCAGCAGCTCCGCCGTGGCGCGCCAGACCGCGCTCTCATCCGCGGCCGACGCGAGATGCGTGAGGTCGATGCGTTGGCGCGTCGCAAGCGCGGGATGCAGCTCGCTGGCCGAATCGAGAACGAGCGTGACGAGCGTCGGCGGCACTTCGGCGCTCCCCGCGCGCGTGAAGCTCGCGCTGCGCTCGCCGTCGATCTCCAGTGCCTCGGCCAGCAGCGCCCGCCACTCCGGCGATGACGCGGTCTCACTTGACCAGGCGAGCACGATGCAAGCGCTACGGCGCATCGCCAGCAGCGCGCCCGCGCTGGATGAGCGCTCCGGCTCGTGAAGGTAGACGGGCTCGCTCCGCCAGTTCGCTAGCTCGAGGCCGAGCACGCCGCCGATCTTCACCAGCGTGTTGCGCTCCGGCGTGGCGTCGAAGAAGCAGGCCTTCGTGAAGTGCGGCCACACATCTCCGGCCGCCGGGCTCGACGGCGACAGCAGCGCACGAACGCTCGCCTCCCGATCGGAGCGAAACGCCTCCACCATCGTGAGATCACCTGGCACCGTTGTTCGCGTGTGCGCGACCCACGCCCGTGTCGCCAGGCCGCGAGCGACGGGATCGTCGAGGCCGCGCGCGACGCGCAGCAGATCGGCGCGCGACTGCTGCGACATGAGCGGCAGCAGCGCCGGCACGAGCCGGTCCCGCTCCTGGGGCCACGCTTGCAGCGCGGCGAGACACGTCTCGAACACCAGGCTCGAGGTGCTCTCGCCCATCCATCCGGACACATCCGCGGCGATGGCCGGATTGTTCGCGACGGCGAGCGATATGAGCGAGCGCGCGACGTCGGACGTGAGCTCCCGGCTTATCTCGTGGCCCGCTTCGTCGTGTGCGTTCGCGTCCCCCTGCGCATCCGTCTGCGGGTCGAGAAAGTCGACCGGCGACTCGAGAAGGATCGGAGAGTCGAGGTGGGACGGATGCCGCTGGCCGGGCAGGTCGAGGGTTGGGACGACGATCTTGGCGTCGGGTCGCACGCGCACCAGACCGATGATGCGCCGGTTGCCGCTTCCCTCGCAGACAATGAGCACGTCGCCCCGGCGCGGACGCACCGAGAGGTACGCGAGCGCCGACGTGGACGTGTCCATCAGCTGGAGCACGATCGCCGAGTCGGTGCTGGACAGGAGCCATCCGTGCGGATGCGAATCGACGGGGATCTCGACGGCCGGCCGATCTCCGATAAGCGGTTCGGCATCGCTCTTTGCCGCGAGTCGCGCGACCAGCTTTCGGACACTGGCATGCCGCGCGCTCTTCGCGTCAATCATGTCGAACGATTCCCAGGCAACGCCATCCGTCGCCTTCACACCCCGCTCGAGCGCGACGACGATGAGGGACTTCGGATCCATCACGGCAGGCTGCGACTCGGTGGCGGCGCCCACGACCGCCGTGTACGTGCCATCGCTCAGAAGCGCGGGCGAGACCAGCACCAGCGTGCGCTTCGCGAAGTGCATCCCTCGATAGATATCGGCGACGCGGCCGACCGGCGATCGCTCGAGCGGCGCCGAGACGGCCACGCGAAGTCCGGCCGCGGCCAGCGCCGGCAGAAGCGTTTTCTCGACAAATTCCGCACGCGGGCTTTCCAGCGAATGTACGACGTGCACGTCGTACGCAAATCCGTCCGCGTCGATCGCGCTCGGATACGAGGGAATGAGCGGTCGCTTGGCGATTGGGAAGTCGTACTGCGACTGGTCGCAGATGATGTTCGGATGCTGCTTGCCATCGGCGACCACGGCGGCGTGCGCGTACTCGAACAGGTCGAACACCCGCAGCTCGTCGCCGACGCCGGCGGCACCGAGGAGGGCGCGCCGGACGCGCACGCCGAAGTCGCCGCCGACATCGGGGGACGTCGTCTCGTATGCCGCCTCCCCCGCCAACGTCGCCGTCAGGATGATTCTGCCCGGCGGCGCCAAGATGCCCACGGCGCCCTCCGAGACATCGAGGGCGAACATCACCTGTCGCGAGCGGAGTGTGTCGAGGTAGAGATTGAGCCGCGCCGCGCTCAAGCCGTGATCCGGAGCGTCCGGCGAATCGTCGGAGCACCATAGCGTGATGGCGCCGTTCTCCGCGCTCGCGCGGCCGGCGAACCAGATGAAGATCGTCGCTTTCTCGTCCGCCTTCGCGAGCCACTCGAACCCAGTGACGATCTCCGCGCGCGTCGCGCTACCGTCGGTCAAGAGTCGAATGTTGTGCTGCGCGTAGCCGCCGGCCGCGGGATCGCCGAGCGCGGCGGCGATCGCGCTCGCGTCGGCGACGCACGTTTGCAGACTGGGAATCGACGTGTAGTTGTCGATGCCGATCAGCAGCGCATAGGCGTTCGGCATGCGCGCTGGCGACTCTGCCTCCGCCGGCGTCGCGGCCGGCTCCGAAAAGACGAACGGCCGCTTCGAATCGTATTCGTAGCGCGGCCGCTCCGCCGTCGGCACGCGCGAGCGACCGACGCGGGCGCCGACGAATGTCACGAATGACTCGGCGGTGATCGCTCCACGCGCATCGCGCGCGCCACCGGCGAGCGCCTCGACGATCGCGCCGGTGAATCCGAGGTCGACCTTGTGTGACGGCGGCACCGATCCGACCGCGGCAATCAGCTCCGCTTGGGGCGGGGCGACCGGTGCCGAGATCGCCGCGAAGGCGATCGCCGGCTCACCGCGCGGAGCCGGTTCGCTCGCTGGGAACACCGGCATCTGCGCCATGCGCGAATCGTAGACGAGCGGTCGACGCACGTCGGCGAACGCCACCACCTGCTCGAAGATGTGTGTCGTCCGCAGGTACGAGACAAAACGTTGAAACGACGCGTCGAGAATGTGCGGCGCGCCCGATTCGTCTTTCGCCACGAGCCGCAGCTCGCTCGGCATCTCGACCGCCGGTCCGCTCAGATACAAATAGCAGCGCCGGCCGATGGTCCCAGCCGAGGTGAGGCGAGCGTCGAGGTCGGGCACGAGCTCGTACAGCATCTGCCGGAGCGATGCTCGGCCGATCGTGCGCTCGCCCCCGATGAGGGCGTGCACGTGATTCGGCGGGAGCCCGCCGCCCTGCGGCGAGATCAGCCAGTCGACGAATGCCCGCCCGCGCGCTTCCGACCCGGCGCCTGAAGCGCCGGGCCCCTCGCCGACCACGCTCAGCACGAGCGCGTAGTCGTTCTCGCCGGCGGGCGGCTTCGCGGGAGCGCTCATAGTCCAGCCAGCGCCGCCTCCCAAAAGATGTGCGCGACCTCGGGGTGCGCGATGTCGCTGTGCGCGCCCGACGCACCGCCGCCGGTCTTGATGATGCGGCTCGACTCGACGTTGTAGACGCTGCCCCGCTGGAAACCGTACGGTGAGGTCGGCGGTTTGATCGGAAAGTCTTGCGTCGTCGCCACGCCCTGAATGCCGAACGACCCCACGCCGCCGTACTTCGGGAAGTCCATGTCGACGAGATCGAGCTGGCGCTTGAGGCGCGCGCCGCGTGGGTAGTAGTGCCCGACGGCGCGGTCGTGCGTCGACCGTGTCGTGACGATCGGCCCCTTCACCAATTCCTTGCTCACGATCCGGTGAAAATATCCCGGCGTGCCCGCCGCGTACGGGATGTCCGGCGCGAACGCCCACAGCGAGAGCGCGCCCTGTACGAGAAAGAGCGAATCCACCGGTCTCGACAGCGCCTTGCTCTGCTCGCCCCCGGCGATCGTTGCCGACACCACGATGCAGCCGAAGCTATGCCCCATCAGATGAAAACGTGTCGTCTCCGGCGCCGCGCTCTGCATCGCAACCAGCAGCTCGTGGCCGCCGCTCTCGCCGAAGAGGTGCGCGCGCTTCTTCATTGCCCAAAAGGACGCCTGGCGTAGCGGCGAAAGGAGGTGGTCCTTGATCGATGCGAAGAATCCACCGCCGTCGTCCTCGGCCTCCGCATCGTCGGTCCCGTCGGCGGCGTTCGCCCGCTCCTCATCGATGATGTGCTGTGGGTTCCACCCATCCTGATCCGCGCCCGGCGCCGCGCCGACATCGCCGGCGCCAAGCCCCGACTCCTTGAACAGCGTGTCGTACGCGGCCTGCGTCGTCGGCGTGAGCGTGTCGCCGTGCGCGCCGGCCTTCGCCGTCTGCAGGATAGAACGGATCGCGTCGCGTGCATCCGGCGTGTCGGCGATGCGGTGCGCGTACGCGCTCACCTCGCGCTCCAGCGGTTCGACGGTCCCGCCGGCCGGGATGTCCTCGTCGCCCCACGGTAGGCTCGGCCAATGGAGGCCCACGATGAGCGGTGTGAAGCCGGGCCGCTGCTCGCGCGCGTACGCGCGGTCGGCCTCCAGCGCGACCATCGCGCCGATCCATTTGTCGTACTGCTCGATCGCCGCCTTCACGTCGCCCTTCCACCCGTGACTGGTGAAAAAGACGTCGGTGATGCCATTGGCCGTGTTCGCGAGACGCGTCACCGCTTCGTGGCTGAGCATCGTGCCGTCGGGTTCGGCGCGCTCGCGTCCGTCGGCGTCGTACGAGATGAGGAGGTAGTCGACATCGGTTCCGGGCACGCGGCGAATCGGCATGCGTCTCTCCAGAGGTTGCGGTCTACGCGCTCAGAGCGCTGGCGTGATCTGCGTATCTCCGTCGCAGTGGACGGCGTACAGGAGCCCGAGTGGATTGCCGTGCTGCTCGAGAAACTCCGTGCGCAGGCCGAGAAAGAGCGCACCGATCGGCTCGCCATTCAAGAAGCGCTCGAAGAACCGCTTCGCCCACTCTGCGGCGAACCTGGCGGGAGTCCGGCACTCGGTGCCGATCACCCCGCGCGCTCCCTTCGCCATGAAGTACGGCACGAAACCGTCGTAGAACAGCGGCGACATCTCGGCGGACTCGCACGCGTTGATGAACACGAGCGGATTGCCGAGCAGCTTGATGCTCGTCGACGCGTTCGCATAGAGCGACGCGAGCGTCACTTTCCCGTCGGTGAGCGTGAGCGACGACGAGCTCGCGCCGCCCTTCGCGGACGGCGGCTTCGTTTCGGCGTGTCCGTAAAAATAGAGAACCTGGTCGGCGGTCGTGCCATCGGCGAGCGCCTTGAGGAATGGCTTGCTCTCCGTCCGCGGCGTGACGCGGAGACGCGTGTGGTCGGTCGTCGCGGCGGCCCAGAACTTTTCCTGCTGCTCGACGTATTTGGCGTGCGTCTCTTTGTCGACCTGGCGATTGAGATTGATGCTCACCGCGAGCTCCGGCTTGCTCGCGATCGAGGCTCCGCCGCGGCCGAGTTGGTCCACGAGCGGGAGTTGCTCGATGATGTGGCGAAATCCGAGAAAGCTCTTCCAGTCGAGCGTGGCATCGTCCGAGGCGTCGCCCGTGTAGAGCAACGCCCACGGAATCGGCGCCTGCTTCGACATGATCTGGATCGACATCGGCTCGCCGGTCTCCGACGCCAGGTCGCGCAGCCAGAGGCCGATGTCGGACACGTCCTTGGATTCCGGCGGATGCCAAAACAGCAGGCGAAAGAGCTCGGCGCCGGCGCTCGCCATGATGCGGAGCGCGGCGTTCGCGTCCGGCGAGGCGATGTCGATCTCCGTCTGAAAGACGTCGGCGCCGTTCGCGTCCGCGTGCGCGACCACGGCGAGCAGCGCATCGCGCGCCGCGGTGATCGCGCCGCTCAACTCGTCCGGCTGTACCTCGAGATGCGCGCTCTTCGCCCCCCGCTCGTCGCGTGCCCAAAAATCGTAGCCGCTCGGCGACTCGGGCTTCATCACGATCATGACCTCGCGATGCAGCACGCGCGGCACCGTCGAGGGCGAGCGGGAGACGGACGTCGTCGTCGGCGGCGCGGCATCCGTCGCGCCGACGGACACGGCGATCGTCATCTCTTGGACGAAGTTGCGCTCCTTGTGGATCGTCGCGGTGAGCTCGCATCGCCCTTCGTGCTTCGCCGTGATGCCAAAGCGCGCCTTGCCGGCCGACTTGCCCGTGCGCTTGAGCTTGAGGGACTGCCGCAGCGCCTTGATCTCGAAGTCGTTGCTGCGCAGGTCGACCGTCAGCTCCACTTCGTCGATGCCCTTGGGGAAGATGACGTTCTCGGCAACCTCGGCGGCGCCAACCGCATTCGCTCCTTTCGCGACGTCGACGCCGAAGGCGATCGTGTAGGTGTCGTCGAGCGAGAGCGGCTCCTTCGCGTCATGATCGTCGATCTCGGCGTTGATCCAGCGTGGTGCGACAGCGGGCTCGGAGACATCGTCCGGCGCGGCGTCACCGCCGGGGGGTTTGGCCCGTTGTCCTCTGTGTGTCTCGGCGACGGAGACCTCTCGAACAAGTCCGCCCGCCACCGCGCCGGCCGCGCGCACTACGTCGTCGTCGACGGCGACGATGTCCACGGCATCGCCGCCTCGCATGGCGCCCTTCCGGCTCCCACGAGCCGTGAGCACGTCGCGCACCAACGCCTCCATGCTGGCATCGATCGTCGCCGGGTCGGCGTCCACCGTCGCGCGCTCTTCCGCCAAGCTCTGGAGGGCGGACGTAACCGCGCTCGCGCCACGCGCGCCGTGCAACGACGAGGGTACGGCGAACGGCTGCTCGAGGAGCGCGTCGATCACCCCCGACGGCGCCACAGTTCGCATGCGCGCCAGCGTCCGGATCTCGATGAGGAGCTGCTTGTAGGTCGCGAGAAAGCGCGAAAGCGCCAGCGTTCGCTCAGGCATGACGACGTCCGGCTCGGGGAGATCCACTCGTTAGGCACCCTCGCCGGCGCGCGCCCTGCGGGGGAGAGCGGTAACATCGAGCCGACGGCTCCCGGCGTCAATCGACGAGCGAGCGATGCACGGCGCCGGAGTCAAGAATCGGTCAATCCGGCCTGTGCGCGGCGTGCGCTCTCGTACAGCTCGACGGCCGCCGCCGGCCATGACCGGTTACTCGAAGGCGAAGCCGCCCACGACGAGGCGCCCCGGTCGACGCGGCGGCTCTTGAGGAGGAGCCCCGTCTCGGTGTCAAGCCGTCGCTCCGCTACGTCAACTGACGTATCGTCGCTCGCGGCGCCGCTCGGCAACGTCAATACAGGACCGCCGGGATCGCGCGCGGCTCCGACCCGTGCGATAGTGGGTCGCGGAGCTGGCCGGACCAGAAGAGCGGGCGGTGACGCCCGATCACCGATCACCGATCACCGATCACCGAATACCGATCACCGATCACCGATCACCGATCACCGGAGTCATCGTGCCCAGTGCCGAACTGTACGCCGACACGCGCGCAGTCGCCGAACTCGCCGGCGACCTCGTCGACGCCATGTGGACGCTGTTCGCGATGCATTACACCGACGTCGGTCGCGCCTCGTTCGAGCGCGATCTGCGCGGCAAGGATCACGTCTTCCTGCTGATGGGCCGCGCCGACGGTGTGCTGCGCGGATTTTCCACGGTGCAGTCCTACGTGCAGAGCGTCGCGCATCGACGCGTGCTCGTGATCTACTCGGGCGACACGATCTGCGATCCGCGCTTCTGGGGACAGCGCGTGCTGCACTCGGCCTTCCTGCGCTATGTGATGCGCCGCAAGCTCGCGCACCCGTTCACGCCCGCCTACTGGTTCCTGATCTCCAAGGGCTACAAGACGTACCTCCTCCTGGCGCGCAACTTCGTGGAGTATTGGCCTCGTCCCGAGCGCGACACGCCCGCGTTTCCCTCGGCGCTCCTCGACACGCTGGCGCGTGAGAAATTCGGACACGCGTGGCTTCCGCGCGAAGGCATCCTTCGCTTCGCCGCCCCCATGGGACGGCTCCGGCCCAACGTCGCGCCGGCCGGCGCACGCGAGCTCGCCAACGCGCACATTCGATTCTTCGCCGAGCGCAATCCGGGGGCGCCGGCCGGCGACGAGCTCGGCCGCCTCGGCGGCATCGGCGTCGGCCTCGCGCTAAACTACGCGCGACGTCGCGCGCTGCGCGCGA
>JBDUCS010000336.1:0-4516 GCA_040003335.1 Gemmatimonadaceae bacterium | reverse complement strand
ATCTTGAGCATCGCCGCGCTTCCGTTCTCGACGACGATCGTCACCTTGCTCCGTGGTGCCGAGCGCCGCGCGAAGCTCCCGTCCGTCTGCTTGTAGAGCTGCTCCGGGCCTTCACCCAACGACTGGATCATCAGCCGGCCGTTCTCATCGAAGACGCGAACCGTACGGCGGTACTGCGCAAACGAATCGTGCAGCTCGGCCGACACACGATCGGGCTTGAGCACGAACGTGCCGTCCAACTGGCGACGATCGCCCGCGGACACTGCGATGTCGTCGAGCGCGCGCGGCGCTCCGGTGGACGCCGCGGGCGTTGGGAGCGGGGGCAATCGGAGGACGTCGCGTGCGAGTGCTCGCGTGATCGCGTACGCGTTCTGCCCCTCCGTGTTGCTCAGCACGACGATCGTGAGCCGGTCCGCAGGAAATTCATAGAGGCTGCCGCTGTAGCCAAACAGCGAGCCGTGCTGTCCGTACCGCCGATGATCGTCCTCATGATTGATCGTGAGGGCGAGCCCGTATTGCGCTTGCGGGTCCTGCGGGCTCATGTGCGCAGCGGCGCCCTGCGGCGTCTCCATCATCGTGAAGCTCTCGGCGCGAATCAGCGTGTTCGCCTTGAGTGCGGACCAGAGCTTGTAGAGATCACCCACCGTGCTGCAGATGCGCAGGTCGGCGTTGTACGCCATGTCGTTCTCGTTCGCCGCGACGAAACCATTCTCGAATCTGCGGTACGGGTGCGAGAGTCCGTGCGTGAGCGAGAAGTCGTCGCAATACGTGGTATGATCGAGGCCGGCCGGCTGGAAGAGATTCTTTTTGACGTAGTCGGCGAAGCGCTGGCCAGACACACGCTCCACGATCGTGACGAGCAGTTGAAAGCCCGAGATGGACCAGTCCCATTTCGTCCCCGGCTCGTTCACCCACGTCTTCCCGGCATAGAGCGCCATGACTTCGTCGAGCGCCTTCGGTTGCCGACTCGTCGCTTCGATGGCATCGCCGAGGTAGTGATAGTCCACGATGCCAGACGTGTGGTCGAGCAGCTGACGAACGCTGACGTGGCGCCCCTGCAACGGAAATTCGGGGACGTACTTCGAGATGTCGTCGTCCAGCTTCACGCTCCCGCGCTCGACGAGCTGCATCACCGCCACGCCGGTGAACGGCAGCATCGGCCCGACGACGTGGTAGACCGTTTCGTCCCTCGTCGGAGCGTCGAGGCCAAGATCGGCGACGCCGTATCCCTTGTGCAGCAGAACGCGGCCGCGCTCCGCCACCAGCACCGAGGCGCCGACCACGTGCTGCTCGACCATGACACGCTTGACCGTGGCGTCCAAATCGATTGCCGAACGCTGCGCCCAACTACGGGAGGTCACGAATGCCATCAGGACGACGGCGAGTGGTACGAGACGCGTGGACATCGTGGCGCTCCCGACCAGAAGTCGGTTGCATGGTGTCGAAATGACGGAAGTCCCCGACCGATCGGGAAGGTGTCGGGCCGGCGGCCGCCATCGAGCTTCGCGCCGAGCTCCGCCTCAGTCAAGTTCCTGATCGAGCGCGCGCGGCGAGCCGTGACGTGTGCGACCACGAGACGCGTCCCGCATGTGATGGGCGCCGCGGAAAAAACGAGCGGCAGGGATACGGGACGGCGACGAATGCAGCTTCCGACGATCGGAGCGCGCCGGTGGGTCAGCACCGCCATAGCAGAAATTCCACAATCCCTGGCGCACAATCCACCGGCCGCAGTATGGACGTTATCCGCAGTTCGCCGTACCCTGAAGGCACTGGCATCGATCGTCCCCTCCGCCCCGCCGCCAATGACCAGATTTCGCCCCATCGCCCGCGCGCTCGCCGCGCTCGCCGCGCTCGCCGCGCTCATAGCCGGCAGCCGAGTCGCTGCCCAGCCGTCGATCACCGATACGCGGCTCCTTGCGCAGCCCGCGCTGAGCGCGGATCACGTCGCCTTCATCTATGCGGGCGACCTCTGGATCGCGCGCCTCGACGGCTCCGATGTTCGACGCCTCACGACGGCCGACGGCGACGAGCTGAGTCCGGTCTTCTCGCCCGACGGCAAGTCGATCGCCTTCAGCGGCAACTACGATGGCAACATCGACATCTACGTCGTACCAGCCGCCGGCGGCTCGCCGAAGCGGCTTACCTGGCATCCGGGGTTTGATATCGTCCAGGGCTTCACACCGGACGGCAAGAACGTGCTCTTCACCTCGGGACGCGAGTCGTTCACCGACCGCTATACGCAGCTCTTCACCGTATCCGTCGACGGCGGTGCCGAGGCGCGGCTACCGATTCCCAACGCAGCGCGCGCGAGCATCTCCCCGGACGGCAAGCACATCGCCTATAACCCGATCGCGGGCCGCTTCGCGCAGTGGAAGCATTATCGCGGCGGCACCGCGTCTGAGCTCTGGCTCTACGACGTCGCCACGCACGGCGTCGAAAAAATTCCGCAACCCGAGGGGCGCGCCAACGACGTGGATCCGCAGTGGATCGGCACGACGGTCTACTTCCGCTCCGACCGCGACGGCGAGTTCAACCTGTACTCGTACGATGCACGCGCCAAACAGGTGAAGCGCCTTACCACCTGCGCCGATTTTCCCGTGCTGAACGCCGCCAGCGACCCGGCATCGGGCAAGATCGTCTACGAGCAAGCTGGCTACCTGCACCTCCTCGATCCCGCTGTCGCCGGCAACGGTCGCAAGCTGACGATCGGCATCGCCGCCGATCTGCGCGAGACGCGGCCGCGCTTCGTGAAGGCTGATCGCTACGTCCGCAACGCGGCGCTCTCGCCGAGCGGCGCGCGCGCGGCGTTCGAGTACCGCGGCGAGATCGTGACCGTGCCGGCCGACAAAGGGGACGCGCGCAATCTCACCAACACGCCCGGCGCCAATGAGCGCGCGCCCGCATGGTCGCCCGACGGATCGCGCATCGCCTACATCTCCGACGCCAGCGGCGAGTACGAGCTCAAGGTCTCATCGCAGGACGGACGCGGCGACGTGAAGACGTACAAGCTGATGGGTCACGGCTACTACCTCGATCTCGACTTCTCACCCGACGGCCAACACATCGCCTACGAGGACAATTCGCAGGCGACCTACGTGATCGACTTGAAGACGAGCGTGGCAAAGCGCGTTGCCGGCAACAAGGTGTACGGTCCGTCCGGTCTCACCGACATGACGCACGCCTGGTCGCCCGACTCAAAGTGGCTCGCCTACACGGCGAACACCCAGTCGCTAGTCAACACGCTCTTCCTCTACAACGTCGACCAGGACAAGTCGTACCGCGTGACCGACGGCTTGAGCGAGGTCACGCAGCCGGCGTTCGACCGCAGCGGAAAATATCTCTACGCCTTCGGCTCCACCGACGCGGGTCCGCTGCAGGATTGGTTCTCGCAGGCGAATCTCGACTTCCGCCGCACGCGCAACATCTACGCGATCGTGCTGCGCGCCGACGCGGCGAATCCGCTCGCCAGGGAGAGCGACGAGGAGAAAGTGATCATCGTGCGCGATTCGTCGATGAAGCGCGATTCCGTCCCGGGTGGCGACTCGACGAAGAGCAGCACGGTTCGCATTGCGCCGTCGGCGCCGCGCGCCGGCGGCGGCACGGCGACGCGGGTCGACTTCGAGGGGATCGAGTATCGCATCCTCTCGCTCCCGATCGAGGCCGCGGACCTGTCGTCGCTGCGCGCCGGCGAAGCGGGCCAGATCTACTATCTGCGCAACTCGGATGGACATCGCGCGCTGCACCACTACGATATGTCCAAGCGCAAGGACGAGACGCTCGCCCCCGACGTGAGCGCCTATCTCCTCTCGGCCGACGCCAAGAAGCTCCTCTACGCGGCGAACAACAACTGGTTCGTCTCACCCGTCGCCAAGATCACCGCGGGCGAAGGAAAACTCGCCATCGCCGACGTCGAGGTGCGCATCGATCCGCGCGTTGAGTGGACGCAGATCTTCAACGAGGCATGGCGCATCAACCGCGACTATTTCTACGCGCCGAACATGCACGGCGTGAACTGGGAAGCGAACCGGAAGAAGTACGCCCAGTTCCTCCCCGACGCGTCGAACAAGGGCGACGTCAACCGCATCATCCAGTGGATGATGAGTGAGCTGAGCGTTGGGCATCACGGCGGCGGCGGCGGCGACCGGCTCACTCCCGCACGAAACATCCCCGGTGGCCTCCTCGGCGCCGATTACACCGTCGACAAGGGGCGCTATCGCATCGTGACGGTGTACGGCGGACTCAACTGGACGCCGAACTTGCGCGCGCCGCTCACCGAGCCGGGCGTGAACGCGAAGGCCGGCGAATACATTCTGGCCGTGAACGGCGTCGACCTCCGCGCCCCGACGAATATCTATTCGGCCTTCGAGAACAGCGCCGGCAAGATCGTCGATCTCACGATCGGACCGAACGCCGACGGCAGCAAGTCGCGGACGGTGCAAGTCGTTCCAGTGCCCGACGAAACGGCGCTCCGCAATCGCGCCTGGGTCGAGGGCAACCTGCACAAGGTCGACTCGGC
>JBDUCS010000052.1:0-15348 GCA_040003335.1 Gemmatimonadaceae bacterium | reverse complement strand
TCCGTCTTTCTGCCCATACAGGGCCCAATCGAGAAAGCGCTCCACGTGATACATCGCGAGTTGGGCGCTCGGACCGTTCGGCACGGCGTCGAACGCGTGGTCGGCCCAGGGGATCTCGAGCATCATTGACGTCGCGCCGGCGGCGCGCAGTCGTTCGTCGAGCAGTCGTCCGTACCGTGGCTCGACGATGTGGTCGCGGCTCCCGTATATCAGCAGCGTCGGCGGAAGCGCGCCCGAGACGTACGTGATCGGCGACGCCGCGCGGTATTGCGCCGGCATGTCGTCTGGCGTACCGCCGATGAACGCGGTCTCGGTCTCGCGCACGTGCAATGGATCCGGGCTCGGGGGATGTCGGTATGCGTCCGTCAGATCGACCGGCCCATAGTAGCTCACCACCGCGCGGACCGGCGGCGCGGTCGGATCGTACGCGGCCAGGAGCGCGAGGTGCGCTCCCGCCGAACGGCCGATGAGCGCGAGGCGCGACGAATCGCCGCCGTACTCCGCCGCGTGGGCACGCACGAAGGCGAGCGCGGTGCGAACGTCGTCGAGCTGCGCGGGCCAGTGCCACCGCGGCGCGTGCCGGTAGTCGATCGCAAACACCACGTAGCCAAGTCCGGCGAGGTGGCGCGCGAAATCGGCGTAGTTGCCCGGTGCACCGCGCTGCCACGCGCCGCCGTAGATCTGGACGACGATCGGCGACAGCGTGCCGCGCATCGGGCGATACACGTCGAGCGTCAGGCGTGCACCGCCGGCCTCGGCGAACACGATGCCGCGCGCCACACGCGCCTCGCTCGCCGGGATGCCGCGAAGGAGGTCGGTTAGCACCAACGGAGCAGGACGCATCCGCGCGAGGACGCCATTCGGAACGCCGCGCAGGCCGTCGTCGCCGAGCGTGCCGCTCACGGATTGCGCGAAGCGGCGCGCGACGAGCGGAAATCGCGCGAGCGGGAGCCCCTCGAGCACGAACGCGACCATGGCAAAGACAAACGCCGCTCGTGCCGCGCGATACCGGCGCCAATCGGCCGCGGCAGTGGCCGCCGTGACGATGGCGATGACGAGCAGCCAGCCACACACTTCGGGCGCACCGACGCTGAAAGTGAGTAGGGAGTACGTCGGCGCGGGAATCAGCGTCCACGACGCGATGAACAGGAGTCCGGCGGCGGCGAGGAGCGCGACCGCCGTGCGCAGCCGCGGCACGAGCGTGTCACGTTGTTGGCCCATCGAACCAAGGTGCAGCGGCTGGCGTGCCGGCGCCACGACCGGCCGGCCCGCGCTCAGAACTCCACGGTGATGCCGGCCGTCGGAAGACGCGGCACCTGCGCGTCGATCTGACGGACGATGCGCACCGGATTGTTCAACACCGAGTAGCCGTAGCCGCGCGCGTTCTTGCGGTCGAGCAGGTTGAAAATGTCGGCGAACAGCGCGATGCGCGTGCCGCGCACGTCGAAGTATCTCGTCGCCCGAACGTCGAAGCGCTGGTACGACGGCAGCCCGGCCGAGTAGAACGCCTGCGGCTCTGGTGTGACGCGGAGGCTCAGCTGCGTCGGCGTATTCACGAGCGTGTCGAATCGGAAGGAGACGGGAGTGAACGGCCATCCCGAGTGGTAGAGCCATCCCGCGCTGATGCGCCACCGCCCGCTCGGTGCGCGATACGACGCATCGAGGTAGACCGAGTGCCGTTGGTCCGACGCGCGCGACCGCACGCCGCCGTCGATGTCATCGCGCACGCGCGCTAGCGCGTAGCTCGCCGACCAGTCCACCCGGGCGCCGACTCGTTTGACGAACAGCTCCGCGCCGCGCGCGTCGCCCGACAACGCATCGATGCGCACGCGGTCCACGTTCACCTCGGGGAAGGTGCTCACGCCTGTGAACACGTTCTCGTATCGCGGACGCTGTCTCGACAGCAGACGATCGTACAGCTCAACGCGCCCCGAGACGCCGGCGGTGAATTCTTGCTCCACTCCGACGACGCGATGCTCCGCGAGCTCCGCCGGATAGAAGCGGTTCACGCCGTCCATCGCCTGCATCTCATGGATGCCCTGCGCCTGGAAGTAGCGACCCCACGCGCCCCGCAGCGTCGTACCGGCGAACGGAGTCCACGCCGCGCTCAGGCGCGGGCTCACCTCGGTTTCCCCAACACCGTACGTCTGCCGGTCGACGCGCACGCCGCCTTCGGCGACGACCGCGCCCAGCCGCACGCGCTGCGATGCGTACGCCGCGAGTGCCATGCCGCGCGGTGCCTCGCGCACCAGCGTCGTGTCGAGCGTCGCGTGCTGCACCCGGCTCAAGTAGTTGTAGTCCGCCGCGAGCTGCTTCACCTCGGCGCCCCATCGCACAACGGCGCGGTCGGAAAAGGACAGTGTCCAGTCCTGCTTCAGCGCGAGCGCATCGAACGAGCGGTCGTCGTTGACGTGGACGAAGGGGGCGCCGGCGTCGTCCAACTGATCGCCCACGCGATTCCACGTCAGCCGGCTCATCGACGCGACGGTCTCAGCGCGCAAGCGCTGCCCGAAGGCGGCGCTCCACGTGAGCCACGCGTAGTTGCTCCCGTATCGGCTGTCGATGTTCGGGTCGCCCGTATTGAGGTAGTGCAGCCGGTCTCCGGCAACGAGGACGTGTGCCGCGACGCGATGGCTCGGCGAAAGATCGTACTGCACCTTGCCGAGCACGTCGTAGTAGCGGGGCGACAGCGAGTCGGAGGCGTTGGTGAGTCGAAGCGCGACGTCGATATAGCCGCGCCGCGCCGAGACGAGCCAGGCGCCCTTGCCGCTCGAGAATCCGCCCTGCGACAGGAGTCGGAGATTCGTGATGCTCAAGCCGATCGCGGTGCGCGGCCGGCCGGTGCGCGGCTCGAGCGAGCGCATCGAGAAAACGCCGGTGAGCCGGTCGCCATACTCGGCGCCGAATCCGCCCGTGCTGAGGTCGAGCCCGCCGATCGCCTCGACGTCGACGATCGAGAGCGCGGCGTCCGCATCCTTGAGATGGAACGGCTCGTAGAGCTGAACGCCGTCGAGCGTCACGTAGAGCTCGTCGCCGGAGCCACCGCGCACGTAGAATTTCGCCGACAGATCGTTCGCCGAGAGACCGGGAAGCCGGTTCACGGCGCGGAAGACGTCCTCGCCCAATTGCGGATTCGTCTCGATTTGC
This sequence comes from Gemmatimonadaceae bacterium, assembly GCA_040003335.1. Classification (GTDB taxonomy): domain Bacteria; phylum Gemmatimonadota; class Gemmatimonadetes; order Gemmatimonadales; family Gemmatimonadaceae; genus JALZAE01. Next base: position 12,201 of record JBDUCS010000052.1, on the reverse strand, counting down.
TCGCGCGACAACGTTTGCGCCGTGCCGATGCTCTGCTCCATCACGCCGAACTGGCCCGGCGCCACGCGTACCGCGGCCAATGCGACGGCGCCGCGCTCGAGGCGCGTGTTGCCGAGTGGTGTCTCCTCACCGGCCACGACCGTCACGGCGCGCGCGGCACCGGGGAGATATCCGATGCGCAGCGCGCGCAACGCGTGGCTGCCCGCGGGCACGTCGCGTATCGCGTAGCGGCCGTCGCCGCGCGTGAGTGTCGAGTATCGCGTGCCAACGAGCTCGACGCGCGCATCGGCCAGCGGCTCTCCGGTGAGCGAGTCCAGCACGACGCCGGCCACGGCGCCCAACGATGCGCGCTCGCCTGGCGCGGTGCCGCGTACGATCACGATTTGGCCGCTCGCCGACACTTTGACGAGAAGCGACGTGCCGCCCGTGAGGCGCAGCAGCGCCTCGGCGACCGGAATGGCGTCCGCGCGCAGCGTGACGCGCGATGCGAGTCCCGCCAGCGTCGGATCGAACGTGACACTGAGCTTCCCGAGATCGGCCACACTTTGAACGGCGCGCGCGACCGTGACATCGTCGAGGGCAACGGCGACGATGGCCCGCAGCCCCGGCAGCCCGTTGCCGTCGCGGCGTAGCGGTTCGAAGCTCTGTGCGTCGAGTGTCGCGGCCGCGCCCGCCAACATCGCCGCGGCGACGCACACGCGAGCACGATTCACTTCGACACCGCGCCGAACGTCACGACGCGCCCGGCGCGTGTGTACGAGACGCCGAGGCTCGCGGCGATCGCGTCGAGCACCGCAGTGAGATCGGGCTGCGAGTAGACGGCGGAGATGCGCCGCCGCGCTAGCGCCGGGCTGGCGAACCGCACGTCGACGACGAACCAGCGGCCGAGCTCGGCGGCGACGGCGGATAGCGGTTGGTTGTCGAAGGCGAGCCGTCCGTCGAGCCACGCCGAGTAGCGCGACACGTCCGCCGCTGGCTGGAGCACCGCGTCGCCGCTCGCGCCGACGGCGCCGACCTGTCCGCGCCCCAGCTCGAGCGCCGCGGCATTGGCGCGTGCGGTCGTGCCGAGTGACACCCGGCCCGTGCTCACGGCGACGATCACCGCCGAGTCCGCGGCGTACGCGCGCACGGTAAAGCTCGTGCCGAGATCGACGATTTGTGCGCCGGCCGCGTGCACCACGAACGGCCGGGCTCGGTCGTGCGTCACGTCGAACGACGCGGCGCCGCTCAACGTCACCTCGCGCGCGGCCGCGCCGACGGAGTAGCGAACGTGACTCATGACGCCGAGGCGAATCTGCGTGCCATCCTCGAGCGTCACGCTGGTGCGCTCGCCGCGTCCGGTGGCGAGATCGCGGAAGGCGCCAACGGGCGGCGTCACGCGTGCTCGCAACGCCAGCACCCCGAGCGTTCCAACGGCGACGAAAACCGCCGCGGCGGCGGCGTAGACGCGCGGCGTGAGCCAGCGTCGCGGCATCGCGTGCGGTGGTGCCGCGTCGATGCGCGCACGCAGCGCCGACCATGCGGCGTCGGTGCTCCAATCCTGCGACCCTTCGCCGCGGTCGCGCAGCGCGGCGACGAACGCCGCACGATCCGGCCGCTCGCGCAGCCACGCTTCCACCACCGCTCGCTCGAGCGCCGACGCCTCGCCGGCGACAAACCGGTCGAGGATGGCATCGCTGATCTCGTGTTGGCTCATGACAGGACGATGCGCTGCTTCCGGAAAACCCTACTCTAAGGGCTAGGTTCTGGGGGCTTGGGACTAGGGCGCTCTTGGGTCCTAGGATCTAGGACCCAAGCAACTTCGGTCCCTAGCCCCAAGTCCCTAACCCCTTGCCCTGAGCTTCCGCATCGCGCTCGCCAGCAGACCTTCGACGCCTTTCACCGAGATCTCCATCGCCTCCGCGCACTCGGCGTAGCTCAAGCCGCGCGTCCAGCGGAGAGTCGCGGCGAGGCGGGTACGTTCGGGGAGCGCGGCGATCGCGGCGCCGAGCGCGCGCTCGGACTCGTCGCGCACCATCTGTTCGTCGGCGGCTTTGGCGGGCCCGGCGCTTCCCGTGGGCGTCGCCCCGCGTTCCGCGTCGCCGCGCCAGCGCTCGGCCACGCGCTCGTGCCGCAGCGCGTGCAGCGCCCGGTTCCGCGCGCCCGCGTAGAGGTAAGCGCGCAACGTCGTGCGCGGAGCGAGCCGCTCGCGCTCACCCCACAGCGCGAAAAAGAGATCCTGGACGATCTCTTCGGCCACCGCGCGCGAGCGCACGTAGCCGTACACGAACGCGCACAGCGGCGTGTGGTGCTCGCGGAACAGCGCCTCGAAGGCCGCGGCGTCCAGGTGCACTCTCCTCTCTTTTTCTCACTGGTCGCCCACACTGGGCTATTGCGGAGGGGGGGAGCCAACTCAATATGATTCATACCTCGCACGAAATACGAATCCCGAAAAGACGTATGGCCTAACGACGTAAATGGCGGTCGAGATCTCGCGCCGAGTTTGCGTTTCCACGTTTTCCGTTTTGCCTTCCACCCCGTCGATCATGCGCCTCTCCTCTGTCGCTCTACTCGGCTGCGTCATCACGGCGCCCCTCTCCGCCCAGGGCAAGCGCCTCAGCGTTCCGGTCGAGTACTACAAGCTCCCGAACGGACTCAAGGTCGTGCTCTCACCCGACGCGACGACGCCGACGGCGGTCGTGGCCGTGTATTACAACATCGGATTCCGCAACGAGCCGCGGGACCGCACGGGCTTCGCGCACCTGTTCGAGCACCTCATGTTCCAGGGCTCGCGCAACCTCGGCAAGATGGAGTTCATCCGGCTCGTCGAATCAAACGGCGGCGTGCTCAACGGCTCGACGCGCTTCGACTTCACGAATTACTTCCAGGTCGTGCCGACGCACGCGCTGCGCACAGTGCTGTGGGCCGAGGCCGACCGGATGCGCGGGCTGGCCATCGACACATCGAGCGTGAACAACCAGCGCGATGTCGTGAAGAACGAAGTGCGCGTGAACGTGATCAATCAGCCGTACGGCGGCTTTCCGTGGATCGACCTGCCGATGAAGGCGAACACGAACTGGTTCAACGCGCACAACTTCTACGGCGACATGGGCGATCTCGACGCGGCGACGCTCGCCGACGCGTCGTCGTTCTTCCATACCTTCTATGCGCCGAACAACGCCGTGCTGGTCGTCACGGGCGACTTCGATCCAAAAACCACGCGCGCCTGGATTGGCGAATATTTCACGCCGATCGCCGCGGCCACGCTTCCGGCGAAGCCGGATCTCACCGAGCCACGGCAGACGGAGGAGAAGCGATTCACGCGCGTCGACTCGCTCGCCACGCGGCCGGCGATCGGCCTCGCGTACCACGTCCCCGACCGCTTCACGCCCGAGTGGTACGCGTTCGGCCTACTCGACCAGATTCTCGCGCAGAAGCGGGACTCGCGCTTTTACCAAGAGCTCGTGCAGAAGCGCGGGCTCACCGGCGGTGTCAGCGCCGGCATCAATTTCGGGCTCGGCAACATGTTCGATTATCAGGGGCCGATGCTGTGGGAAGTGCAGGCGTTCCACGACGCCGACAAGGCGGGCGACGAGGTGCTCGCGGCGTTCGATGCGGCCATCGAGCCGCTGCGTACGGCGCCGGTGGATCAGAAGACGATCGATCTGGCGAAGGTGAAGCTGCGCTCCGACCTCTACAACCAGTTGGAGCAGTTCGTCGGCTTCGGCCGCGCGAACCTCCTCGCCTCGTTCGCGCTGTTCGACGACGATCCCTCGCGCATCAATCAGCTCGAGGCTGGATTCTCCAAGGTGACGCCCGCGCTGCTGCAAGCGACGGCGCAAGAATATCTGCGGCCCACGAATCGGACGGTCGAATTCATCACGCCCGCCGCCAAAAGCGGCGCTACCCGCTGACCGGCGGAGGACGAGACATGCGCAAAATCGTATCCGCCCTGCTGCTCTTCGCCCCCACGACGAGCGTCGCCGCCGCCCAGCAAAATCCGGCGCGCGAAACACCGCCGCCGCTCGGCACACCGAGGGCGTTTCACCTGCCGAAGGGCCGAGACATCACCCTCCCGAACGGGCTCCGCATCACGATGGTGCCGTTCGGCAACACGCCGAAGGCATCGGTGTACGCGTCGGTGCGCACGGGTCACATCGATGAAGCGCCGAACGAAGTGTGGCTCTCCGACGTCACCGCCGACATGATGCGCGAGGGAACTAACTCGCGCACCGCGCCCGAGATCGCCACCCAGTCGGCGGCGATGGGCGGCGACCTCTCGGTGAGCGCGGGCGACGACGAGATGCGCGCCACTGGTGGAGTGCTCGCCGAGAACGCGCCGGACATGGTGCGGCTCATCGCCGATGTGTTGCGCAACCCGTTGCTCCCCGAGGGCGAGCTGGCGCGCATCACGGCGAACCGGGTGCGCCAGCTCTCGATTGCCAAGAGCCAGCCGCAGGCGCTGGCGCAGGAGCAGTTCGCGCGCGCGGTGTACGGCGACCACCCCTACGGCCGCGCATTTCCGACCGAGGAGATGCTCAAGGGCTACACGATCGGACGCGTTCGCGACTTCCACGCCCGCAACTTCAACGCGTCGCGCGCGCACCTCTACGTCGTCGGCGTTTTTGACGCGGCGGCGGTCGAGCGCGCGGCGCGCGAATCGTTCGGCGGCTGGGCGCGCGGCAAGCCGGCGACCGTGAAGCCGCCCGCGCCAAAGAGCGCGCGCACCGTGTCGCTGATCGATCGCCCCAATGCCGTGCAATCGACCGTGATCCTCGGACTGCCCGTGCCGGGCCCGACGAGCAAGGACCACATCGCGCTCGAGGTCACCGACGCGATCCTCGGCGGTGCGTTCGGCTCGCGCATCACGAGCAACATCCGCGAGCAGAAGGGCTACACCTATTCGCCCTTCAGCACGGTAAGCACGCACTATCACGACGCGTACTGGGCCGAGGAGGCCGATGTCACGTCGGCGAGCACGGGTGCGTCGCTGACGGAGATCTTCAAGGAGATTGACCGGCTCCAACACGAGGCGCCGCCGCCGGCGGAGCTGGCCGGCATCAAGAACAACCTCATCGGCATGTTCACGCTGCGGAACGCATCGCGCAGCGGCATCGTCAGCATGCTCGATTTCGTCAACACGCAGGGGCTCGGCGCCGACTACCTCAACGGCTACGTCTCGCGCGTGTCGGCGATCACCCCCGCCGACGTGCAGCGCATCACGCGCACCTATCTCCGGCCCGACCGCATGACGCTGGTCGTGGTCGGTGACAAGAAAACCGTAGAGGCGCAGCTCAAACCGTTCGAGACGGTGGTCCCATAATCCCAAAACGAATCACGAAAAACGAAAATGGCGAGAGAGCTCTCCCGCCATTTTCGTTTTTCGTCATTCGTTTTTTCTAGACCTCGTCTAGCGAGATGCAAACGTATCGCAATCCGCCATTTTCCCGGAGTCGAACCCCCGCTTGAACCACGTCGCGCGCTGCTCGGCGGAGCCGTGCGTGAACGTGTCGGTGTTGATGCGGCCGCTCTGCTGCTTCTGGATGCGGTCATCACCGACGGCGGAGGCAGCGGCGAGCGCTTCCTGCACGTCCCCTTGCTCGAGGATGCTGCGCTCCTGCGTGCTGTGGCCCCACACCCCGGCGAAGCAATCGGCTTGCAGCTCGAGCCGCACCGAGAGCGCGTTCGCCTGGCCGGGATTCGCCTGCTGCGCGCGGCGCATCCGCTGGTCGATGCCGACCAGCGTCTGCACGTGATGCCCGAGCTCGTGGGCGATCACGTATGCTTGCGCGAAGTCGCCCGGCGCGCCGAATCGGCGCCGGAGCTCGTCGTAGAAGCCGAGGTCGATGTAGACCTTGTGATCGAGCGGACAATAGAACGGACCCATCGCCGTCTGACCGGTGCCGCAACCCGTCTGGATCCCGTCGCGGAAGAGCACGAGATGCGCCGCCTGATACTGCACGCCCGCCTGGTCGGGTAAGAGCTTCGCCCACGTCGTTTGGTCGTCGTTGAGCACGAAGGTGACGAACTGGACGAGCGAGTCCTCCTGCGGCGTCGCCCGCACCGGCGCGACGGAGCCGTCGGCCTGCGTGGCCGCGCTTCCATCACCCCCGCCGACGAGCGCGAAAAAGTCCTTGTGAAAGACGGCGCTCAGCACAAGCAGCACCACGGTGCCGCCGAGCCCGAGCCGCATGCCGCCCCCGCCAAACCCGCCCGACGACCCCCGCCGGTCCTCGACGTTCGAGCTATCGCCACCCATTGACCAGCGCACGGCTCCTCCCGGATTCGTGAGTACTGGCCCTAAAGCAAGAAGTGCGCGCAGACCCTCGACCCACGATCCACGATCCACGATCCACGATCCGACCTCACTCCCGCAATAGCCCGCTCAACTCAGCTCGCCAGAGAGCGGCCACGCTGTGTGTGCCGTGCCCACGCGTCGTGCCGCTCGTACGGATCAACACGTAGCGGCCCTTCGCCACGCGCTTGATCAGCGTCTCCATCAAGCCGAGCTCAGGCGGGTTCACGAGGTCGTCGGCCGAGTTGACCGCGAGGAGGGGCGCGGTGATCGACTCGAGGGTGGGCGACGGGTCGTAGTCGCGGGACGCCTCGAACTGATAGAGAAAGTCGTTCGCGTCGTACGAGCGCATGCCACGGTCGAGGTAGGCGCGGACGTAGTGTTCGGCGCTGTCGCGCGTCGGGGCCGCCTTGTGCAGCTGCAACGGGCTCGACGTCATCATGAACAGCATCGAGAGGGCCGCGCGCAGACCGCGCGGCTGCTGCGCGTAGTCGCCGTTCTTCCAGTCGGGATCGCCGCGGATGTCGTCGGCGATCATCTCGCGCATCATGCGGTTCCGTCCCGCGATCTGCGTCGGCACGCTCGCCAGCGGCATCAGCGCATCCATGAAGCCCGCGTGCGCCTCGCCCCACATCCACGTGTGCATCGCTCCCATCGACGTGCCCATCACGAGCCGCAGATGATTCACCTGCAGGTGCTCGGTCACGAGCCGATATTGCGCGCGCACCATGTCGCCGTAGCCGTAGTGCGGAAACGACGCGCGCAGGCCATCACTCGGCTTGCTCGATTTTCCCGTGCCTATGCCGTCCGGAAGAATGATGAAGTGCGTCGCCGTGTCGAGCGGTTGGCCTGGCCCGAAGAGCTCGCCGGCGAATCCCGGCGTGAGAAACCCGCTGCCGCTCCCCGTCGTGCCGTGCAGTACCAGCACCGCGTTGCGGACGGTGCCGCCGGCGTCGCGCGCCGGGCTCCCGAGCGTGAGGTAGTGAATCCGCAATTCGCGGATCGACTCGCCGCTGTCGAAGCGGAAGTCGCGCATCACGAAGTCGCCGGCCGTCGTGCGCCAGCCGTCGGCCTGCGCCCGCGCCGGTGACGCGGCGCACACCACCAGCGCGGCGATCGCAATCGATTTCCTCACAGGCTCTCCTCGAGGTCGTCTCCCTCGTGCAGCGCCGTCAACAGCGGCGTTGTCATCCGCGACGCGCCACTCGCGAACAGTGCATGTGTCTCGGCGTCCGCGAGCTTCAGCGCCTCCTCGCACATCAGCTTCAGCTGCGCGAGATGACGATCGCGCTCGCCCGTCACTGTGCTCGTCACGACGTGCTCCACGCCGCGCCGCACCTCGGCGATCATACCGGAGAACTCCATCACGCGTGCCACGGTGTCGCCGTCGAACAGGCCCACGTCGCTCGTGAAGTGGTCGTGCATCATGGTGGGGAACGCAGCCACCGCGCGGCCACCGCGCCAGCGGTCACGCAGCCATCGCAACGTCTCCAGCGCCCGTTCCTGCTCGATCAACAGCGCCGTCGATATCGCGCGTCGCTTCCGGCGCTCGTCGACGTGCGACTTGAGCCAGCCCGAGCAGTATCCGAGCACGGCGCCGAGCACGAGGGTGAGCAGCGGAGTCATGCTCCTAGAATGGCGCGCCTGATAGCTTTTGACGAGAAGCTGGGGCGGATCGTGGATCGCGGATTGTGGATTGCGGGTATCCCTCGAGACCGATGACCCGCACGCGATCCGCGATCCACGTTCCGCAATCCGGAGCTTGTCTGCTCGTCGTCGATGACACCCCGCAACACGAGATCCAGAGTCCCCGCGTACGGGCGGCGATGCCGCTCGAGTACGACGGACAACGGACGCGGCGCGAGAAACTCGGCGCATTCGCCGCCGGTGCGGTCGTGACCATCGCGCTCGGTGCGTCGATGGCGATCTCGGTGCGCGGATACGACCACGGCCCGGCGCGAGGGGCGCCGCCCGCCGCGGCGACCGCCGCCGAGCGCGAGCGGCTGGTCTATGTGCGCCCGCGGCCGGCGGACGTGGCACCGCCGCCGGTACAGCCGCCACGGGCGCGCGATCGCGCCGTCGCCGCGCGGCCGTCAGCTGGGCCGCCGCCAGACGCCGCGCCGCGCGATACGTCCGCGATTCACGCCCCACCAGCGCCGCCGTCCATGGGCGACGCCCCTCCTACTCCCGCCACCGCGCCCTCCACCGCGCCGGCGCGCGCCGGCGGCGCGTGCATCGGGCCCTGCTCGGCCGCGGCGGCGCCGGCGTTTACATGGGGTCGCCCGAACGCGCCACCGTCGCGTGCCGAGCGCGACTCGGTGCTCGCCGTAGTCGCCGACCGCGTCGCCCACTCGCAATCGCCGCCGGCAGCACGCGGTCCCGGCGTCTCGATCGCGGTCGGGCTGCCCGGCGGTGGTCCGACGCGCGCCCAGCGCCAGCGCGACAGCACGATCAACGCTGATGTGCTCGCCCGCATGGCGCGCATCCGCGCGCGGTACGACTCAGCGAGGTCGGATTCCGCCCAGCGCAAGCCGTGAAAGAGGATTTAGGATTCTCAGTGTTCTCGTTGCAGCTGAACCTCGATCGCCAGCCGTCCCGTGTCGCGCTCATAGATGTGAATCCCGCGCGTCGCGATCTCCTTGCCCTTGGGGTCGATGAGCGTGAGTCGCAGTGCGTCGCGCGCCCTGACGAAGCGCGCCAGCGCTACGTCGTCGCCCGGTGTGGCGCGCGCGTGGAGCTGGAAGATCGGCTGCACGAGCTCGTAACCGAGTCCGGGCCGGAAGACGCCGTGGGCCATCGTGCCATCGGCGTCGCGCTCCTCGAGATCGGAGTATCCGACGGCCACGTCGTGCATGCGCACGGTGTACGTCGGCGGGCGGGGCATCGCGTGCGGCGCGGGTTCGTCCGATCGCGGGCTCATTTTCGAGAGGCCAACGCGAGCCGCGCGCCGAGGCCGATGAAGATGACGCCGGTGACCCGACCGAGGACGGCCGCGGCGCGCGTGCCGCCGCCATCGCGCCCGCGTAGCCAATCGCCGGCGGCGCTCGCGCCGAGCGCGACGGCGACGTTCACGAGCGTACCCTGCGCGTCGAACATCAGGCCGAGCACTGTGGTCTGTACGACCGGGTTTCCGCGCGACGGGTCGACGAACTGCGGGAGAAAGGCGAGAAAGAAGAGCGCGACCTTGGGGTTGAGCACGTTGGTCACGACGCCCTGCCGAAAGACCGCGCCGAGGCTGGCGCGCTGTACGTTGGGCGCCGCGGCCGGCGCGTTCGGCCGCAACAACGCGCGCACGCCGAGGTAGATGAGGTATGCGGCGCCGGCGAAGCGCACGGCCTGATAGGCGACCGGCACAGCGGTGAGCAGCGCCGACAGTCCGAGCGCGAGCGCGGCGATGTGCACGAGCGTGCCCGCGCCGATGCCGATCGCCGAGACGACGCCGGCGAGGCGTCCTTCGGTCGTGCTCCGCGCGGCGACGTAGAGCATGTCCGGTCCCGGCGTGAGGTTGAGCGCGAGGCCGGCGGCCATGAACAACACGAGCGAATGGACGGTCGGCACGCGACTACCGCGCGTTCACGAGGCGGCGGGCGCGGCGCCGGCGGCACGCGCGAGCATCGCGAGCTGGCCGCCGTGATACGTGTCGTGCTCGACGATGCCGTGAAGCATCGACCACGCGGTGTGGTCGCGGCCGGGGAGCATGGCGTAGAGCGACGCGGCGTCGGCGGCGCGCACGTCGCGCGCGAGCTCGAGGTGGCTCTCCTCGAGCCGCGCGATCGCGGCGCGCCACGCTGCCTCGCTCGTGTCGCGCACGGGCGGGTAATTGCGTTCGGCGGACGGCGGCGGTGGAGCGGTCGCCGACGCCAGCCTCTCGCGCGCGATGTCGGCCCACGCTGTGATGTGGAGCACGAGCTCCCAGACGGAGTGCGCACCGTCGATCGGATGCGCCGCGGCCTGCGCCGCGCTGACGCTGGCGAGCGCCTCGTGAAGGGAGGGGCCGTGCCACATCGGGCCACGGACGGAGCGTTCGAGCAGCGCTGCGATGCGTTCGCGATCGGGCATGCTGGGAGTTGTTAGACGTCAGCTCACATGCTGGTGATTGGCTGCGCCTGATGGGCAGCGGCCGACTGATAGTGTCGTCGGCCGCTGCTTCACCTGTCAACCGCGGCGATCACCAATCTTTGTGACGCGAGCTCGCGCCGACTCCGGCGCCGAGCAGTACGCCGGCGAGTCCTCCGATCACCGTGCTGCGGCGGTCTCGTCCGATCGCGGCCCCGATCACCGCGCCCACGCCGGCACCCACGAGCACATCGCGCGTCATGACACTCGACCCACGGCGGACCTCCGGGGCGGTCGTGGGCGCCGGTGCGGGGGGCGTGACGGTCGATCCGGCGGTTTCGTTCACCGGGGCCGGCGCCGGCTCGGGACGGCTCTCGCTCCCGACCGCGCCCCTGCTCGTCTCGGTCGTCGTGCTCGGCTGCGTCGGCTCGGCGGTCACCGGCGGCGGAGCGACGACGGCGGCGTACAGCACGCTGGGTCGACCGGTCGCGGCGCGAGGAGTGGCGGCCACGGCGGACCGAACTACACGTCCCGCCTTCGGCGCCGCCGTCGTCCGAACGAGGCGGGCAGCGGCGGCGACGTCGGATCCGGCGCGAAGCGCACGCAGACGGAAGCGAACGGAGTCTTCGCGGGCCACCGGTGGGAGCGCGAGATAGGAGCAGTAAGCCCGTGTGGCAGCGACACGATCGCGCAGGCTCTCACTCACGACACCGAGATGGTATTCCACAATCGGATCAGACGGATCGAGGCGAGCCGACGCCTCGAACAGGCTCTTGGCGCCCCGCAAGTCGCCGTGCCGCTCGGCGAGCAATCCGTGATCGCGCGTCCACACCGCGCGCGCGCTGTCGATCTGCGTTGGGCGCGTGGCTGACGTGACCGGGGCGAACGCACGGCACTCCTCGGGAAACCGCAGCGGCGGCGCGACGGTCGGCACCGATGCGGCGTCGAGATCGCCTTGGAAGGACGATGTCATCGACGGGTCGGAGCGAGAGCAGGCGGCGAACGAAGCTGCGGAGACGCCCGTCAGAATCCACTCCAAGTGACGGCGCGTCGAACGGCATCGAGTTCGGGGCATGGCTGCGGCACTCCTGAGAGAGGCTGATGCGATCCGCGATCGACCTCCCAGTAAAGCAGTGCATGTGCCGAGTCGGGGGCGCCTCTACGGCACGCTAACGGGTGCGGCTGTCCTGTGACGGGACGCCCGCATTCCCGCGCGGGACGGGCTCGCGGGCCGCCCGTGCCAACTGTCGTCGAATCATGCGCTTCCCTCGCGCGCCGGCGCAGGATCCCGTCGCTCAAACTGCCACTTGCATTCTCAGGAATGGACACGACGCGTCTCGAACCCAACGCTTTCCGCCAGCGCCGTGTCTATCAGTGCGTGCCCCGAGTCGCGATCGCTCTCGAGCAAGTCAGCCGGATGGATGAACGAGCCCTGATCATTCGCGTGATGAGCGGGGACCGGATCGCGGCGCGCGACCTGTATGACGCGCACGCACCGCGAATCCATCGCGTCGTCTATCGGATCGTCGGCGATGGCGATCTGGCGAAGGAGCTGGTGCAGGACACGTTCGTGCGCGCCTTCGCGCAGCTCGCGACGTTCCGCGGCGAGTCGGCGCTCTCGACGTGGCTGCAGCGGATCGCCGTGCGTACGACGTCGAACGCTATGCGAAAGGTGCGGACCCTCCGCAAGCGCGAGACGGAGCTGGACGAGGCGGCGCCGATCGCCGCGATACATCGCAGGGCAGATCCGGATCTGCGGGCGCGGTTGTCGAGCGCGATCGACACCCTCCCGGAGAAGCTCCGCATCACGCTCATCATGCACGACATCGAAGGCTACACGCATCAAGAGATCGCCGACTTTCTCGGCGTCG
>JBDUCS010000335.1:0-4519 GCA_040003335.1 Gemmatimonadaceae bacterium | reverse complement strand
CGCGTGAGGTCGTCGAGTCGGAGACGATGCCAGCGCCGCGCGGCGAGGATGCGCTTTACGCTTCGCGCGCCGATGCCGGGGATGCGCAGCAGATCGTGCTTCGACGCGCGGTTGATGTCAACCGGAAATCGCTCACGGTGGTCGAGCGCCCACGCGAGCTTGGGGTCGATCGCCAGATCCAGGTTCGGCCTCGCCTCCGTCGTCAACTCTGCGGCGCAAAACCCGTAAAAGCGGACGAGCCAATCGGCCTGATATAAACGGTGCTCGCGCACCAGCGGCGGCGCCGCCGGCGGCAGATCTGGTGATGCATCGGGAATGGGGCTGAACGCCGAGTAGTACACTCGGCGCAAGCGCTGCACGTCGTAGAGCCTGGTTGCCGTGGAGAGGATGGCCGCATCACTCGCATCGGTCGCGCCGACGATCATCTGCGTGCTCTGGCCCGCCGGCGCGAAGCGGGGCGTGCCGCGGGCGACGCTCGTCTCTGCGCGCGACTCGTCGATCCGATCGCGCACCGCGGTCATCGCGCGCGTGATCTGGACGAGGTTTTTCTCGGGTGCCAGCGCGTCGAGATCGCCCTGCCGCGGCAGCTCGATGTTGATGCTGACCCGGTCGGCCCAACGGCCGGCCTCGTTCACCAGCTCGGGCGCCGCGTCGGGAATTGTCTTGAGATGGATGTAGCCGGCGAAGCCATGATCGCGGCGCAATGCGCGCGCTACGGCGACGAGTTGCTCCATCGTGTAGTCAGCGCTCTGGATGATGCCCGAGCTGAGGAACAGTCCTTCGATGTAGTTGCGCCGGTAGAAATCGAGCGTGAGGGACACGACTTCGTCGGGCGTGAATCGCGCGCGCCGCACCCCGCTCGACCGCCGGTTGATGCAATACCGGCAGTCGTAGACGCAGTAGTTGGTGAGCAAGATCTTGAGGAGCGACACGCAACGGCCGTCGGGCGTGTAGCTGTGGCAGATCCCCATCCCCTCGGTGGATCCGATTCCGTTGCGCGCGGCACGCCGCCCCTTCGACCCGCTGCTCGCGCACGACGCGTCATACTTTGCGGCATCCGCGAGTATTCCGAGCTTGGTTGCCACGTCCATCGCCCCGGCCCTCATCCGAAGAGAGGCCGAAGACTAGGCGTGACGTCTCGAAGGCGGTAGTCGGACTACGGGTACAGTTTCCGACTGGCCGTATCAGCGGGCCATCATGTAGTGCAGCACGTCGCTCCGCGTCACGATGCCGCCGAGCTTGCCGTTCGTGCGAACGAGCACGGCGGGCGTCGTCTTACTCAACAGCTTGGCGATGCTCTCCAACGGCTGCATGCCGTCGACCACGGGAAAAGGCGCGTCCATCACGTCGCTGACGCTGCCGTCGAGCACCTTCGTGTCGGAGAGTCCCTTCGCCGAGAGTGCGTTCTCGCTTACCGATCCGACGCAGTTCTCGCCGTCCATCACCGGGAGCTGCGATACATCGTGGAGGCTCATCAGTCGCAGCGCCTGTCGCACGCTCGCGCCCGGCGCGGTCGACACCACGGCCGGCGCCTGTCCGCTCTTTGTCTCGAGCACGTGACCGACACTCGCGCGGTCGGCGTCGAGCATCTGGTTCTCCCGCATCCACTCGTCGCTGTAGAGCTTCGACAGATAGCGCTCGCCCGTGTCGCAGAGAAAGGTGACGACGCAGGCGTCGGGATCATCGATCTCGCGCGCGATCTGCAGCGCTACGTGGGTGATGAGTCCCGACGATCCGCCGACGAACATTCCTTCCTCGCGCGTGATGCGGCGCGCCATCGCAAACGCGTCCTTGTCCGTCACCGTGCGATAGTCGTCGATGACCGAGAGGTCGAGCGTGCTCGGGAGCTTGTCCTGGCCGATCCCTTCGATCTTGTACGGCGTCCCCTCGATCTTGTGTTGGCCCTTGGAGCGCCACAGCTCGGCAAGGATCGACCCCTGCGGGTCACCGGAAATGATCTTGATCTTCGGGTTTTTTTCCTTGAGGTAGCGGCCGACACCGGTGATCGTACCGCCCGTGCCTGCGGCGGCCACGAAGTGTGTGATGCGTCCGTCCGTTTGCTCCCAGAGCTCGGGGCCCGTGGTCGCATAGTGCGCGTCGGGATTGGCGTCGTTGTAGAACTGGTTCGCCAAGATCGCATTCGGTGTCTCGCCCGCGATGCGCTTGGCCATCATCACGTAGTTGTCCGGATGATCGGGCGGCACCGCGGTCGGCGTGACGATCACCTCGGCGCCGAACGCCTTGAGCAAGCGCACCTTTTCCTGCGACATCTTGTCGGGCATGGTGAAGATGCACTTGTAGCCCTTGAGCGCCGCGGCGATCGCAAGGCCGACGCCGGTGTTGCCGCTCGTCCCTTCGACGATCGTCCCGCCCGGCTTGAGCGATCCCTCGCGCTCGGCGCGCTCGATGATGGGCAGACCGATGCGGTCCTTGACACTGCCGCCGGGATTGAAGAACTCCGCCTTGCCGTACACCGGCGTGCGTATTCCGCGCGTGACGCGCGTGAGGCGAATGAGCGGCGTCCAGCCGACCGTTTCGAGGATCGACTCGTACGGACGTCGGTTGCGCACGCCGGCGTCAGTCAAGGCGTCGGTCATGGGGACTTTCTCGTGCCGGGTGCCGTCGCCGCCCGCGAGGTGTCGCGTCCCGTATCGACGGGGAAGGGCGCCCCGCGTGGGTGCCGGAAGTACACGGGGAGCTGGACCGACACCGGCACCGGCTTTCCCTTCAGTGTGGCCGGGGCGAAATCGAGAAAGCGCGACCCGCTGATCGCCGCCGAGTCGAGACCCGCGATCCCCGACGACTTGACGATCTGCGTCGACTCGGCGACCACCATCCCGGTGGAATCGAGATGGATGTGCAGCGTCACGTTCCCTTGCACCTTTTTTTCGTAAAGGGCCGCCGGATACCGGAACGGCAGCTCGTGATTTCGCATTCGCGGCGCCTTGTCGGGCGTTGGACCGCCCCCATGCTGCTGCTGAATTGCCACGATCGCGTTCTGCGCGGTGTCCTTATCGATGCATCCGACCTCCCCGACGCCGAGGCTGATCACGATGAGGGGCAGGGTGACGCGACGCATGGAGAGGAATGTAGTGGGCGTCGGCCGTCACGCGTCAGGCGTTCGCGCTGCGGGCACTCGGCCGACGCCCTATCTTTTCCCTACATGCGGATCACTGTCCTCCTAGGCGGCAGCTCTTCAGAGCGCGATGTGTCACTCGCGTCGGGGCTTCGCATCGCGCAGGCACTCCGCGCGCGCGGGCACGACGTTACATCGCTCGATACTGCGCGCGGGGTGATCACGCTCGATGCGGAGCGCACGATGCTCGAGCGTGGCGTAATGAAGACGGCGCCGCCGGATCTCGCCGAGCTGGCCGAGATCACGCGCACCTCGCTCTCGCTCGGCACGCGCGCCGAGGTCTGCGAGGCCGACGTGCTGTTTCTCGCGCTGCACGGTGGACAGGGCGAAGACGGCACCGTGCAAGCGCTGCTCGACGTGACGGGCGTTCCGTACACCGGGAGCGGCCACCTGGCGAGCGCACTGGCGATGGACAAGGATCTCTCGAAGAAGCTCTTTCGTGCCGCTGGCGTCGGCACGGCGGACTGGATCATGACCGACGCGATCGGCGCCGGCGCGTCGGCGGATGTGGTGCGCGCGTCGCTCGAGTTTCCCGTGATCGTGAAGCCGAGCCGAGAAGGATCGACGGTCGGGCTGACGCTGGTACGCGAATCACATGAGCTTGCCGGCGCAATCGCGCTCGCCGCGCGCTACGACAATGAGGTGATGGTCGAGCGTTTCATCGAGGGGCGTGAGCTCACCGTAAGCGTGCTCGGCGGCGACGCGCTGCCGGTGGTGGAGATCATCCCGGTCCACGAGATCTACGACTATGAGTGCAAGTACACGAAAGGAATGGCGGTCGAGGAGGTCCCAGCACGCCTGTCGCCCGCCGCGACGGCCGAGGTCCAGCGGCAGGCGCTAGAGGCGTTTCGCGCGCTCAAGCTCGGCGGGTATGGCCGGCTCGACTTCCGGATGACGCGCGCGGGCGCTTTCTTCTGTCTCGAGGCTAACACGCTGCCGGGGATGACGGAGCTGAGCTTATTCCCGCAGGCGGCGGCGGCGGCTGGGCTTGATTTCGGATCGATGTGCGAGCGCATCGTGAATCTCGCGCTCGAGAAGCCGAGCGCGAAGAGCGACGCGGCGGCGGCAGGGCATCCAGGAGGGTAGAGCGAGATGCGCACGACGGGGCCATCAGCGGCAATTGCCGCGATTATGCCGGGAATCCAAGCGCAGGGAGTTTGGGCCGGGCTGCGCCAGCTGTTCGTGCGCTTTGCGGCCGAAGCGGAAACCGCCACGCTCTATTCGCCCGAGATGCTCGCCCGCGCGCTCGAGCGTGCGACGGCAATGGGGGCTCTGCATTCGATCTCGCTCGCCGGGAAGGATCCCGCGTCGTGCGCCTCGTACATCGTGCAGGCGTGGGGCGCGCGCAGCGCCACCGCGGCGACGCTCAAGGTGATGCTCGAC
>JBDUCS010000051.1:0-15363 GCA_040003335.1 Gemmatimonadaceae bacterium | reverse complement strand
CCGCGTCGCGCGGCGCGCAGATCATCTGCCTGCAGGAGCTCTTCGACGCGCCGTACTTCTGCAAGGTCACGGACGCCGAGCGCTTCGACCTCGCCGAGCCGATACCCGGACCGACGACGGAGCGGATGCAGGCGCTGGCAAAAGAGCTCGGCGTCGTCCTGATCGTCCCGGTCTTCGAGAAGCGCGCGCCGGGCGTCTACCACAACTCGGCCGGCGTCGTCGACGCCGATGGCGCGCTCCTCGGCGTCTATCGCAAGATGCACATCCCCGACGATCCGCTCTACCATGAGAAGTACTACTTCACGCCGGGCGAGATCTACAATCACGACGAGACGCCGGGGCCCGCGACCGGTTTTCGCGTATTCAAGACCAAGTTCGCCACGATCGGCGTGCTCATCTGCTGGGATCAATGGTATCCCGAGGCCGCGCGCATCACGGCGCTCATGGGCGCGGAGGTGCTTTTCTATCCGACGGCGATCGGTTGGCATCCGGCGGAGAAGGCGGAGTGGGGCATGGCGCAGGTAGAAGCGTGGCGCATCGCGCAGCGAGCGCACGCGATCGCCAACGGCGTCTACGTGGCCGCCCCAAATCGCGTCGGCTTCGAGGCCGAGCCCGATACCGAAGGCCTCGAGTTTTTCGGCCACTCCTTCATCACCGATCCATTCGGCAAGCTCATCGCCGAAGCCGGCACCGACCCCGCGATCCTGATCGCCGAGTGCGATCCGAAGGCGATCGAATACACGCGGCGCAATTGGCCTTTTCTGCGCGACCGCCGCATCGATGCGTACGGCCCGATTCTCAACCGATACATCGGTTCGTGACCACGGGCGTCGCGCGGCGGGATTCCGCCGTCAGGTGGCCGGCGGAGTGGGAGCCGCATGCCGCGACCTGGATCGGATGGCCGCACCACCGCCCGGACTGGCCCGGCAAGTTCGAGCCGATTCCATGGGTTTACGCCGAGATCGTGCGCGTGCTGCACGTTCACGAGCGTGTCGAGATCCTCTGCAACGGTGAACAGACGCGCGACGGTGCGCTCGCCGCGCTCGCCGCGCACGATGTCGACATGGCGCGCGTCGGGCTGCATCTCGTCCCGACGGATCGCGTCTGGCTCCGCGACTCGGGCCCGACGGGCGTGCTCACCGGCGATGGTGCGATGGCGTGGATCGCGTGGCGCTTTAACGGCTGGGCGAAGTACGACAATTTCACGAACGACGAGCTCGTCGCGCGCGCCGTCGCCGATCTGAGCGGCACGCCCTTGCGTGAAGCACGCCGGCCGGATGACGACGGACACCTCGTGCTCGAGGGCGGCGGCATCGACTCGAACGGTGCCGGCACCCTCCTCGTCACCGAGGAGTGGCTCCTCTCCGACGAGCAAGTGCGCAACCCCGGCATGGGCCGCGCAGACTACGAGCGCGCGTTCGCCGACTACCTCGGCATCACGCGCACCATCTGGCTTGGCGACGGGTGCGTCGGCGACGACACGCATGGCCACATCGACGATATCGCGCGCTTCACCGATGCGCGCACCGTCGTGCTCGCACTCGAGGCCGATCCCGCGGACGCCAACCACGAGCGCTCGCTCGACAACCTGCGGCGACTGGAGCACGCCTCGGCGACGACGCCGGGCGGGCTCCGCATCGTCACGCTTCCATTTCCTCGGCCCGTGATCATGGACGGCGAGCGGCTTCCAGCGAGCTACGCGAATTTTTACATCGCCAACGACGCGGTGATCGTTCCGACGTTCAACGACACGAACGATCGCGTCGCGCTGAACACGCTCGCCTCCCTCTTTCCCGATCGCGCTGTCGTCGGCATCCACGCCGTCGACCTCGTGTGGGGACTGGGCACGCTCCACTGCCTGACGCAACAACAACCTCAGTGAGCGGTGCTCGGGCGGTCGGCGTTCCCTCTCACCAAATGCCAAGCACCGCCAGGACGTCGGCGTCCGTCAATTGTTCGAAGTCCTCGTACCACGCGCCGACGCCATAGAAGTTCTCCGGCGTCGCGGCGCAGACCACCGTCACGGCATCGCTCGCGATCAGCGCGCTCCCTTCGCGCGAGCAGACCGGCGCCGCGAAGATGAGGCGGGCGGGCGACTGCGCCGCGAGCGCCGCGAGCGCGACGCGCGCCGTCACACCCGTGGCCAGGCCGTCGTCGACGAGAATCACCGCGCGACCCGCGACATCGAGCGGCGCGCGGGCGCCGCGAAACTGCGCCAGCCGCCGCTCCAGCTCCACGCGCTCGCGCGCCGACACCTCGTCGATGTACGACGCGCTCACACGGAGCTGCGCGATCAGCTCCCAGTCGAGCACGCGCACGCCGCCCGGCGCGACGGCGCCGATGCCGAGCTCCTCGCGGCCCGGCGCGCCGAGCTTTCGCGCGACGAATACATCGAGCGAAGCGCCCAGCGCCGTCGCTACCTCCGCTCCAACCGGCACACCGCCGCGCGGGATCGCCAGCACGATCGGCCGCTCGCCGGGCAACGTCGGCACGCGCTCGAGCAACTCGCGCGCGAGGGCGCGACCGGCCGCACGTCGATCCGAGAAAAGCACCCGCAATCGCTACGGTGCCGGGACCGGCTCGACGTACACGAGCGCGACCCCCGTCGACACCAGTTCGGTCGCGATCCCGACGCCGATCTCCCGTTGCGCATCCAGATAGTCGCGATTGGCCGGCGTCGTCTGCCGAACCCGCTCGACGAGCACGTCGTCGAGCTTCGTCGTCGTGCGCTGGGCGACGTTGGCCAAGCGGACTATCGCGAAGCGGCGCGCGAACCCAAGGATCTGGAGTCCGAGCCCAAGCACCGCCGCCGCCAGCGGCTGGTCGCCGGGCGGGATGCCGTAGAACGGTCGTTTTAGGAACCTAAAGTCCATGTGGAAAGCGTTCGTCGAGTGTGAGGGTCGGAGACGCTCGAAAAGTGTACGGTCGGCGCGCGCGCGCGCGAGGTCGGCGTGTTCTTTGCCCATGCACCGGACACTAGGAGCCATTCGTGAAGATCACGCTGTTGTCGGATCACGCTCTCCGCGCCGAGGACCAGCCGGGGCCTCTCACTATCGAAGCCGAGTCGGCAGAGATGGTCTACTCGCCATTTCACATGGTCGCGAGCGGCCTCGCCGTCTGCACCTTCAGCGTGCTCCAATCGTGGGCCTCGCACGCCAAGCTCGACGCGGCCGGACTCACGGTCGCAATTGGCTGGACGTTCGCGGAGGATCCACACCGCGTCGGCGAGTACGAGGTGCGCATCGTCTGGCCCGCGCTTCCCGAGGCGCGTCGAGCAGCCGCCGTGCGCGCCGCCGAGCTCTGCGCCGTCAAGAATACGCTCGCGCACCCGCCTGCGATCCGCGCCGAGGTCGCCACATGACGACGATACCAGTCGTGCGGTTCGTCTTTGGTGGACGAGAGACCGCGCACGCCGGCCTCGGTCGGCCGTATACGGTCGTCTACGACGGCACGTGCAAAGTCTGCGGCCGCTTGGTGGCGCTCCTGCGCAAGTGGGACACGCGCGCCGCGCTCGAGCTGATTCCGTCGCAGAGCTCCGACGTTCCCTCGCGCTTCCCGTGGATTCCGCTGGGGGCGTACGCCGAAGCAATGCAGCTGATCGGCCCGCGCGGCGCGACGTGGTCCGGCGCCGCCGCGATCGAGAAGCTGCTCGACGTGCTTCCACGCGGCTGGGTGATCGGCTGGATCTTCAAGCTCCCCTTCGCCGGGCCGCTCGCGGCGCGCTTCTACAAGTGGTTCGCCCGCAATCGCTACAAATTCGGGTGCGGCGAGCACTGCCAGCTTCGCGAGCAGCAGCTCGCGTTCGCCGACGAGGCGCCGGCGCCGAAGCCCTAGCAGCGCTGCATTACGCCGCCGCGCCCGCCGCGCTCGGCGATTCCGCCTCGCGCTTGCGCTCGAGCACCAGTCGCTCGACCCAGGCCTCGACGCGCTTCGCTTCGTCCCCAGATAACGCCTCCGATTCACTCTCCACGCCCTTGTCCGCCGCGCCGCCGCTCGCCGCGACCACCCCCTGCACAAGGGTCGTCCACGTGCGAGCCTTGAGGATACGGCCGAGCGTCGACATCGCGACGAGGTCGAACAGGTTGGCCGCGCGATCGTAGGTCTGCACCTCGAAGCGTACGAGGTCACCGCGCTCCTCGCACAAGAAGCGCACGGCGCCGGCCAGCGGATGCCCTGCCAGTGTCACGACTGTCGCCGATCGCGGAGTTACTTCCTCCACGCGCACTTGCACGTTGCCGCGGAGCGGCAGCGCGATGGTGATCGTCTCACCGACCTCCAACTCTCCGTTCACTCCCGGCTCGGCGCGTACATCCATCGTCGACGAGGGCGCTAT
This sequence comes from Gemmatimonadaceae bacterium, assembly GCA_040003335.1. GTDB lineage: Bacteria > Gemmatimonadota > Gemmatimonadetes > Gemmatimonadales > Gemmatimonadaceae > JALZAE01. The sequence continues at coordinate 11,030 of JBDUCS010000051.1, read as the reverse complement.
CTCCGCGAATTGGGCGCGGAAGAGCTCGAACAGCGATTCGGCCCCATGACGCGCGCCCACGATGTCCGCCCGAAACCGGCGCCGGAAGAGCCGGCCGACCCCGTCGGATGGCAACTGCTCAGGAATCGATTGACAGAGCGCGGCAAGGCCGGCATCGAGCCGTGTCGGCGTCACACCGAGGGTCGCCGCGAGCTCGTTGGGGCCGTCCGGGGCGAGAATGTTTTCCTCGGCGAGCATCGTGATCTGATCGCGATTGATCGGCGTGCCGACGCCGATGGCGGCCGCCATGCTCGCGCCGGCCGTGGCGAGCCACGCCGGTAGGGGCACCCGGGCCGGCGACTTTCCGGTGATCCGCTCGAAGCGGTCGAGCAGATCGTTCATCGACGTGGTCTCCTCGCCCGCGAGCTCGATCGCGCGCCCCTCGAGATCGGCACGCTCGACCGCGATCGCCAGCGCATCGCCGAGATCGTCCGCCGCGATCGGCTGGAACGCTTGCGCGCCGCCACCGACGACGGGAATCGCCGGCAGCGTTCGCACCATACGCAACAGCCGCGAGATCACGACATCGCCCGGACCGTAGACGTTGCCGGGTCGCGCGATCAGCCAGCTTCCGGCGAAGCCTCGAACGAGCGTCTCGGCCCGGTGCTTCGAGCGATGGTAGCCGGACTCGCCGCGCTCCGCGCCGAGCGAAGAGACGTACACGAACCGACCAACGCCGGCGCGCGCCGCCTCGGCGAGCGCGTTTGCCGTGCCCCCCACATTTACCGACTCGTACGTCTCGGGCGGCGCTTCCTCGATGATGCCGGCGATATGCAGCACGGCGTCGCAACCGTCGCCCGCGCCGCGCATTCCAGTTGCGTCGTCCACGCGTCCGTCGAACGCGTCGACGCCGGCCGCCCACACCTCGCTGTCGTGCTCGGCGTGGCGGGAGAGAAGACGGACGCGATGCCCGCGCTCGAGTAGCGCCCGCGTCGCCGCGGTGCCGATGACTCCCGTTCCGCCAGTCACCAAGACATACATGTCGCGCACTCCTTGATGTGAACACCGTCCGTGTGACAGGCAAAGCACGGCGAGTGCCACGCGTGCTCCAAAGCCTCGCAGACCGCCGGTCTTGATCGCCGGTCCAACTCTACGTTTCTTGATCGCTCACGTCAGAATGGATGATTTCATGATCCGATCCATCGCCGATTTCGAGCAGGAGTGGACTGCCACCTCCAGCGGCTCGCGCAAGATTTTCGCGCAGCTCACGGACGCGTCACTATCGCAGGCGATTGCCCACGACAGCCGTACGCTCGGCCGCATCGCGTGGCACATCGTACAGAGCCTCGGCGAGCTGCCGGGCCGGCTCGGTTTGAAGATCGATGCGCCGGCGGAGCACGCGCCCGTGCCGTCGGCGGCCGCCACCATTCGTGATGCGTACTCGCGCGCCGCGGATACGCTGCTCGGTCAGGTGCGCGCCTGGAGCGACGCCGACTTGGCGACGGAGGACGACATGTACGGCGAGCGCTGGACGCGCGGCTTCTCGCTGCGTGTGCTCCTCGAGCACGAGATCCATCACCGCGGTCAGATGACCGTGCTGATGCGGCAGGCCGGCCTCTCGGTGCCGGGGCTCATCGGCCCAGCGCGGGAGGACTGGGCCCAGTGGGGCATGCAACCCCCGGCCATCTAGCCGCCGGCGCTCAGTCGCCGGTCGCCGCTCGTCGCGCGCCGCGCGGCTCGGCGGCCCACGTATCCTGCAAGTCGCACGCGTCGCAGTGGTGGCAGCGCCACTCGGGCGCGGCGCGCTCGCCGAAGTACTCGAGGATGTAGCGCGTGCGGCAGCTCGTCGTCTGCGCGTACCGCACCATCGCATCGAGCTTCGACTGGTCCATCGCGCGGCGCTCCTCGTACGAGTGGAGGTCCGCGCTCAAGTCGATGGCCGTCAACTTGTCGCCGAGCCGCTCGAACGCGCCCCCGCGATGCTCGCGCACGAGTCCGTGCCGCTTGAGCAGCATGAGCGCGATGCGCGCCTTTCGCGACGGGACGCCGCTCTGGTTCACCAGCGTCTCGAGCGACACCGGCGTGTTCTTCGGGTACGCCTCGAGCGCGAGCGCCGTGCGGGCGGCCTCCTCCACCTCGGGATATTTCCCGCCGAGGAAATAGGACTGGATGCGGCGGTCCTCGACGCGATAGAGGAGCGTGCAGACCGCGTTGATGCCGTCGCGTCCGGCGCGACCCGCCTCCTGGTAGTACGACTCGACGGATCCCGGAAAGTGGTAGTGCACCACGAAGCGGATGTCGGGCTTGTCGATGCCGAGCCCGAACGCGTTCGTGGCGACGATCGCCTTCACGCGGTCACCCATGAATGCGTTCTGCGACGCCTTGCGATCGGCCGATGCCATCTTGCCGTGATAGAGCGCGACCAGGTATTCGTCCTCCAGCTCCGAGTGCAGCCGCTCGGCTTCTTTCACGGTTGCGCAGTAGATGACGCCCGAGCCTTCGGTGTCGTCGAGAATCTGACGCAGCTCGGCATCCTTCACGCGGCTGTTCACCGTGCGCCGCACCTCGAAGCGCAAGTTGGGGCGCGCGAAGCCGGTGATCGTGATGTGCGGGTCGGCCATGCCCAGCTGTCGCGCGATGTCCGCGCGCACCTCGGCCGTCGCCGTCGCGGTGAGCGCGAGAATCGGTGGACGTCCCAGCCGCTGCGCGATCGCGCCGAGTACGAGATAGTCGGGGCGAAAGTCGTGTCCCCACTGGCTCACGCAATGCGCCTCGTCGATTACGAACAGGCTCACGGTGCGCGACAGTAGCCGCTCGAAGAAATCGCGGTCCTTGAATCGCTCGGGCGTGAGATAGAGAATCTGCCCTTCGCCGTCGGTGACTTGCCGCGCGGTCTCGCGCGTCTCGGCGGTGGAGAGGTGCGAGTGCATCGCGAGCGCACCGACGCCTTGCACGGCCAGCTTGTCCTGCTGGTCCTTCATCAAGGCGATCAGCGGGCTGACGACGACCGTGAGACCCGACAGCATGAGAGCGGGAAGCTGATAGATCAGCGACTTCCCGCTCCCCGTCGGCATCACGATCAGCGCGTCCTTGCCTGACAGGACCGCCTTGATCGAGTCCCACTGCCCTTCTTTGAAACGCTGATGCCCGAAGCGGTCAGCCAGAATCGACTGCGCCTTCTCTCGGGACGCCGTCGTCCGAGTCATGCGGTCCCCGTTGGCACGTTCTGTTCCGCACTCTGTTCGTGCAAAGGTCGGACACGCTGAACGAGAACAACAGCACGACCGCGCACCGCGCCGCGATCCTTGGTGCGATCCAGTACATCCCGGAGCCGAATTCGCCTACCGCCGCGTCGCCGGCGGGAGCGCAGGCATCGGCGGCTGCTTTGCCTCCGCGGCCGTCGGCCCGTTCGTCGCCACCGGCGGCGTGGCGCCTACGTCGAGCAAGCCGCCGCGCGCGACCAGCTGCGCCGCGAGCATCGTTTGAATCACGCTCGTGATGTTGTTCGTCGTCGTCTCCGGAGCGCCGGCACCGCCGCCGCCCGTGATCGTGACCATTCGCGCGTCCGACAGCGCCTCGGCGATCATCGGCACGAGCTGCGGCAGCATCTCGATCTGCCGGTAGCGGAAGTAGCTCTCGCCACCCGCTTGAATCGCCTCGTTCACTTTGCGGATGCTCTCCGCCGTCGCGTCGGCGACGCGGCGAATGCGGATCGCTTCGGCGTCGGCGGATGCTTCGGCCTCGAGGCGCACCCGCGCTGCATCGGCCTTGGCCTGCGCGATCTGCGTCGCGTCGAGCTCGGCGCCGCGCTGCACGCCCATCGCCTCTTGGCGCTTCGCTTCGGCCGTCGCGACGAGCGCCGCGTTCGCGGCCTTTGTCTGCTCGAGCTCGCGCTGCTTGTCGCTGATCGCGCGCTCGGCGTCGAGCTGCGCTTCCTTCGCGCGGCGCGACTGGTTCGCGGCGACGATCTCCGCGTTCGCCTGCGCCTCGGCCGCCGACTGACGACGGCGCGCCTCGGCGACCTCGCTCTGCACGACCTTGATGTTGAGCGAGTTGAAGATGAGCCCGAGGTCCGTGAGCTCGCGCGAGCACGCCTTCCGAATAATCACCGCCAGCGGATCGTCGTCATCCTCGATCACCGTCGAGTCGCTGCCGACGATTGCCGTTGGCGCTGGCGAGATCTTCATCGGCAGGCTCACGCCGCTCGGCAACAGCGGCGACCGCGCCGACGGCGTCGCCTTGGCGGAGAAGAGCTGGTCGTGCGTGAGGAGGTTGATCGCGCGCCGTCCCGAGCTCGAGAGGAGGTCGGTCAGCGTGTTGAGCTGATCGCCGTCGCTCTTGGAGAAGAAGCGGTTGGCGGCCGTCTTGATGAGCGTGTCCGAGTCCCCCACGGACACGATCGCGCTCGCCAGCACCCGAACCTTGATCGGCCGCGGCGTGCCTTCGTCGTCGATATCCGCCGTCTGGTCGGTGATGTCCAGGTCGACGTTGATCACCTTGCTCGAGATCGTCGTTCCCGTCGTGAGCAGCGGGATTTCCTTCGACTTCCCCGGCCCGCGATAGGTGACCGTGCCACCGTGCAGCCAGCTCACGAGACGGATCGTCCCCGCCTCGACGTTGCGCAGGAAGATGCCGGCGATCGCCGGCACGATGATGAACACGCCGCCGAGAATGACGGCCACCAATATCAACGCAGATTTCAGATCCATATCGTTCCCCCGAACGAGTTCACGCCACGACGACGATAGAGCCGCGCGATCCGACGCGAGCGCTCACAGCGCGGACACGATGCAGCGGTTTCTCGCCGAATCCACTTCTTCGATGCGCACGCGGTCTCCCATGCGCACGCGGACGCCGGCCGCGACATCTGCCGGGCGCAACGTCCCGAGCACCTGCACCACTTGCCCATCCATTTCCACCGCGACCAGCCCCTGCCCGCGCGCGTCGAACGACGACACCACCTCCGCCTCGTCCGTGATGCAGCTCTCCAGCATCAGCGCCGGCTGCGACGCGAATCGGAGCGCGAAATTGAATACGGGCGAGACGACGAACCGTTCGAACAGCACCCCTCCCACGATCGCCGCACCGGCGAGCGCCACGCCGCCGAGCATGCCATGTAGGATGGAGCCGGTCGCGCCGAAGCCGAGCACCAGACTGAACAGCACGCGCGGCGATGCCAGGGTCCAGAGCGACCACCCCTCGCGCCCCCTCGCGTGCCCCGCGTGCGTCTGCCCAGCGTGCGTCTGCCCCGCGTGTGTCTGCCCCGCGTGCGTCTGCCCCGCATGCGTATGTCCCGCGTGCGAGTGCCCCACATGTGCGTGCCCGCCGTGCGAGTGGCCGGCGCTCGAATGACCGAGCCCGCTCAGCGCCATCGCGCCGAGCCCCGCGCCGCCGAGGAGTAGAGAGAAAGTGTAGGCGTCCATGCTCGGTGATCGGTGATCGGTGTTCGGTGTTCGGGCGGTCACCGGTGCCCTCGCGGCACCCGATCACCGAACACCGATCGCCGATCACCGAGTTCAGGGTTTGGACAAATTCAGCATCGGGATGGCGCCACCGGAGACCTGCGGCATCTTCCCGTCCCACCGCTTCGCCATTTCATACTGCACGAGGTTGCCCGTGATGCTCTGCGCGAGCAGCTGGTTCGCTTTCGACTGCGCCTCGGCCTCCAGGAGCACCGACTTCGCGCGCCCCGTCGCCTGAATGCTATCGCCTTGCGCCTGGAACGTGCGCTTCTGGAGCTCGTTCTGGGCGGTCAGCGCCTGCTGCTGCATCACGTTCTTCTGGTTGATCGCCTCCATGACCGATGCAGGCGCGCGAATCTCGTTCACCGTGAACTGCTTCACGGTGAAGCCATAGGTCGCGAGGCGCGACTGCAGCAGCGCTTGCGTCCGGTTCACAACTTCCGCCTTCTTCGGGCCGATCAGGTCGGCGATCGCCTCTTCGCCGATGACTTCCTGTAGCGATTGCCGCACGGTCTGCTTCACGTAACCGTGCTGAATCGTCGTGATGTCCGTCCGGAAGGTTTCGTAGAGCTTGGGCGTGAGGCCCTTGTCCAGCTCGAACGACATCGAGACGTCGAGCGAGATCGGCTGGCCTTCCTTGCTGTTGACGTTGATCTCGTCGTTCAACGGGCTTCCTTCCGTGCTCGACTTCGTCAGCACCAGCGTCTGCATGTAGACGGGATACTCCTCGATCCCCGTCGTCAACGGGTTGCGGGTGTGCAAGCCGGGCTCGAGCGGCGTCTTGTCGACACCCCCGCCCGTCCGGTGAATCACGATCCCGACGTATCCCGGGTTCACATAGGTCATCATGTTCGGAAGGAGGAAGAGCAACAGCAGCAGGCACCCGAGGATGACCAGCAGTCTCTTCAGTCTGCCGCCGCCACCCATTCGTAAACCGCCGCTCGTGTTCGAGAACGCGCTGAACTTGTCACTCATCGAGCTTGCCATCGACCGCCTCCTGGAAGCACTCGGGGCAAATGCGCTCGCCGCCACGGAGGCGGACGAGCTGTGTTTCATCGTGAAAGCCGTGCACTGGACAGTGCAGCTCGGCAACGCGCTCGATGCGCCTCCGGTTCTGCGATTGCCGCAGCCGAACGCCTACCGGGGTGAATCGAGTCACCACGAAGAAAAAGAGCGTACCACCCGTCACGACCAGCGCGACGAATAGAACGCCCTCAATAAGGATCGCTGCCATATGCGCGGGTCACTACGAAGGCCGGAGCCGGGAGTTTCGCGACGTTGAGAGCACGCTAAGCATGCCAAGCGTTGCGTGCGCCGCAACGCTACGTGTTTGTCTTGCGCTACGATGCCCCGATCCTATTTTGGGCGCAGCGCGTGGTCGCCGACGTAGGCAGACAACCTCCGCTCATTCTGACGATGCCGCCAGACAACAACATGCACACTGGAGTCTCCGCCTGCTTCCCCTCTCCGGAAGCACTCGGCGCGTTGCGCGTCTCCATCGCCGGCTACCTCCGCACGCCGACGTCGGATGATGACGCTTGCGCGTGGCTCGACTTCCTGGTCAACGATGCCCATGCCCAGGGCGCCCCCGCAGAGCGTGCGCTGATCGTGTTCAAGGATGCGTGGCGGGACGTCGCGGAGCAGACCGGCGGCGTGTCGCGCGACCGAAACGATCAGCTTGCCCGCCTCGCCTCCCTCTGCATCGACCGGTTCTACCGGGCCCACTAACCGCCCGTGACGCCGCCGCGACGCTCTGGCCCGAAGCATGAATGGTCGTCGGGTATGCCAGCCAGCGAACGCCGCGACGAAGCGCGAAGCCGCTTCGACGTCCTGAAGGATCTGTTCTATGGCGCGATACGCGCCATCGCCCGAAACGCCACCAGCTTCTACACGGCATTCGGCATCTTCGTGGTGGCGGGGCTCGTGCTCGCGATAGCCCTCACGTGGGGCTTCTCGCAGATCGCCGAAGTCATGCGCGCCGGGACGACGCAGGCGTTCGACACCGCGGTGCTCAATTGGATGGGCGCGCACCGAATCCATTGGCTCGAGGCGTCGCTGCTCGAGATCACCGCCCTCGGCACCGGCCTCGTGGTGATGACGATCGTCGCCGTGGCCGCGACCTTTCTGTATCTGACCGAGCACCGCTATTCGGCGCTCCTCCTCCTCATTGCCACCCTCGGCGGCGAGGTGCTCAACACGATCCTCAAGGCGCATTTCGACCGGCCGCGCCCGCAGGTGTTCGCCTGGGCGACCACGGCGTTCGATAGCTCGTTTCCATCCGGTCACGCGATGAACTCGGTCATCGTGTACGGCACGGTCGCCTATCTCGCGGCGCGGCTTCAGAAGAGGGCGTGGTCGCGGATCGTCACGCTTCTCCTGGCCGCGTGCATGATCGCGGTCATCTGCGTCAGCCGACTCTACCTCGGCGTGCACTATCCGTCAGACGTCCTCGCAGGCGCAGTCGTCGGCCTGGCCTGGGCCGCATTCTGCATGTCGGCCCTCGAGGCGGTCAGGGTGTTCGCCGACCGCTTCCGCCCACGCGAGCTGCAGCACGAGCGCGACCTACGCACCTCGGAGCGGGAGGCGAAGGGCCTGCAGACGTGACGACACCGGCCGAGACGCCGCGGTGGGGCTGGGTGGCCGCCGGATTTCTTGCCGCGTTCGGTGCGGCGACGGGGTTCGCCCTCTGGACGCGCGCGCTGGGCGATTGGAACAACGGCCTCGCCTGGGAGCGCTCGCTTCTCGCCGCGCTGCCGCGCCCGCTTCCTCCCGTCCTCGACCAGACGGTCTTCTGGCTGGCGTGGCTCGGCACAAACGTGACGCTCTTCCCGGTGCTCGCGGTCGCCGGCGTCTGGCTGTGGCGCGCGAGGCGGCGCGACCTCGTGGTGTACATCGGCGTCGTCGCGATGGGGTCGCTCGCGCTCAACCAACTCTTGAAGGCCCTGTTCGACCGCGCGCGCCCCGCGCTCTGGGAGCATCGCGGCCGCTACTCCCAGTCCTCGTTCCCGAGCGGACACGCCATCGCCGTGATCGCCACGCTCTTCACACTCGCGATCATCCTGCATCGGGAGCGCGGCTGGCGATGGCCCTACGCCGTGTGCGGCGTCATTCTCGTGGCCAACATTTATTCGCGCCTCTACCTCGGCGTGCACTGGCCGTCGGACGTGGCGGGCGGCGCGATCGCGGGAGTCATCTGGCTGGTCACGACGTTCGTCGCTTTTCGACCCGCGGCGATCGTGTAATCGGCCGGCGCGACGCGTGGCTCGCCATGCAGGCAGCGCACGCGCCGGTACCGCGACGCGAGAGTCCCTCGTTCGAGGATTACCGTACCGACGCGTCGCGGCCAGCAGTCTTGCCGCCGTCGCCCAACGCATGCAGTGTCAAGTCCTCGCCCTCCGGGAGTGTTCATGCGAGTTCATGTCGTTAGCATCGCCGCGGCGCTGGTCGCGGTCACCGGCATTGCCGGCGCGCAGCAGCGTCCAGTCAGCGCGGCGGCGCGCGACCGTCTCTCGATCGAGCAGTATCTCGATTGGGAAGACGTGCAGGATCCGCAGTTGTCGCCGACCGGCAGAGAGGTCGTGTACGGCCGCCGCTACGTCGACAAACAGAATGACAAGTGGGAGACGGCGCTCTGGATCGTGAACGCCGACGGCGCGCGCAACCGCTTTCTCGTCACGGGCGGCGCGCCGCGCTGGTCACCGGACGGGAGCCGCATCGCCTACATCGCCAAGGGTGATCCGACGGGGACGCAGCTCTTCGTGCGCTACATGGACGCGGAGGGCGGCGCGACGACGCAGATCAGCCACCTGACCGAGACGCCGGCCGACCTCGAATGGTCGCCGGACGGCAAATGGATCGCCTTCCGGATGAACGTCCCCGAGAAGGACGACTGGCAGATCGGGATGCCGGCCGCGCCGAAGGGCGCGAAGTGGACCGATGCGCCGCGCGTCGTGACGCGGCTGCACTACCGCTCCGACCGACAGGGCTACGTGGACGAGGGCTACCGGCACATCTTTGTCATACCGGCTGATGGCGGGACGCCGCGGCAGATCACGAGCGGCAACTGGGATCACGGCGCGCCGGAGTGGTTGCCGGACGGCAAGAGCCTCGTGTTCAGCGGGCTGCGCGAGACCGACGCCGACTGGATCTGGCGTGAGAGCGAGATCTACCGCGCCGACGTCGCGTCGGGCGCCGTCACGCAGCTCACGCACCGCAAGGGGCCGGACGCCAACCCGATGCCGTCGCCCGACGGCAAGCTGATCGCCTACACGGGATTTGATTCGACCGACGCGACGTGGGTCGACAGCAAGCTGTACGTCATGAACGCCGACGGCTCGAATGCCCATGTCGTGATGGACAAGCTCGACCGCTCGCCCTCTGGACTGATGTGGGCGCACGACGGGACAGGCCTCTACTTCAACGTCGAGAACGAAGGCGACCGAGATCTCTACTTCAGCTCGCTCGCCGGCGATGTGCGTCGCGTGACGACGGGGAAGGCGCACGTCATCAACACGATGATGGTCGACAAGATGGGACGGGCCGTCGCCGTGGTGAGCTCGCCGCAGAAGGCGAACGACATCTATCTCTACAACGTGAAGACGCCCGCCGAGATGCATCAGTTGACGAACGTCAACGACGATGTGCTCCAGGGAAAGAGGCTCGGCGCGGTGGAGGAGATCCGCTACACGTCGGTCGACGGCTTCAAGGTGCAGGGCTGGGTGATCAAGCCCCCGGATTTCGATCCGTCGAAAAAGTACCCGCTGATTCTCACGATTCACGGCGGCCCGCACTCGATGTACACGACGGGCTTCAACTTCTCGTGGCAGGAGCACGCCGCGCACGGCTACCTCGTGCTGTACACCAATCCGCGCGGCTCCACGGGGTACGGCAGCGCGTTCGGCAACGCGATCAAGAACGCGTATCCGGGCAAGGACTTCGACGACCTGATGGCCGGCGTCGACACGGTGATCGGGCGCGGCTACGTAGACACGAAGAATCTGTTCGTCTACGGGTGCTCGGGCGGCGGCGTGCTCACCGCGTGGACCGTCGGCCACACCGATCGCTTCGCCGCCGCGGCGTCGCAGTGCCCGGTGATCAACTGGCTCAGCTTCGTCGGCACGACAGACGGCCCGTCGTGGTACCGCAATTTCGCCAAGCTCCCATGGGAGGACCCGAGCGAGTATCTCAAGCGGTCGCCGCTCATGTACGTCGGGAGCGTAAAGACGCCGACGATGCTGATGACCGGCGTGAACGACCTGCGCACGCCAATCTCGCAAACGGAGGAGTTCTACGAGGCGCTCAAGTTCCGAAAGGTGCCGACGGCGATGCTACGCTTCAACAACGAGTGGCACGGCACGAGTAGCACGCCGAGCAATTACCTCCGAACGCAGTTGTACTTGCGGAGCTGGTTCGAGCGATACCAGAGCAAGGACAAGGGCAAGGTTGCGAATTGACCGACGCCGCGTAGCGGCGCGGCGCTCTGACCAAAACGAATCCCGACAGGGATTCGTTTTTTTGACGCCGGTCGTTCGGCTGTCACGCCGTTGGCCTCCGTCATCACGTTGGTCGCCGCCACCCAATTCTTCCCTC
>JBDUCS010000334.1:0-4535 GCA_040003335.1 Gemmatimonadaceae bacterium | reverse complement strand
GAGACGGACGAGGAGTTCGAGGAGACGCTGAGCGCCGTGCGCGAGATCGGCTTCGACGACGGCTACACGTTCAAGTTCTCGCTGCGGGAGGGCACCCCGGCCACGCGGCTTCCCGCGGAGCTGACGGTCTCCGATGAAGTGGCGAGCGATCGTTTGGGGCGGCTGATCGCCGAGCTTCGCGACGGCGCGCGCCGGCGGAACATGACGATGCTCGGCGGCTCGCACGAAGTGTTGGTTGAGAAGATCTCGAAGCGCGGCGGCTTGCTGCAGGGACGCACGCGGCACCACCGCACCGTGCTGCTTCCCGGCGACGAGTCGATGATCGGTCAGTACTTCACCGTCGAGCTCACGGGCACGACGGGCTCGACCTTCACCGGCGCGGTCACGCGCGAGCGGTTGGCGCTTCCAGTTTTTGCCTGACGGCGGTGCCGGATAGCGGGTGCCGGGTGTCGGGTAGACCCGATCCCGGACATCCGGCCCATGCCCCTCATTCTCGTCGCCGTCGTGAGTTACGCCGCTGGAGTCCTCCTGGGGTTCGGCGGCGCCGTCGTATTGGCTGCCAGCATCACGGGCATCGGGCTGGCCGCGTCCCTGGCCCGGCGGAGCGGAGTCGTCGCCGCCGGTGCATTGCTCGTCGGCGCCGGGGCCGTGATCGCGTCACTGCACGCACGCACGGCAGCGGAGTGCGCGAGCGCGGCGAGCGCGAGGCGCGAGTGGGACGTCGTGCTCAATACTGCTGCCGCCGATGGGGCGTTCGTGCAGGGCGACGCACGCGACGGCGGCTGCCGCGTGGCGATCGCGCTGGCCGTGGAGCGAGGCGCCGCGCGGGCCGGCGATGCGGTGCGCGTGACCGGGGTTGCGACACGCGGCCCGCGCGGCCTGCTGGTGCGACACGCCGTGTTGGCCGGCACCGGACGGAGCGATGCATTGCGCGCGTTGCGGGCCGCGGCCAGCGCGCGCATCGACAGCGCTTTCGGCGCCGATGCGGGATTGGCCAAAGCGCTCCTCGTCGCAGACACGCACGACTTGGATCCGGCATTGCGCGACCGTGCCGCGACGGCCGGCATCATCCACATGCTGTCGATCTCCGGTCTGCACGTGGGAATCATCGCCATGGCGCTCCAGCTCCTGTTCACGGCGGCGCGACTACCGCGGCGCGCGGCGCTCGTGGCGACGGTACTGACGACGGCGTTCTATGTGGCGATGATCGGCGCGCCGCCGCCCGCGCTCCGGTCGGGCGTGATGCTGGGTGCCGGCGCCCTGTCGCGGCTGCTCGAGCGGCCGACGTCGCCGTGGGCGTCGCTTGCCATCGGCGCCGCCGTCCCGCTCGCCGATCCGTCGACGGCGCTCGACCTGGGTTATCAGCTGAGCGTGCTCGGCATCGCCGGATTGATCGCCAGCGGCGCGCTCGTCCGGCGTTGGCTGCCGCACGACCGCGTGCGCGGGTGGCGTCGCTCGCTCACCGTCGCCCTCGCGACATCGGTCGTCGCCAGCGTGGTGAGCGCACCGCTCGTCGCCTGGTCGTTCGGCCGCGTGAGTCTGGTCGCGCCGCTGGCGAACCTCGCGGCCGGTCCGGTGATCGGGCTCGCCCAACCGGCGCTCTTTCTCGCGCTCGTGCTCTCCCCCATTCCCGCCGCCGCGCGCTTCGTCGCCGATGCCACCCATCCGCTCTTGACGCTGTTCGATGCGATTGCGGCCGCGGCCGCGGCCGTGCCGTTCGCCGCCGTCACCGTCGCGCCGACCATGGCCGGCGCGGCGTTGTGCGGCGTGGCGACGCTCGCCCTCGTGGCCGCCGCGGTGAGCCGCTACCCCGCGCGGGCAATGCTCTGCGGCGCCTCGGCGCTCGTGCTCGCGGCATGCGCGCCAGCAGTCATCCCCGCCGGATCGGGATCGATGGAGATGCACGCCATCGACGTCGGTCAGGGCGACGCGATCGCCATCCGGACGCCGCGCGGCCATTGGATTCTCGTCGACGCCGGCCGAACGTGGCCCGGCGGCGACGCGGGGCGCAGCGCGGTCATTCCATACCTGCAGCGCTTCGGCGGACCGGTCGACCTCTTCGTGCTCTCGCATCCGCACGCCGATCACGCCGGCGGCGCGGCGAGCGTGATCCGCGCGCTGCACCCGGCCGCGTACTGGGACAGCGGCTATCTCCTCGGCGAGCCCGCGTACCATGCGTCGCTCGCCGCGGCCCGCGACGCCCGCACACGCTGGCATCGTGTACAGCCGGGCGATTCGGCGGTCATCGACTCCGTGCATCTGACGATTCTCGCCCCCGACTCGGCGTTTCAGACCCGGCAGGACAACCCGAACGAAGCGAGCGTGATCGTGATGGCGCGGTTCGGCGACGCGCGCTTTCTCTTCATGGGCGACGCCGAATCGCTCGAGGAGTCGTGGCTCGTTGCGCACGACTCCGACGCGTTGCGCGCCGACGTGCTCAAGGTCGGGCATCACGGCAGCCGCACGAGCTCCAGCGCACGACTGCTGGCGCTCGTGCGACCGCGTGTCGCGATCGTCTCCGTCGGCGCGGGGAACACGTATGGGCACCCGAGCGGCTCGACGATGCGCGCGCTCGCCGCGGTCGGCGCCGCGATCTTCCGCACCGATCAGCTGGGGAGCATCGTCGTCCGAACGGACGGGCACGCGCTAGCGGTTGGCGCACGCGACCAATGGTGGAGGATTGATGCGGCGAATGGAGAGGCGACGGCGGTGCCGTGACGAGCCGGCCGGAGGCGCGGCATGTTCAGCGCGCTGATCGGCCGGCACGATGACCTGCCGCCTGCCCTCATCGAGCGATGGCCGGAGCTGGCGGCCGTGCGCATTCGGCGCGGCGGGTTGCCGCCGCGCGTTGGCGGGTGGTTGCTCGGACAGCGCTCGGTCGCCGCGATCACGCTCTGGGGCACCGTCTTTCTCGCGCCGGAGGAGGCCCCCGCGGCGGACTTGCTCTTGCACGAGGCGCGGCACGTACAACAGTTTGGGGACGACTGGGCCTTCCCGGTGCGCTACGTCTGGCAGAGCATTCGACACGGATATCATCGCAACCGGTACGAGGCCGATGCGCGCGCGTACGCCGACCGTCGGCTGCGTGGCGGCGACCTTGACCGAGGAGATCACTAGCGTGGTCCAGCATACCCCGACGTCCGTCGTGACGATCGAGCGGTTCATCATCGAGCAGGAGCGCCAGCATCCGGAGGCGACGGGCGAGCTGTCCGGCATTCTCTACGACGTGGCGCTCGCGGCGAAGATGATCGCCAACAAGGTGCGCAGCGCCGGGCTCGCCGACATCCTCGGCGCGACGCACGACGAGAACGTGCAGGGCGAGATCCAGCAAAAGCTCGACGTCTTGGCGAACGAGATCATCATCAAAGCGATGGATCACGGCGGCCGCCTGTGCGGGATGGCGAGCGAGGAGGAGCCGGGCATCATTCCGATCCCGGAGGGCTTCCGGTGCGGGAAGTATCTCCTGCTGTTCGATCCACTCGACGGCTCGTCCAACATCGACGTGAACGTGCCGGTCGGAACGATCTTCTCGGTGGTGCGAAAGATCACGCGCGGCACGCACGGCGAGATGGAGGACCTGTTGCAGCCCGGACGCCGCCAGGTCGCGGCGGGCTACGTGCTGTACGGCTCGAGCACCATGATGGTGTACACGACGGGTCAGGGAACGCACGGCTTTACGCTCGACCCGAGCATCGGCGAGTTCCTGCTCTCGCATCCGAACATTCGGATTCCCGACACGGGACGCTACCTCTCGGTGAACGACTCGTACGAGCAAGACTGGGGTGAGAACGTGCGAGCGCTGATGCGACGGTTCCGCGGTCTCGACGGGCAGCGCAAGGCGCTCAACGTGCGCTACGTCGGCTCGCTCGTCGCGGACTTCCACCGCAACCTCCTTGGCGGCGGCATCTTCGTGTATCCGCCGAACCGCAAGAATCCGCGCGGCAAGCTGCGCCTCTTGTACGAGGCCAATCCGCTCGCGTTCGTCTGCGAGCAGGCGGGCGGCGCCGCCACGGATGGCACACAACGGATTCTCGACGTCTTGTCGACCGAGCTGCACCAACGAACGCCGCTCTATATGGGATCGAAGGACGAGGTCGATACCGCGTCGTCCATGCTCGGATCTGAGCTCGCTGGCGTCGGCGCTTGAGTCGAAGTCGTTAGTCGTTGGCTCAGCACCAGTCGCAAGTCGTGAGTCGTTAGCTCATCGCTTGTGTCGGGAGTCGGTTCCAGTGCTTGCGCCGCGGAGGCCCGCCATCAATGCGGCTAGCATCCGCTGCACTTCGTTGAGAAGACCGACCAACCGCCTCGCTTCCGTGTCGGCGATCATCTCCAAATCTCTCGCGAGCAGCAGCTCACAATGCGCTTCGCTTGCCGAGGCCATCGCAATCTGAAAAAAGCGGGCGACCTGGCGATCCGACGAGTGTCCGCATCCTTCGGCAATATTCGCCTCCACCGACACTGCCGCTCGCCGGAGCTGCGCGCTGAGCTCGAAGCGCTCGCTCGACGGAAACGCGGACACAGCGCGGTACACACCG
>JBDUCS010000333.1:0-4544 GCA_040003335.1 Gemmatimonadaceae bacterium | reverse complement strand
AAGGCGAGCGCGGCGAACGCGATGCGTGGGAGCAAGAGTCGCGTGATCACGAGAACCTCGGTGCCGGTTAGATTGTGCCTCACGTTCACCCACGGACTTCGAAATGCGACGCTACGCGGTTTCAACCATTTGCGCCATGACGGCGCCGATGGTGCTTGCCGGTTCGGCTAACGCGCAGCAGCCGGATTGGGGTGTCGTGCAGCGCGAGACGGTGCATCACCTCGAACAGCTCATCCGCATCAACACGGTCAATCCGCCGGGCAACGAGCTCGAGGTGGCCAAGTATCTCGAGAGCGTGCTCGCGCCGGCCGGAATCGAGACGTTCGTCTTCCAGCCCGCGAAAGGACGCGGCTCGTTCGTGGCGCGCCTCAAGGGCGACGGCTCGAAGCGTCCGGTCATTCTGATGGGACACATGGATGTCGTGGGCGTGGAGCGCGACAAGTGGTCGGTCGATCCGTTCGAAGCGGTGACGCGGGACGGATATCTCTACGGCCGGGGCGCGATCGACGACAAGGGGATGCTGGCCGCGAATCTCGAGACGATGCTCCTGCTCAAGCGAGTCGTCGTCGATCGCGGCGGAACGCTGTCGCGCGACGTGATCATGGTCGCCAACTCCGACGAGGAGGCGGGAGGCGAGATGGGGATGGCGTGGCTGATCAAGACGCATCCCGATTTGATCAGAGCCGAGTTCGCGCTGAACGAGGGCGGGCGCACGCGGATCGTCGGCGGCAAACCGCTGTACGTCGCCGTTCAGAACACGGAGAAGGTAGCGTACAACATCAAGGTCACGGCGCGCGGGCCGGGCGGTCACGCCGCCATTCCGCTCGCGGCAAACGCGGTGCTGCGCCTGGGGCGCGCGCTGGCGGCGGTCGGCGCGCATCGGGAGCCGCTCGAGATCAACGCGACGACGCGCGTATTCTTTGCGCGGCTCGGCACGGTCTGGCCGGTGGCGGCGGAGCGCGCGGCGATGGCGGATGTCGCGTCGGCGAGCGGGGCGCGCGTGACGCGCGGCGCCGCCGTGCTGGCGCGCACGCCGGTGTTCGACGCTTTGTTGCGGAACGGCATCAGCGCGACGATGGTGAGCGGCGGCATCCGCAACAACGTGATCCCCACCGACGCGTCGGCGAACCTGAACGTGCGCACGCTCCCCGGCGTGAAGATCGACAGCGTGGTGCGCCGCCTGCGGCGCGCGATCGACGACACCCTGGTGACACTGGAGGTGGTCGACCCGAACGAGGTCGACGCGCCGGCCTCGAGCTTCGCGTCGCCGATGTTCGCGGCGATCGCCGAAACGGTGACGTCGCTCGATCCGGCGATGGTGACGGTGCCCTACATGAGCACCGGCGCCACCGACAGTGCGCAGCTGCGTGCGTGGGGCATGCAAGCGTACGGCTTGCTCCCGTTCCCGCTCGATCAGAACGACGAGGACCGGATGCACGGCACCGACGAGCGCGTCCCGCTCGCGTCGCTCTTGTTCGGGACGAAGCTGATCTACGGGGCGATCTACCGCGTCACGCGGTAGCGACGCCGACGTCAGGGTTTCGGCGGCCGGCCGGGAAAACTCGGCATCTCGAACTTTGTGTAGCCCGGCGGAACGGCGAACACCGCATCGCTCGGCGTCGTCCGGTCGATCTTGATTGCCTCGAGCCTGGTCACATTCTGACCGTTCTCCACCTCGGTGAGCTTGAGGACGCCCCGGTTCCCCTTGAGCAGGTCGCGCAGGGCGTTCATCTCAGGCATCCTCGACGCCGGATTGCCCATGCCCATCATGGCGCCGCCACCCATGGCCATGTCGAGCAGCGCGAAGCCCACGCCGTCGGCGACGCAGACATCACCCTCGTGTTTGCGGCCGTTGGACATGCCGGAGGCATGATAGACTTCGCATTTCACGCCCGCGACCGTCTCCGTGCGTCCCGTCTTGGTGATGTCGTACTTGCTCGCCTTCATCACGCTGTCGACGCGCGCGCGCGCAGCGGTTGCGCGCGGCGACGAGGTCATCCGTTCGGCATTGCGCTTGATGTCGTCGGGGGTGATCTGCATGTACTGCTTCCGCTCGGGAATGAGGATGGTCGTTGTGTGCGAGTCGCCGTCCATCATCCACGCGCCCTTCTCCTTCGTGCCGCCGCCCTCGCCGCTGCCCATGTCAAAACGCAGGCGATGCCCCTTCGTCGTTTGCACCATCGTCTGACCCGGGCCACTCTTCTCGTAGCTGCGGAACGTGATGGTGCCGTTGAAGCCGTTCTGCGCGGCGGCCGCGCCGGCACCCACGAGCGCCGCTGCGGCGACCGACGCGCCGCCAACCACCCGAATCCCTCGCATCTGCGTTACCCCCGAGCGTGAACATGGACCGGAACCCACTCTTCATCTATTCAGGTCGCGGCGATTTGGAAAGGAGCAGCCGATGAGCAGTCCGATCGCTGTCATCACCGGCGCCTCGCGCGGCATCGGGCGCGCGACGGCGCTGCGACTCTCGGAGAAGTACGCCATCGTCGCCGCGGCTCGCTCGACGACCGAGCTGGCATCGCTGCGGAGCGAGATCGCGGACCGCGGCGGACGCTGCGACGTGCGCGAGTTCGACCTGCGCGACCCGGGCGCGATCGGCGCCGCCCTCGCCGGCATCGACGCCGAGGTACTCGTCAACAACGCCGGCCTTGGCGTGATGAAGCCGCTGCTCGAGATGAGCGCCGAGGAGTGGCACCGGCAGGTGGATGTGAATCTCAATGCGCTCTTCCACGTGACAAAGGCGCTCCTGCCCGGCATGGTCGCGCGGGGCGTGGGCGACGTGGTGAACATTGGCTCGATCGCCGGCCGGAGCGCGTTCGCCGGCGGCTCGTGTTACGCCGCGACCAAGTCCGGCGTGATGGCGTTCACCGAATCGCTGATGCTCGAGGTGCGCGACAAGGGCGTCCGCGTGTCGGTGATCATGCCGGGGTCGGTCGACACCGGCTTCTCGACTCGACGCGCCGATACGAGCTGGATGCTGTCACCGGAGGAAGTCGCCGAGTCCGTCTGGTTCACCGTCACGCAACCGCGCGACGTGCTGGTGCACCGGCTCGAGATTCGGGCGGCCAATCCGAGAAAGTGATTCGTGGAATCCGTCTGATCGTTCCTCGTTCTTCGACATAGAGCCGTCGCGGCTGGCTCCCCTCGTCACGACTGCTGCTTCAGCGCGCGCATACGGCGACGCGTCGGAAGCAGGAGATAACCAAGGACGCCGGCGCCGATGCCGAAGGCGATCCACATTCCCCAGAGCTGCCACGGTCTCGTTCGGGCGTACGCCAGCATCGGCACGAGACCGACGAAGCCGAACGTGACGACGATAAAGGCGGAGCCGAGCAGCCATTCGCGCGGCGAGAGGCGCGCGGGGTCGGCGCGGATGGCGTCGCGGATGTCCGGGGGGAGGCTGGCCATTCGGCGGCGGCTCCACATCCAATACGCGAATAGCGCGACGACGACCACCCCAACGGTGAGGAGCGTCGCGTTGCCGCGCGTTTCCACGACACCGCGCAGCACGCCGACGCTGATCGCAATCACGCCGACGGGTCGCAGGTAGCGCCGAGCCGAGAGGCGCAGATTGCGCTGCGCCAGGCCGTGCGTCGGCCGGAGGCTGAGCGCCTGGTAGAACGCGAGAATCGCCTCGCGCCGCCGGCGGAGATTGAGTAGCGCGACGCCGAGGTTGTTGAGCGCATCCGTGTTGCGCGGATCGATCTCCAGCGCGCGACGGCAGTGCGACTCGGCTTCCTTCCATTTCGAGCGTCTGATTGCGATGAGGCCGACGTTCGTGTGCGCGTCGGCGTCGTCCGGGCGAAGGCGGAGGAGAAGCTCGGCCGTCTGGCCCGCTTCGCGCAACTTTTTCATCTGCGATTGCACGGCGAACAGCGTCTGGAGCGCGAAGGGCTCGAGCGGCGATAAGCGCACGGATTCTTCGGCCGCGGCGAGCGCGGGCTTTGGCTTTCCCAAGCGCAGGAGCGCGATGGCGCGCAGCCGATGTCCCCATTCCTCGTCTGGCGCACGCTCGACCGCCCGGTCCGCCGACTCGAGCGCGCGCGCGACTTCCCTGAGCTCGAGGTACGCCACGGCCATGTGGCAATGCGCCGTCGCATCGCCCGGATCGAGCGCCAGGGCACGCTCGAGCTCCGCCACGGCGTCCTTCCACCGGCGGAGCGCGGCGAGCGCACGGGCTCGCTCGAGGATTTGATCGCGATCGAACTGCATGGGGCAGAGATAGGCGGGGCCGGCGAGTGGCGCAAATCGGGCGCCGGACGCCGGCGCGCGCCCCTCGCGGAGCCCTTGCCAATTCGTAAGTTGAAAGGTGATCGACACCCGGCAAGTGCAGACCGAATCGGGACTTCGCGAGCTAATCGCGGTGCGCGAGATCGTGCACGCGTTTCTCACCGCGGACCGGCCCGAGGAGGTCTTTCAGTTCGCGCTCGATCGCGTCAGTCCGCTCGTCGGCGCGACGTTCGCCTCGGTCTATGTGGTCGAGGGCGAGAGCGACATGATGCGCCTCGTCGCCGCGTACAACTGGCCGGAGAAATTTCAGC
>JBDUCS010000332.1:0-4581 GCA_040003335.1 Gemmatimonadaceae bacterium | reverse complement strand
AGTAGCCGATCATCGTCACCACGCCGACGAACAAGAAGGTCGGCGCGAGCTGCGGGATCGTGACGTGCCAGAACTGCCGCACCGTGTTGGCGCCGTCGAGATTCGCCGCCTCGTACAGCTCTCCGGGAATCGCCTGCAGCCCGGCGATGAAGATCAGCATGTTGTAGCCGAAATTCTTCCACACGGCCAGCAGAATGATGGCCGGCATCGCCCAGTGCGGATCGCCGAGCCAGTCCACGGGAGAAAGGCCCACGTGAACCAGCGCGTAATTGATCAGCCCGTACCGCGGGTGATAGAGGTAGCGCCAGACGATCGCCACGGCGACGAGCGTCGTCACGAACGGCGTGAAGTAGATCGTGCGGAAGACGCCGCGAAAGCGGATCGACTTGGCGTTGACGAGGAGCGCGGCGCCGAGCGAGGTGGCGACGGTGAGCGGTCCGCCGACGAGCGCGAAGTAGAAGGTGTTCTTGAGCGCGATCCAGAACGTCGGGTTGCGCAGCAGATCGACGTAGTTGCGGACGCCGACGAAGCGGGTGTTCGCGACGTCGCCGACGGCGTAGATGTCGAAGTCGGTGACGCTGAGCAGTAACGACGCCGTCACCGGGAGAAAGAAGAAGACGCCGATCAGGATCAGCGCCGGCGCGAGAAAGAACCACGCGGCTTTCGCCTGCGTGCGCTCGATCGTGAGTGCGGTCATCGAGCGAGCACGGTGCGCTTGGCGGAATCGCGCGCCACCAGCCACCGCCGCTTCTCCAAGATGCGATTTACGTCCGTGTCGAGATCCGCCAACGCGCGCGCCGCCGGCACGTTTCCGCGGATGCTCTTCTCCGCCGCTTCGATCACCTTGCTGGCGATCAGCTCCATCTCCGGCACTTTCGGCAGCGGACTTACGCGCTGCAGCTGCGCGTAGAACTCGCGCTGCGCCGGATCCTTTTTCATCGCCGGGTCCTTCCACGCCTCCAGCCGCGCCGGCAAGTCACCGGTCAGCTTGGCGAATCGCACCTGCTGCCCGGGACGCGACAGGAATTCGGCGAGCTTCCAGGCCAGCGTCTGGTGGCGCGTGCCCTTGAAGATCACGATGCTCGCGCCGCCCGCCGTCGACACGCGCGACGAGTCGCCGGCGGGGCCAGGAAAGGGCGACGCGGCCCACTTGTCCTGCATCTCCGGCGGCAGACGCTTCCGGAACTCGCCGATGTTCCACGGGCCGGTCGGGTACATCGCGAACGTGCCGCGCGCGAATTCCTGGTAGACGTTGGCGATGTCCTGGTTGCCGGCGATCGGCGCCAACCCATCCTTGAACAGCGACACGTAGAAATCGAAGGCGCGCCGGAAGGGCGGATCGGAGAAGGCACCGTAGCGCGCGCCATCCTTGAGCAGTGGCGAACCCGATTGCAAGCCGAGGATGAGCGGCTGCGTCCACTCGTTGGTGGGGAGAAAGATCGCGTAGCTCCCGGCGCCTTGCTGCTTCTTCACCGCCTGCATCGCCGCGCGCCAACCGTCCCACGTCGCCGGCACGCTATCGTAGCCGGCGCGCTTGAGCAGATCCGTGCGGTAGAACATGACGCGCGTATCGACGTACCACGGGATGCCGTACGTGACGCTGTCCATCACGTTCGTCTGCCAGATGCCCGGAAAGTAGGCGTCCTTCTTGAGCGTCTTCGACGCGGCGATGTAGGCATCGAGCGGCCGCAGCGCGTCGAGCGCGACGAACTCGGCGATCCACGTGTTGCCGAGCTGCGCGACATCGGGCGTGGCATTGCCGACGAACGCCGTCAGGAGCTTCTCGTGCGCCGCCGTCCAGGGGATTTGCTGCACGCGCACGTGCACGCCGGGATTCTCTTTCTCGAAGTCGGGCATCAACTGCTGCACGACCTCACCCTCGGCGCCGAATGCCCAGAAGCGAAGTTCCTCGGTGCTTGCGTCGCTTCGGAGGTTGCTGCAGCCAATGAGCGCGAACGCCGCGACGAACACGCCGGGGCGGGGCCATCGACGGATCGCGGCGGAACTCGTGTGCCGGGAAGAGGCCCACAGGTCACAATGCACAATGCGCGATGCGCGCCTCAGCATTTGCCGGCGATCCAGCCACCCGAGAACCCCATCCGGCACAGCCCGCGGATCACCGCGGGATGCGTCCGCATGCGGTTCCAGACGAGACCGGTGCGGGAGTTCTCGATCATGGCGATGATCGGACCCTGGTCGATCCCGAGATACTGCGTGCCGATCCACGCCTTGCCGGGCACGATGCGGCCGTACTTCGCCGGAATGCCTAGCGTCGCGAAGGTCGGGTTGAAGGCGTCCAGAAATCCGTAGCGGGTAAAGAGATCGTCGCCGTAGCGGTCGCGCATCGCGCGGAGCGCGGCGACGGTTTCGTTCGGCGCGAACGGGATCGAGCCGCCGGCGGCGGTCGGCGCCAGCGTGCCGTCGTCGCGCACCTCATTCAGGGCAGCGCCGCGCGCCGCGTAGGTGAAGAAGCGGCGCGGCGTGCCGGCAATCGTGACGGTCGTGTCAATCGGGCCATCGGCGGCGGTGAGCCCCCACACGCTGGAGTCGTAGCCGGTCCAGCGGTTCGGGTTGTCGGCGGCGTACGCGCGCTGCGAGAGTGTGGCGCGGCGCGAGTTCTCGAAGTAGTCGAGACCGTGGCCGCGGATGTACGCGTCCTGGATTCCACGAAAGTCGACGAAGATGTGCGAGTACTGATGCCCGAACAGCGGCGCGAAATTGACGTGCTCGTAGCCGTAGAACGCGCCCCACGTGTTCGTGCTCTGGTACACGTTCCACGCGCTCGTGTCGAGCGGCAACGTCGGTGAGCCCAGCGCGAGGACGTAGAGGATCATCGCCTCGTTGTAGCCATGCCACTCCGAGGAGATGAAGCCGCTCTCCGGCTTCCATCCCATCGAGACATAGGGCGCGCGGGCCAGCATGTAGCGCCAGTCGACGCGGCGGTAGAGCGAGTCGGCGTACGCGCGAATCGCCGTCTCGGCGGCGCCGGTGCCGTCGAAGTATTGGCCGGCGAACAACACGCCGGCCAGGAGCAGCGACGTGTCGATGCTGGAGAGCTCGACATCCTTGTAGCGGAGTCCGCTCTCCATGTCGAGGAAGTGATAAAAAAAGCCGTGCGCCCCGCCGACATTGGTCGCGTCGGCACCCTGCGGCAGCGCGTACAGAAAGCGGAGCGTGAGAAGCGTGCGCGCCGCCGCATCGGCGCGGTTCACGTATTGCCGTTCGACGCCGATCGGATACGCGGTGAGCGCGAAGCCGACCGCCGCCACACTGGAGAACGGCGGATCGGGCCAGCGGTCCGGCGCCAGGCCGTTACGCGGGTTGGTCGTCTCCCAGAAAAAATTGAAGGTGCGCCGCTCGAGCGTGTCGAGGAACGCGACGTCGGCGGCGGAGAGCGGTTGAGCGGGCGTCGTCGCCCGTGCGCCAGTCGTGCCGGAACAAGCGACGAGCAGCGCCGCCGCGGCACCCGCGAAAAAACGTGCGCGAGGCACGCGGGCCATCCTGGCCCACGCGCCCCGCGCTGCCCCGGACGCCCGGCTGGGCGCGTCCGGGGAGACCAACGTCATGCCGGGTATCTCAACGCGACAGTCCATGGAAATCGTAGGTGAGGCCGATCTGGAAACGGCGCGGATCCGCAATCGTGCAGTTCGCGAGTCCGAAGCCGGCGTCCGGTACCGTCGTGCCCGGCGTCGGGCCCGGCTGCGCGATCGTCGTGTTGTAGCAGCCGAGATTCTGCTTGTCGAGCACGTTGAAGACCGAACCCGTCACGGCGACCTCGTTGCCGCCGACGTTGACGAAGTTCTTGCGCAGGCGCAGATCGACGTTCTGGAACCACGGCGAGCGCGAATACCCTCGCAGCACGCGCTGGTTGCCGCCTGGCGGGTTGGGCAGCTTGATGAACGCCACTTGCTGGATCGGCGTGCCGCTCGAGAACTGCGCGAGCCCGCTCAACTGGAGTCCCCAGGCGAACGGCATGTCGGTGATGCCGTTCAGCACGAACTGGTGCCGGCGGTCATCGTTGATGAAGTGACGCGAGTTCAAGCCGGCCGTGACTGACGGGAAGCTGAACAGGTCGCCGCCCTCGGCCTCCGCCTTGGACAGCGTGTACGCGATGCCGGCGCCCCAGCCGAAGTTCTGCGCGTTCTTCGTGTATGGACGGTTGAGCTGGAAGAGCCCGGCGTTGTACCACGTGTGCACCGTGTTGTTGCCGAGCAAGATCGTCTGATACGCCGGGATGTTCGACGAGATACAGCAGTCGTTCGTCGCCGGATTGAGCCCCAGGTTGGCGAAGTCGAAGCTGAACCCGTTGTAGCTCCGCGTGCCGTTGTAGGTCGCCGACACGTTGAACTCGCCGAAGTCGTGGCGGGCGCCGATGCTCCACTGGTTCGACTTCGGCGGCTTGAGGTCGTTCGGGATCAGGAAAAGCTCCTGCGCGGGACGCTGCGCCGCGATCAATGCCTGGAGTCCGGCGCGACTCATGTACGACGGATTCCACTTGAACTGGCCCGCGGGCACGAGCGAGTCCGGGGTGCTGGGCGAGACGAAATTGATGAAAAAGTTCGGGTGCTGGCGGCGGTAGGC
>JBDUCS010000331.1:0-4583 GCA_040003335.1 Gemmatimonadaceae bacterium | reverse complement strand
TACGGAGGATCGAGCGGGCGCCACCATCACACACGCGTTTATGTCTTCGCGTTTTACAACCCGGTCGGAGACCCACGGCTCGCACCGCGTCCGCCCGGTTCCGTGTTGACCAAGTCGAGTGATCCCACGCAGCCAACCGATTTCGAGTATGTGGGCAGCGTTTCGACCTTGTACGACGAGGCGAAGGGGCGAGTCGATCCGGTCACGCAGCAACCGATCTATGACACGGACTCCGGCCGATTTTTTCAGGTCGCGCCCTGGGTCGTCAAGAACGCCGATGTGCCGGGCCTGCCATCGGTCACTGGCGACGGTCTGATTCTCCTTGGCCACGGCGGGCCCGGGAGCAGCGTTCACATGGCGTGGCTTCCCCTCACGCGAGGGCAGGATCCCGATCTATCGGCGATACAGTATCGTGCCGCCGATGACCACGGCGAGCGTTGGTCGCGCCGAGAGTCCGATGCCAAGAACCTCTTCCCGACGATCGGATACACCAGCCTTTCCTTGGCCTGGCTTCCCGAGGCGAAGCGGTGGCTGCTGTTGTATAGCCTGGCTTCACCGGGCAAGCTTCCCGGTCCGTGTGCGGAGAGCAATCCAGGGTCGCCGACGCAGCACAATCCGTCCGGTCCCATTGTCGCCAGGTTTGGTATCACGCCTTGGGAGTGGTCCGATGAGATCATCGTCTTCGATCCACTCCGTGACAACGCTCTGGGCAGATACATGCACCGGCACGGCTGCGACAGTCTCGACACCCTGCCACCCGTGCTGCCGCCCAATCGCGAACTCGCGTACGGCGGGAAGCCCGGTTGGGCGTATGGCGCCTTCTTGATCGCGAAGTACACGAAGTGGACACACGACACGCGGTCGCTCACGATCCACTATCTGCTGTCGACGAGCGTCCCATATCAGGTGCAGCTCATGCGCTCGACGATCCACGTGCCGTCCGACTAGATCGTCAGCCCGTGTTGCGCATCCCTTGCGCGATGCCGCTCAGCGTCGTGGCGAGCACGTCATCGAGACGCGCGCGCTCGGCGTCATCGGACGTCGCCCGCTTGCGCCGCAACAGGGATATCTGAAGGACCGACAGCGGATCCACGTACGGATTGCGCAGGGTGATCGCCGACTGGAGCACCGCCGAGTCGGCGAGCAGCGCCGTCGTGCCGCGGATGCGCAGCACGCTCGCCACCGTGCGCTCGAACTCGTCTCGCAGCAGCGCGAGCAGCGACAGGTCGCCGCCCAGCGCGCGCACGTATTCGTGCGCGATCTCGAGATCGGCCTTGGCGCACACCATCTCGATCTTCGCCAACAGATCATCGAAGAAGGGCCAGGCGCGGGCCATCTCCTGCAGCGTCTCCAATCCCGTCGGCGTATCGACGAGCTCGGCGAGCGCCGTCCCCGCCCCGAGCCATCCGGTCAGCAGCAGCCGGATCTGCGTCCAGCCAAATCCCCACGGAATCGCCCGAATCCCTTCGATGCCCGCCTTGGTGCCTGGACGGTAGGCCGGCCGCGAACCGAAGCGCGCGTCGGCCAGCTCCGCGATCGGCGTCGCGACGCGAAACAGGGTGAAGAGCGCCTCGTTCTCGTGCACGAGGCCGCGATACACGGTGAGCGAGCGCGCCGCGAGCCCGTCCATCACCTCGCGGAACCGACGCTCGTCGGACGCATCGTGACCGTCGCGCCAA
This sequence comes from Gemmatimonadaceae bacterium, assembly GCA_040003335.1. Classification (GTDB taxonomy): domain Bacteria; phylum Gemmatimonadota; class Gemmatimonadetes; order Gemmatimonadales; family Gemmatimonadaceae; genus JALZAE01. Next base: position 2,904 of record JBDUCS010000331.1, on the reverse strand, counting down.
TCCGTGAATCGTTGGAGCAGCACGCCGGCCATCGTGACCTCGAGCGTTCGCTCGGCGACCGGGAGCAAGCCGAACTGCTGCGAGATGATCTCGCCCTGCTCCGTGATCTTGATGCGACCGTCGACCGTGCCTGGTGGGAGGGCGGCGAGCGCGCGTTGCACGGGCGACCCGCCGCCGCGACCGACGCTCCCGCCGCGACCGTGAAAGAGCGTCAGCTCAACGCCGGCGGCGCGAAAGACATCGGCGAGATTCTCCTGCGCCCGATAGAGCGCCCACGACGACGCGAGAATGCCCGCGTCCTTGCCCGAATCGGAGTAGCCGATCATCACTTCTTGTCGGCGGCCGCGCGCGTCGAGCTGCCGCGCGTACAGCTCGTCGGCAAGCAGGGCCTGCATCACGGCGGGCGCGCGCTCGAGATCGTCGAGCGTCTCGAACAGCGGGACGACGTCGATGCGCGACACCGGCGGGCTCGCCGCGAGGTCGATGAGTCCCGACTCGCGCGCGAGGAGGAGCACGCGCAGGAGATCCTCCGGTGACCGCGTCATCGAGACGATGTACGTGGACGCCGCCGCCTCACCGATCTCATCCTGAATCGCGCGGACCGCGCCGAACGTGTCGAGCACCCGCCGCGTGTCGTCGGAGAGCGCGAGGTGCGGGCCGCCGAGCGGCCGCCGCCCGCGCAGCTCGCGCGCGATCGCATCGCTGTCGAACGGCGGCAGCGCGAGCAACTCAGCCATTTCGTCGAGCGCCGCCGCGTGCACGTCGGCGTGATCGCGAACGTCGAGCAGAAATCCGTGAAAGCCGTGGGCGCGCACGTCGGCCAGCACCGGATCGAGCGCGGTGCTTCGGGCCGCCTTCGCGCCCGCGTCAATGAGCGCGTCGCCGATGAGAGCGAGGTCGCCCTCGAATGCTGCCGCGCTCGGGTACGACGCCGGCTCTTGCACGGGACGCCCGGCATCGCGCGACGCGAGCAGTCGCCGAGTGGCGTCGATGCGAGCCGCCATGAAGCTCAGCTTGAGGCGAATCGCCTCGTCCGCGTTTCGCTCCCGATTGGCGGACCACACGTCGGGCAGCGCGTCGCGGTCGAGCGCGAGGGAATCCATCAGCTCAGCGCTGGGGCTCGCGATGCGCGAAGAGAGCGAGAGACGCTCGATCAGATCGTCCAGCGTGGCGCGATAGCGGCCGAGCATGGCGTAGCTCGCACGCCGCGCGGCGGCGATCGTGATCTCCGGCGTCACGAACGGATTGCCGTCGCGGTCCCCGCCCATCCAATTGCCGAATCGAAGCGGCGTACTCTGCCGAAGTTCGTCGGTCGTCGCATCGGCTGCCGCGCTATCCGCGGCCGGCGTGAACTCGTCGTCGAACGCGCGCAACAGCGCCTCGTGCGCGCGCGCGCCCGCGTCGAGAAGGCGCGTCTCCAGGTACCAGAGCGCGGTGCCCACTTCGTCGCCGACCGACGGGCGATCGCGCCGCACCTCCGCGGTGAGCCAGAGCAATTCGATCTCCCCGTCCAACGCATCCTCGATCGCGCGACGCTCGGCATCGGGCGCATCCTCGCGCGCCAACAGCGCCGCGGCGACGCGCGCCTGCAGCGCGAGCACGGTGCGGCGCGTGGATTCCGTCGGATGCGCCGTGAGCACGGGGCGCACGTCGAGCGCCGCGATGGCCCCGGCGACGTCGGCGGCCGATCGGCCGGACTCGCGCAGCTTGCGCATCGTCCAGCGCGCCGAGCCAGGCTGTGGTTCGGCATCACCAGCGCGGCGGTACGCCTCCTGCCGGCGCACGCGCTGCACCTGCTCGGCGGTGTTGATCAGAACGAAGAAGAGAGTGAACGCGCGGGCGGTGACCGCGCTCAGCTCGAGCGGAAGCGCGTCGACGCGCGCCACCAGCGACGCGAGATCCGGCGCTCCCGACTGACCCTGCCGGCGGGCGCGACTCGCTTGTCGCAGCTCCTCGACTGCGCGGAACGCGTCCTCTCCCTCGAGCCGGCGCACGACGCGGCCGAGCGCGCCGGCGAGCCACCGGACATCGGCGTGGAGGGCGACGTCCTCGTTGCGGATCGCCGGCTCGCCGTCCTGTGGTATCGACACCAGTGCCAAGACTACACGCGGTGGTTGGTGAGCTCGAGATCCATGGGGCAATCTACATCGGGCGCCGCCATACTTCGGGCAATGCAGTGCGGTCTTGTCCGCCCCACTGACGCCGGAAGCCCGCGTGCACCAGACTCCTTACTTCCATAGAGAGGAAATCGCTTATGTCCTTCACGACTCTATCCGCTCGTTCGCTCCTCCGAGCGATGCGAGCCGCTTGCCTCGCGACCTCGCTCGCTATAGTCGGAGCCGCGCAACTGAGCGCGCAGAACGGGTCCACCTCCGCGCCAAGCCCCGATCCGCGCGTCGGTCTCCGCGCGGGGAAGACTGACGCTGCTGAAGCGGCCTGGAACACTCGCCTTCTCTCGAACACGCAGCCATCCGAGAAATTCGTCGGCAGCACCATGTCCGACCTTGCCTTCAACGGCAAGTACGTCATCCAGGGGAGCTACAACGGCTACCAGATCTGGGACATCACGAATCCCAGCGCGCCGGCGCTCAAGGTGGCGAACTTCTGCCCGGCGTCGCAGAGCGACGTCTCGTCGTACAAGAACCTCCTCTTCGTTTCGGCCGAGGGTAACACGGGGCGCATTGACTGCGGCGATCAGGGCGTCAAGGACACGGTGAGCACCGAGCGGATCCGCGGCGTTCGCATCTTCGACATCTCGGACATCAACCACCCGAAGAACGTCGCGAACGTGCAGACCTGCCGCGGTTCGCACACACACACGGTTGTGGTCGATCCAAAAGACAAGGCCAACGTTTACGTCTACGTGTCTGGCTCCGCGCCCATCCGCTCGCCGAGCGAGCTCCC
>JBDUCS010000330.1:0-4588 GCA_040003335.1 Gemmatimonadaceae bacterium | reverse complement strand
CGATCGACGAACCCGCGATAGTCGGGATGGACGCGCGGCAGCGGCTCGCGCGCGACGTCGCAGCCGGTGGGACATTCGCTCAGCGCCTTCGCGATCTCGAAGCCGGCGGCACGCGCGAGCGCGACGTGCGCCGACGCGCGGAGTCGATTGTGGTACAGCATCGGCGGATCAATCAGGCGCCACGCGCGCTCGCCGAACCGGAGAAAATGCCACGGTGTGATGGACGAATCGGAGTGGCTGAAGTGATCGGACATGTCCACCTGACAGCTGACGATTCCGCCGGGCTTGAGCACGCGATGGGATTCCGCCAAGATGCGCGCGATGTCGGGCGACGGAATGTGCTCCAACGTCGCCGTGCTGGTGACCACGTTCACCTCGCCGGCCGCCAATCCCGTGGCGCGGGCATCACCCGGGGCGACGTAGCGGATGCCGAGCGTCTCCAGCCACGCGCGGAGGCGACCCTGCGACGCCGGCCCGGTCGCGGGCAGCCGGCCGGCATCGAGCCGGCCGCCACTCTCCGGTGCCGCGCGCTGCACGCGATCGAGCGAGATCGACACCAGATCGGCGCGCGCTAGCGGGTCGAGATCGAACAGCACCTGCCGTGGCACGCCCGCCGCCGCGTAGACGAGCGGGATCGCCAAATCCCACCCCGCGCCGAACTCGAGAAACGTGCACGAGTCGAGCGCCGTGCCGCCGTCGCGCCCGGCGTGATCGAGGTGCTGGAGCGCCGCGCGCAGTCGCGTCGCGAAATCCACTTCCGGCAGCGGCAACGTGCGCGTCACGTTGCGCTGCACGAAGTGGTGCAACGCCCGTCCGCCGGGCGCGCGCGACAAGAGCTGCGCCGCGGCCGCCTTGACGTACCACCGCATCAGCGCGTCCGGCGGGCTCGGTCCCCGCTCACCAGCAGATGCCCTGGTAGGCGGCGCCACTGGAGGTCCGCGCGCCGAAGACGCGAACGAGGTCGATCACCGCTTGTCCGTCTCGAAGGTGCGGGCCGATCTCCCGGAATTCGGCCGAGCCGTTTCCGATCACCACGGTGTCCGCCGACGCGAGCACCTCGCCGACGGTCGGCCGCATCAAGCTCCAGATGTGCGGGATCTCGCGTTCGATGTACTCGCGGTTGGCGCCGATCAACTGCGCGTGCGAGACATCCTTGTCGTAGATCGCGAGCTCGTAGCCCTTCCCGAACAGCATCTCCACCAGCGTGACCATTGGCGATTCCCGCAGGTCATCCGTTCCCGCCTTGAACGCGAGCCCCAACAACCCGACCTTGCGATGCCCCGCGGCGGCGACCATGTCGTACGCGCGTTGAATCTGCCTCTGATTGCTCTCGAGCACCGCCGACAGCACTGGCGTGGCGACGTCGGACACCTTGGCGCGGTACGTGATGGCGCGCAGATCCTTGGGGAGGCACGATCCGCCGAACGCGAAACCGGGTCGGAGATAGGTCGCCGAGAGATTGAGCTTCGTGTCGTCGCAGAAGATGCGCATGACCTCGTGGCTGTCCACGCTCAACGACTTGCAGACGTTCCCGATCTCGTTCGCGAAGGCGACCTTGAGTCCGTGAAAGCAGTTGCAAGTGTACTTCACCATCTCTGCCACGCGCACGGGCGTCACCTGCACCGTGGCGTCGATGCCGGCGTAGATGGCGCGCACCGCCGCCGCGGTCAGAGGGTCATCGGCGCCGATGAGGGTGAACGGCGGCTCGTAGAAATCGCGGATCGAGCTCCCTTCGCGCAGGAATTCCGGATTCATCGCCACACCGAAGTCCGGACCCGCGCGTTTGCCGGAGGTGCGCTCGAGTGCCGGGATCACCCACTCGTGGGTCGTCCCGGGCAGCACCGTGCTTCGCACCACGATCGTGTGCCGCGCTTCTTTGTCCCGAATCGCCGCGCCGATCTCCTCGCAGACGCGCTCGACGTACCGGAGGTCGATGCTGCCGTTCGCGCGGCTCGGCGTGCCGACGCAGATGAGCGAGAGGTCGGTGGCGGCGACCGCGTCGGCGACGCTGGTGGTCGCGCGCAGGCGGCCCGCCGCGACCGTCTCCGTCACCAGCTCGCCGATGCCCTGCTCGACGATGGTCGCGTTGCCGGCATTGACCATGTCGACCTTGGCGGGATTCACGTCCACGCCAACGACTTGGTGTCCCTCTTTCGCGAAGCACGCCGCGGACACGCACCCCACGTACCCCAATCCGAAAACACTCACACGTGTCGTCATGCCGTCGTCGTGACCTGGTGAATGGAAGCGTGGCGCGCGCCCGCAGCGAGGCGCGCGCAAATGTTGCCGAACCGTTCGGCGACGCCGGCCCAACCGTACTCGGCGCGCACCAACGCCGCCGCCGCATCGCCGAGCGACCGAGCGCGTTCGGCGTCTCGCAGCAGCTCGACCACGGCGCCGGCGAACGCGTCGGGATCGTCGGCGATGCGCAGATGCTCGCCGTCGATCACCGGCAGTCCCTCGGCGCCGATGGTCGTCGACACGATGGGTTTTTCCATCGCCATCGCCTCGAAGATCTTGAGCCGGGTGCCGCCGCCGATGCGAAGCGGCACGACGAACAGCGCCGCCCGCTCGAGATACGGGCGTACGTCGGGCACGCCGCCGGTGACGGTGACGCTCCCATCGGCAGCGGCGAGTGCACGCACGCGCGCCGATGGCCGCCGCCCGACGATCGTGAGCGCGGCGTCCGGGATCGCGGCGCGCACGCGCGGCAGGATCGCCTCCGCGAACCAGGCGATGCCGTCTTCGTTCGGCAGCCAATCCATCGCGCCCGTGAAGACCATCTCGTGCGCGCGGCGTGGCTCACGGCCCGCCGGCCGAAAAAACGACGTGTCGACGCCGGTCGGCACCTGCTCCACACCCCGGCACCCGTACTCGCTCTCGAATAGCGCGCGGTCTTCCTCGGAGACGGCGATCACGCGGTCGAATCGGCGGCATTCCGCCGCCTCGAATCGCCGTATCTTGCGCCACTGGTCTCGCATCAGCGCGCGCTTCAGCGGATTGCGCGCGATATCGGCGTGGCGCCGCCATATCATCGCCTCCACGTTGTGCTGGAAGATGACCGTGGGGCACGGCAGCGCCGCGGGAACATTGATGCTGGGAAAGAGAAAGTCGCAGACCACGACATCCACCTCGCCGGCGCTCGTACGGCGCACGATCTCGCGTTCCATCTCCGGCGATCGGCACCGCCACACCACGTACGGCAACGGTGACGCGACGCTTCGCGCGAGGCCCGCGAGAAACGCGGCCGACCCACGCTGCGGCAGCCGCACCGGCACCGGCACAAGCGTCGAGCAGTATTCGTCCGCCTGCTCGAGCGCGTCATGCGGCGTCGTCTCGTCGGTGAACGCCACGTAGGTGACCTCGTGCGTCCGCCGCAGCTCGCGGAGCATGTTGTACGTGCGGATCCGGCCGCCACGATCCACCGGGTGCAGCAGCTCCGTCTTGAGCCAAAGAATGCGCAGCCGCGCCGGCGCGCCGGCTCCAGGCGCGGTCACGCCGCCACCGCCGCCGCCGGCATGTCAGCCACCACGAGGCGCGCGTGATCCTCGCCGTCCACGAAAATGCGGTGCCATAGCTCGAGGTTGGCCAACGACCAGAGTCGTTGCGCGTGGTTCTCGCGACCGCTCGCATGCCCCGCCGCGATGCGCCGCACGGCGTCGGGGCGGAAGAGGCCGCGCGCGATCGCGCGCTCGCCGAGCACGAGATCGTCGACCACGCCGCGATACTCGCCGCGAAACCAGCGGCCCACCGGCACGGGAAATCCCATCTTCTTGCGGCTGAGGATCGCCGCCGGCAGGTGGTCGCGCATCGCCTCGCGCAAGATGTACTTCGTCGTCATGCCGCGAATCTTGAACTCGTCGGGCAACGCCGACGCGAACGCGAGCAGCTGGTGATCGAGAAACGGCACGCGACTCTCGATCGACGCGGCCATGCTCATCTGGTCCTGCTTCATCAGGAGCTCGTGCAGATACGTCTTTACATCCGTATAGAGAAAGCGCTGCAACAGCGACGCGCCCTCCGATGCCGCCATGCATCGATGCGCGGCCGCGTACGGGTCGATGCCCGCGACGTCCGCCGACAGCTCCGGCGCGAGCAGCTCGCGCTGCCGCTCGCGGCCGAACACGGCGAAATTGTCGAAGTAGAGCGTGTCGAGATCGGCATCCAGATAGAGAAAGCTGCGAAGCGCCTTGCGGCGGGCCGTCGCGCCGACCGGCAACGCATCGATCGCGCGCCGCACGGCCTCGCGAACCATCGGCCCCGTGAACCGCCGGTACGCTCGTGAGCCGCGAATGTTCAGCAGGCTGTTGCGATAGCGCTCATAGCCGCCGAGCGACTCATCGCTCCCCTCCCCCGTCAGCACGACCTTCACGTGCCGGGACGCCAGCCGCGACACATAGTTGAGCGCGATGCTCGACGGATGCGCGATCGGCTCGTCCTCGTGCCAGAGGAGCGTCGGCAGCGCGCCATGGTGATTGCGTACGACGAGGAGATGATCCGTCAGTACATGCGCGAGGCGGTCACGTTCTACCGGGCGGTGGATCACGGGCTGCGGATTTACTCTGGACATGCGGAAGGGAATTTGCCG
>JBDUCS010000050.1:0-15584 GCA_040003335.1 Gemmatimonadaceae bacterium | reverse complement strand
ATCTCATCGAGCCCCAAGGCGCATCCGGACGAGGTCCATCTTACCGTCGCCGCCGTCCGCTACGATGCGCACGGTCGCAGCCGCAAGGGAGTCGCCTCGACCTTCCTCGCGGATCGCGTGGGCAGGGCTGACGCCGCGCCCGTGTTCTATCCGGAACGCGTCGACGTTACCGCCGTGCGCGGCCGGCGGATTCGCGTCCGCTTCGTCGGCGCGTGGCAGACGAGCGCGGCGGCATGGTGGCTCGACGAGATCACCGTCGTCGCACTCGGCGCGCGCGCCGTCGTCGCCACGGCCGGCACCATCGTGCCCTCCGAGAATCCGGTGCGAAGCGGCTCGGTGCGTTTCCCGTGGCCGTTCGCGGCGCAATCGGGTGAGATGGCGATCTACGATTTCGCGGGGCGACCCGTCTGGCGCGCATCGGTCGTCGCGGGAGCGTCGTTCGCGTCGTGGGATGTCGCGGCGTCGGGAACGGCGAACGGCGTCTATCTCGTCGTCGCGCACGGCGGCGGACGCACGGCGACGCTCAAGCTGTTCGTGGGCCGGGGAACAACCAGATGATCGTCGGCGTGGGTATCGACCTCGTAGAGATCGCGCGCGTCGAGCGCATGATCGTGTCGAAGGGCGACCGCGCGCTGCGCCGGCTCTTCACGGAGCGCGAAGCCTCGTACGCGTTGGCGCGCCCGGATCCATTCCGCCATCTGGCGGCGCGCATCGCGGCCAAGGAAGCCGCGTACAAGGCGCTCGCCGGAACCGAGCGCGCGCGCGGCATTGGATGGCGCGAGATCGAGGTGATCCGGTCGGCTGGCGCGCCGCCGTCGCTCGCCCTCTCGGGCTTGGCGGCGGAGCGCGCCTCCGAGCTGGGCGCGTGCGTCATCCGGCTCGCGCTCACGCACAGCGCGGTCACCGCGGCGGCGGTTGCGATCGCCGAGTCGGACGATGGGCCGGCGCTCCGGTAGCGCGGCGACGGGCCAGGCTTCTATCTTCTGATTCGCGATGCACTCCTCACGCTCTCAAACGCTCGTTCGACTGATGCAGCTCGCGCTGGCGCTCGCGGCCGCGCCGCTCGCGGCGCAGGAGCAGCCGGCCCGACGGCTCTCGAGCATCGTCGGCGTCGCGGTCGAAGAGTACGCGAAGGGCGTCGACGCGCGCGGCAAGCTCACGTCGCAGCAGGAGTACGACGAGGCCGTCGCGTTCCTCAACGATGCACGCCAGGTCGCCAACCGGTTGAGCGGCGCGCCGGCCGCGGCCGTGCGCGCGCCACTCGATTCGATCACCGCGGCTGTCGCCGCGAAGCGGCCGCCGGCAGATCTCGACGCGCTCCACAAGCGCTTCGTCGACGCGCTCGGTACCGACGGGGCGTTGGAGATGCCGGTGGGACCGCTCGACCTCGCGGCCGGCCGCGCCTTGTACGGGCGCAACTGCGCGAGCTGTCACGGCGAGAGCGGCGCGGGAAACGGCCCCGCCGCGAAGGGGCTCAAGACCGCGCCGCCGGCCATCGGTGACGCGAAAACGATGATCGACGCGAGCCCCGCACTCTTGTATCGCGTGATCAGCGTTGGCGTGAGCAGCACGCCGATGCCTGGCTGGGCCGGCACGCTCTCCTCGCAAGACCGCTGGAACCTCGTGGCATACCTGCACGCACTGCGCGCCTCGACGGCCGATCGGCTCGAGGGCGAGGGCCTGTATCTGCAGCGCTGCGGGTCGTGTCACGGCAACGCCGGCCTCGGTGACGGGCCAGCGAGCCGCGCGCTCACCAAGGCGCCGGCGGAGATCGGGGGCTTTCGCTGGCAGGTGGAGCGAAGCGACCGGCAGATGTTGGGCGCGATTCGCGGCGGCGTTCCGGGCTCGGCGATGCCGGCCGCGCGCGAGCTCGGCGACAAAGAGCTCGCGCGGCTCGTCGCCTACGTGCGGGCGCTGCCACTCGTGCGCGGCGATGCACCCACGGTCGCCGCGGCGGCGCTGGATACCTCGGCATCGGGCGCGTCTCGGATCGTGCTCTCGACGCTCGACCAAGCGATGGCCGCGGCGCAGTCCGGACGAAAGGCCGAGGCCGGCGACAAGGCGTTCGACGCATACCTCGCGTTCGAGCCGCTGGAGACCTCGGCGCGCGCCAAGAAGCCGGGGCTCGTCGCGACGATGGAGCGGCACTTCGCCGACTTCAAAGGCGCGGTGAAGGCGGGCGATCTGCGGAGCGCGCAGGCATCGCGCGATGCGATCGAGGCGGCCCTGCCGGCGATCGTCGACCTCACGCAGCGCGCGACGAGCGCGTGGGCGGCGTTCCTCCAATCGTTCCTGATCATCCTGCGTGAAGGATTCGAGGCCATTCTCGTCATCGGCGCGGTCGCCGCGTTCCTGCGTAAGACGGGCCACGACGAGAAGCTGCGCTCGATCTGGCTCGGCGTCGGCGCCGGCATCGCCGCCAGCGCTGTGACCGCCGTGATTCTCGCGACGGTGCTGCACGCCGTGCCGGCGAGCGCCGAGATCATCGGCGGCATCACCATGCTGATCGCCGTCGCTGTGCTCTTCTCCGTCAGCTACTGGCTCATCAGCAAAGTCGAAGCGGCGAAGTGGCAGCAGTTCATCAAGGAGAAGGTGAACAGCGCGCTCGAGCACGGCGGCGGGCGCGCGCTCGTGCTCGTCGCCTTCCTCGCCGTGTACCGCGAAGGCGCCGAAACGGCGCTCTTTTACCAGGCGCTGTTCGCCGAAGGCTCCAACGTCGCGCTTCCGCTCACGCTCGGCATCATCATCGGCTTCGGCGCGCTGGCGGTCATCTTCACGCTCTTCTATCGCTTCGGCGTGCGCATTCCCCTGCGCCCATTCTTCGCCGTGACGAGCGGCCTGCTCTACTACATGGCGTTCGTCTTCGTCGGCAAGGGCATCCGCGAGCTGCAGGAAGGGAACGTCGTGCCCATTACGATCATTCCGCACCTGCCGAGCGTGGACGCGATGGGCATCTTTCCGACGCTCGAGACGCTCTCGGCGCAGATGGCGCTGATCGTGCTGCTCGTTTTCGCGCTCGTAAAGACGTTTTGGCCGAAGCGTTCGGTGACGCTGCCGCTCACGGCGGTGCCATCCACCGAGCTGGCCTCGCGGCTCGCGACACTCGAGGAGCGTCTCGAGCAAATCGAGCGGCAGTCGTCGGTCGTCAGCCGGCAGTCGTCAGAAGCCGACGACTGACGACTGACGACTGCTCTCACCGTGGACACGTCGATCTGGGCTCTTCCGTGGGGCCCGCTCCTCATCTTCGGGCTACGCCTCGTCGATGTGTCGCTCGATACCATGCGCGTGCTGTTCGCGGTACGCGGCAAACGGAGCGTGGCGCCTTTTCTGGGCGCCGTGCAAGCGCTCGTCTGGATCTTCGCCGTCGGCAACGCGATCAAGCATCTCGACAGCTGGTGGCACATCCTCGGCTACTCGGCCGGCTACGGCATGGGAACGTTCATCGGTATCACGATCGAGCAGCGGATGGCCTACGGTCTCTCCGTCGTGCGCATCGTATCGCAGCACGGCGGTGCGGAGATCGCCGAGGCGCTGCGCTCGCTCGGCTACGGCGTAACGGAGATCGCGGGGCACGGGCGCGAAGGTCCGGTCGAGATCATTAACTCGGTGGTGCAACGCCAGCACCTGTCGGACATCTTCGCGGTCGTCGACAAATGGGATCCGCAGGCGATGATCACCGTCGAGGAGCCAAAGATGTTGCGCGGCGCGACCGTCCTCGGCCGGCGCCCGATGGTTGTCGTGCCCCGGTTTTGGCAAAAAACGGGATCACAGAGGGTCTAGGGGCTTGGGGCTTGGGATCGTAAGCACCGACCCTGGGCCCTAGGCCCAAGCCCCTGCTGATCGCTCGCCACTAGCTTGGTCGTGATCTCGGTCACACATTGCTCCCGCGGCCGCTCCCTTCTGGACCGGCAGGACGCCTCGTCGGCCGCCCCCGCCCAGGATCACTGGCGAACATCCTCGAAGCCAGCTCGGAGAGTCCCATGGCGCTCGCGTCCGCTCGTGTTCGATCGCGTCCTCTCGTCGCACTCGTGCTGGCGCTCGCACTCGGCGCCTGCACGTCGCAGATGCAGCTGGCGAAAGTCGGCGGCGATCTGCAGGCAGCGCCCGTCGGATCGAAGGTCGATTCGGCGCCGCGCGTGCGGCTCACCTCGCCCGATGGCAAGCCGATTCCGGGCGTCTTTGTGAAATTCGTCGCCGAGAGCGGCGGCGGCCGGGTCGTCGGCACGCCGGCGAAGACGAACGACAACGGCGTCGCCGCGGTGGGGCAGTGGTACCTAGGCGGCGAGCCGGGGCGCAACGTGCTCCTCGCGCAGATCGGGGAGAGCGACAACAAGTTCGGCGCCACGCGTTTCTTCGCCATGGGCACGACGATCCCTTTGCCCGCACCCGTGGCGGTGATGACAACGCCGAGCGGCGCGACGACCGTGCTGCCGCAGCGAGATGCGGGACGCCGGCGCCGCGGTATCGTGCAGCTTGCGGCCGGCTTCAATCATACGTGCCAGCTCACCGACGCGGGCGCGGCATGGTGCTGGGGACTCAACGCGTACGGCTCGGTGGGCGATGGGTCGACGGATAACCACGTCAATCCACAGATCGTCGCCGGCGGTTTGACGTTCGGATCGGTGAGCGCCGGCGCGAACCACACGTGTGCGGTGACGACGAGCGGGAACGCGTACTGTTGGGGCTACAACGCCACGGGCGCGCTCGGCGACGGAACGACGCAAGCGCGCTTCACGCCGACGGCGGTCGCGGGAGGCGAGCTCTTCAAGTCGATCGTCGCCGGGGTGGAGCACACCTGCGGCATCACGACCACGGGCGCCGCGTTCTGCTGGGGCGAGAACAAGGAAGGCCAGCTCGGCAACGGAACCACCACCGCGACGTCGACGCCGTCAGCCGTCTCGGGTGGTCTCCAGTTCGCATCGCTCACCGCCGGCACGTATCACACGTGCGGCATCGCCGTCGGTGGCGCGGCGTACTGTTGGGGCAGCAACCTCGCCGGTGAAGTCGGTGACGGCACGCAGACGCGCCGGTCGACGCCCGTCGCCGTCGCGGGCAAAGACAGCTACAAGTTGATCACGACGCGCTACTCGCACACGTGCGGCATCACGAAGGCGAACATCGCGATGTGCTGGGGACTAAACGACAATGGCCAGATCGGCGACGGCTCGACGCTGATCAAGACGAAACCGACGCCGGTGAAGGTCGGCGAGGATGTCCGCTTCGCCACGCTCGTGACCGGCGCGTACCACACCTGCGCGCTCACGCCCGCGGGCGTCGCCTACTGTTGGGGCAGCAACGCGCGCGGAAGTCTCGGGCTCGGCACCACCGATCAGCACGTGACGCCGGAGGCGGTCGCGGGCGCCACCAAGTTCGTGGCGATCGTCGCGGGATTTCAGCACACCTGCGGCCTGGGTGACGACGCGAAGGTGTATTGCTGGGGCGCGAACGACACCGGCGCGCTCGGGGACGGGACGCAAACGACGCGCAATGCGCCGGTTCCCGTTCAGCTCGCGACCTCCAAGTAGACAGTCCTCAGTCGCCGGCGCTGCGCGACCGGTCGACAGTTGGCTTCAGGTAGGAGCCAACGACGCACGACTGAGGACTGACGGCTGGGTGCGGGCCCGCATCCATACGACGCCGGCGACGACGAACAGCAGGGCGAGGACTTGCGCGGTCGTCAGTGGGCCGAAAAACCGGTCGTCCTTCGCCCGCAGAAACTCCACGAGGAAGCGCTCGACACCGGCGAGTACCATGTAGACGCCGAACAGCCACCCCTCGGCGTGCTTGTGGTGCCGCATGCGCCACAAGATCGCAAACATGAGCACGCCGAGCGCGATCTCGAGAAGCTGGGTCGGATAGACGGCGAGCATGGTCTCGGCGTTCGCGCCCGGCGGAATCGGAACGCCGAACAGCGACTGCATGTTGCCGGCGGTCGATTTGGGCGCGCCTTCGGGAAAGCTGACGCCGAAAATTCCGCTCGTCGGACGGCCGTAGTCGTCGCCGACCGCCCAGCATCCCGAGCGGCCGATCGCGTACGCGGCGGCGACGCCAATGCCGGCCGGATCGGCGATGCGCATGATGCTCAGCTTCTTGATCTTGATCGTGGCGACGACGGCGATGATGCCGCCGATGAGGCCGCCCCAGAAGACGAATCCGCTGCGGCTGAACATCGCCTGCCAACTGTGCATCAAGATCATGAAGTAGAGCTTGGCGCCAAGGAGACCGCCGACGACCGCGGCGAACAGGAGGTCGCTCACCGGCGACGGATCGTAGCCGCGCTCCTTGAGCACGTGGTGCGCGATGATCTGCGCGATCACGAACGCGAGGACGACAGCAATGCCGAAGCCGGTGACGGTCAGCGGACCGATCGGGATGTTGGCTGGCAGAATTGGCATGCGAGAGTCTCGAGTGGTCAGTAGTCAGTCGTCCGCGTCAGCCCTTTCCAATCCGGGCAGCGGCATTGTCGAATACGCGTTCAGGTCGAGGCCGGCGCGCTCACCGCGCTCGAAGCGATGGAGGCCGGCGCGCGCGATCATCGCGGCGTTGTCGGTCGCCAGGCGTGGTGATGGGGCATACACCGTCGCGTCGATCTCGGCCATTCGGTCGCGCATCGCGGCGACCAGCGTCCTGTTGCCGGCGACACCGCCGCCCAACACCACACGGGCGCGGTTGTACGCGCTCGCCGCGCGAAAGGTCTTCTCGACCAGCGTTTCGATCAGCGCGTCCTGGAAGCCGCGCGCGAGGTGCGCGCGCTCGGCCTCGAGATCCGTCGCCGCGCGCGACGCGTTGAGCAGCGCGGTCTTGAGCCCGCTGAACGACACATCGAAGTAGTCGCGGTCACCCGGCCGCTGGTCGCGCCGCAGCATCGGACGCGCGAAGCGGTGACGCGCCGGATCGCCATCCTTCGCCACGCGCTCGATGTGCGGGCCGCCGGGATACGGGAGACCGAGCAGCTTGGCCACCTTGTCGAACGCTTCGCCCGCCGCGTCGTCACGCGTCGCGCCGAGGAGGCGATAGCGTCCCCACTCTTCCACGTCCACCAGCAAAGTGTGCCCGCCCGAAATCAGCAGGCCGGTGAAGGGCGGCACCGCGTCCGGATGTTCGAGCGCCGTCGCGAAGAGGTGCGCTTCCATGTGATGCACGGCGACGAGCGGGATGCCTAACGAGTAGGCGAGCGCCTTCCCGAAGCTCACGCCGACGAGGAGCGCGCCGACGAGGCCGGGTGCGTACGTCACGGCGACCGCATCGAGCGAGTGCCTCTCGATGCCGGCGTCGGCGATCGCGCGCTCGGTGACGGGGACGATGCTCGTCAGGTGCGCGCGCGCGGCGATCTCGGGGACGACGCCGCCAAAGATGCGATGGACATCCTGCGAGAGAATCACGAGCGAGCGTACGGTCGCCGCGTTCCCACTCCCGTCGACGACGGCGGCCGACGTCTCATCGCACGAGGTTTCGAGCCCGAGCACGCGCGTCACGACGCCGGCGGTCGCCCCGGCCGCCGCGCGGCGCTGTCGCGCACCACGCTCGACCGCTTGCCGCTGTCGCGCCGCACGTTGTCGCCGGCCGGCCGCGGCGTCGGCGGCGCCGTGTCGTGCGTGGGCTCGTGCAGCGCGCGCACGTGCACGCGCACCCGGCTCGGCCGCACCGTCACGGCGAGACCGGCCGTGTCCAGCGGAACGAGCTGCATGGTGTCGCGTCCGTCGATCGTGACCGGTGCCGTGCTCACCGCGCCCAACGAGCGAACGATCCCGCGCCGGCCGCGGACGAGCACGCTCTCCGGCTCGAACACCAGAGTCCCCGTGCGGCCGCTGTCCGTCGCGACGCGGAGCGCGGAGCGCACGGGCACCATGCGCTGCGCGTTCACATCGAATCTGATCGTGATCGTCTTCGGCTCGATCTCACGCACGTGGGCGTTCACGCCGCCCAACTCGATGTCGCCGGCCCGCAGCTCAAACGTCATGGAGTCGGGCGTGTCGAGTCCCACCTTCCGGCGCAGCGTCGGATGGTTCTGCCATAGCTTGAGGAGATCGCGGCCGCGGCCTTCGATCAGCGCGTTCACGGGCGGCGGCGGTGCACGCAGCTCGATCGAGCTGTCGAGCGTGAGCGCGAGCGTCACGGGGAGTACTTGCTCGCTGAGCTCCTCGGCGCTGACGACGAACCAGAGCAGGAGCGCGAAGAGAATCGCCGCCGCCTTGAGGTGCAGCCGCTCGGTAAATGCCGAGAGGAGCCGGCGTTGAACCGGCGTGCGCACGCGCGGCTGCGCGCTCGAGGGCCGTGGGTTCGCGCCACCAGTCGAATGACCGCCGGTCGGCATCTACTTCGGCTCTGGCTCGGCGAGCAGCTGCTCGACCAGTGCGCGGTTCGCGTCCGAGTTCCAGTTCATGGGGCCAATGAACTTCTTGCGAATCACCCCGTCGCGCCCGATCACGAACGTCTCCGGCACGCCGGTCGTCTGGTAGATCTCGGGGATCGTGCGCGATGTGTCGTACAAAATGTCGAAGGTGAGCGCGTGCTCGCGGAGAAAGTCGCGAATCTTTGGCTCGAGTCCCGGAGCGTCGATGCTCACGCCGACCACTTTCAACCCCTTTGGCCCGTACGCCCGGTGCAGCTTCTCGATCGCCGGCATCTCGGTGATGCAGGGGACGCAGTACGTCGCCCAGATGTTCAGCAGCACGACCTGGCCGCGGTAGTCGGCGAGCGAGCCGCGCGGCGTCGGGCCCGGCGTTTGGATCGGCTTCGCCGCGAAGGCCGGCGCTTTCCCTCCGACCGTCACGGGGAACATCTCGTCGCCGAGAAAATGCACGGCGGCCACGCCGCCGGCGGCGAGCACGGCGATGATCGCGCCGACGAGCGCCCACTGCTGGCGGACGGTCACGCGCGCTCCGCGCACAACGCGCGCAGGCTCGCGATCTCGGTCACCGGATCGGCGGCACCGAAGATGGCGTTACCGGCCACGAAGGCGTCGGCGCCCGCGCGCCACACGCGCTCGATCGTGTCGCGGCCCACGCCACCGTCTACCTGGAGAACCGCCGCGCTGCGGGCGGCATCCAGCAGCGCGCGCGCGCGTCGAATCTTGTCGATCGAATGCTCGATGAACTGCTGGCCGCCAAATCCAGGGTTCACGCTCATCACCAAGAGGAGATCCACGTCGCCCGCGACTTCCTCGACGGCCGCGAGCGGCGTTGCCGGATTGATCGCCACGCCGGCCCGCAACCCCAGCGACTTGATGTGCGCGAGCTGGCGGTGCAGATGCGGAGCCGCCTCGGCGTGAATCGTGATACCGCTCGCACCGGCGCCCGCGAAGTCGTCGAGGTAACGCTCCGGCTCGACCACCATCAGATGGCAGTCGAGATAGAGGGGGGTGAGCCGCCGAATCGTCTCGATCACCTTGGCGCCAAACGTCAGGTTCGGCACGAAGCGCCCATCCATCACGTCGATGTGCAGCCAGTCGGCGCCGCCCGCCTCCATCCGCGCGACATCGTCGGCCAATCGCGCAAAATCGGCACTGAGGATGGACGGCGCGATCCGGACCGCGCTCACGGCTTCGCGTTGCCGGCGATCGTCAGATTCACCGGCGTCCCCGGCGACACGGTGCGTCCCGAGGTCGGGTTCTGCGTCACGACGGAGTTCGGCTGCAGCGCGCTCGAGGAATCCATCGTGATGCGGCCGACGGCCAGTCCGAGCTGCGTGATGCGATTGCGCGCGTCGGGATAGCTCTGGCCGATGACGTCCGGCACTTCGACCGCCGCCGGTCCGCGACTGACGATGAGATCGACGCTCGAGGTCACCGGCACGCGCGAGCCGGCGGCCGGCAGCGTGGCGAGCACGAGGCCGCGCGCCTGCTGGCTAGGCTCTTCGAGCACTTCGCCGATCTCCAGCCCCGCGCCCTCCAGCGTCAGCTCGGCCTGCGCGCGCGTCATGCCGACCACCTTGGGGATGGGCGCCTGGCGCTGGCCGAGGCTGACGTCGAGGACGACGCGCGCGTTTTTCTGTTGGATCGAGCCCGGCACGGGATTCTGGCCGAGCACTATGCCGGGCGCCGCGCTGACGTGGTAGCGCGACTCGCCCTTCGCTGGCGTGAAGCCAAGATTCTGCAGCCGGCGCGCCGCGTCGTCGTATCGGATCCCCATGACGTTGGGGACCTTGTTGTCGTTCGAGATCAGCTTGCTCGGAAAGATGAACACGACGACGATGACGTAGGCGACGAGGAAGCCGCCGATCCCGATGATCAGAAAGGGAAGGGCGCGGCGCGCCAGGACGGTGATGCTCACGAGACGCTCCGGCGCAGCCGCGCGGCGAACGCGCCGTCGGCGCCGTGCTTGTGCGGCAGCACCCGCAGCCGGCCGCCGTCGAGTACTCGCGACGGCACCACGCCCTCCGGCGGCGGCTCGAGCGTCCACCCGGATGACTCGGCGAGAAAGCTCTCGACCTGCGCGTCGTTTTCCTCCGGCTCCAGCGAGCAGGTGCTGTAGACGAGTAGGCCACCCGGGCGTACGATAGCCGCCGCCGAGCGAAGGATGCCGCGCTGCAGCGCGCCCATGACGGCAAGGTCGCTCACCTTGAGACGCCAGCGCGCATCGGGATGGCGGCGAAACGTACCGGTGCCGGTGCACGGCGCGTCGACGAGGACGGCGTCGACTGGGCCGAGGCTCGGGGCGCGCGCGTCGGTGACAAGCAGGGAGATGTTCTTCGCGTCCACGCGACGGAAGTTGTCGGCCATGCGCGCGACGCGCGAGGGGGACCGGTCGGCGGCGATGACCGCGCCCGCCGTCCGCGACAGCTCGAGCGACTTGCCGCCCGGCGCGGCGCACAGATCGGCGACGGTGGATCCCGATGCAACGCACGCGTACTGCGCGACGAGCGTCGCCGCCGGGTCCTGCACGAAAAAGAGCCCCTGCTTGAATGCGCCAAGCTCCGCGAGCGCGACGCCGTGCGGCAGCACCATCGAGTCGCGGACGAGCGGCTCGTCGTCGACGTGGACGCCCGCGCTCTCGAGCATCGCCTCGAGCTGCTCGCGCACGATGCCATATGGGCGGAGCACCGTGTGCGGCTCGGCGTTGTTGGCAGCGAGCAGTTGCTCCGTGTCGTCGGCGCCCCACCGCGCCGCCCACCGCGCCACGATCCAGCGCGGATGCGAGTAGCGCAACGCGAGCGCGTCCACCGGATCGGCGGGCGTCGGTATCGTCAGCGTGTCGCGCTCGCGGTCGACGCGGCGCAACACGGCGTTGGCGAGCCTGCTGGCGCCGATACCGTGCCGCGTCTTCGCCAGCTCGACCGTTTGGGCGATCGCGGCGTAGGCCGGCACGCTTCCCATGTAGAGCAGCTGGTCGATGCCCAACCGAAGGAGATCGATCAAGTCCGGATCGAGGCGAGCCAGGCCGCCACGCACGCGCAGCGCGAGAATGGCATCGATGACGGAGCGGCGCCGGAGCATGCCGTACACGAGCTCCTGCGTCCACCGGCGGTCGCGGGCGTCGAGCCTGCGCGACCCGGCCTCGAGCGCGACATCGAGCAGCTCGCCGCGCCGCACATCGGCGCACAGCTCAGCCGCGACGCGCCGGGCTTCGGTCACGCCGCCGGCCGCGACGTGGACGTTGCCCGGCCGCGCCATGGTCACCCCACCATCCCCGTCGTGGGTGACGACGGCACCGCAATCTCGCGGCGTGGCATGCGGCCGGCGAGATACGCCAGTCGCCCCGCGTCGACGGCGAGCCGCATCGACGTCGCCATGCGCACGGGGTCGCTCGCCGCGGCGATCGCGGTGTTCATGAGGATGCCGTCCACGCCCTGTTCCATGGTAATGCAGGCGTCCGACGCCGTGCCGACGCCCGCGTCGACGATGATCGGCACCGAGAGCCGATGCTTGATCGTCCGAATGGCGTACGGGTTGAGGAGGCCGAGTCCGGAGCCGATTGGCGAGGCGAGCGGCATCACCGCCGTGGCGCCGGCGTCCTCGAGGCGGAGGGCGGTGATGAGATCGTCGTTGGTGTACGCCATGACCTTGAAGCCCTCGGCGGCCAGCGTGCGCGTCGCGTCGATGAGACCCGCGCCGTCGGGGAGGAGCGTGTCCTGGTCGCCGATCACCTCGAGCTTGATCCACTCGTTGAAGCCGGCCGCGCGGGCGAGACGCGCGTAGCGCATGGCGTCGTCCGCGGTATAGCAGCCGGCGGTGTTGGCGAGCAGAAAGAATCGCGACGCGTCGAGATGATACAGCACGCCCTCTTCCTTCGTGCGATCGAGATTGACGCGGCGCACGGCGACCGTGACGACCTCGGCCCCGGTCGCGTCGATCGCGCGCACCATCTCGTCGTTCGACTTGTATTTCCCCGTGCCGACCATGAGGCGCGAGCGAAAGTCGTGGCCGGCGATCGTGAGGGTGGTGTCGAGCAGCGGCTCCGCCATCGTCGCCATCGCTCAGCCTCCGCCGACGAAGTGGACGATCTCGAGCGCATCGCCGGCGACGAGCGCGACGCCGTCGTGCGCGGCGCGGTCGTGCAGAATCACCCGGTTGCGCTCGACGACGACCATCCGTGGATCGAGGTCGAGCGCGCGCAAAAAGGCGCCGAGGGTCGTGCCCGGCGCCACGGCGCGCTCCTCGCCGTTAACGAGCATCGTGAGCGCGGGCGCGGACTCGTTAGGCGTGACGGTCGACGGCGTCATAGGCTGAAAGATAGTCGGTCGCCGCGCGCGCGGCATCGGCGGCGCCCCAGATGCCGCCGATCGCCGCGACGCCATAAGCGCCCGCCGCCACGAGCGTGGCAACGCGCTCCGGCGTGACGCCGCCGATGGCGAGGCACGGGATGCGGACGCACGCCGCGACGCGGCGCAGAAAGTCGAGGCCGCGCGGCTCGACGCCGGCGTGGCTCGCCGTCGCAAAGACGTGCCCCGCGGCAATCCAGTCGGCGCCCTCGCGCTCGGCGGCCGTCGCTTCGGCGATGGCATGGACGCTGGCGCCGAGCGCGAGCGTGGGCGCGATGCGCCTCGCGTCGGCCACGCGCATGGAGCGGGAGGTGAGTTGGACACCGCGCGCCAGGGTCGCGCGCGCGAGGTCGATCCGCTCGTTGATCACGAGCCAGCATCCGGTTACGTCCTGCACCGGCGCGAGGAGCGTGGCGATGTCGTAGATCCGCGCCGCCGTCACCGACTTGGCCCGCAGATGAATCGCGCCGCGCGCGCCGAGCGCGTGCATCACGAGCTTCGCGCCATCCAGAAATCCCGAACGCGCGAGGATCACGTCATCCGTAATCGCGTGTACCACGGGCACCCGCCCAGGGCCCGATGCCTCATCAACCAAGCTTCGCTCCGACCGCGATCCCTCTACCTCTCGCCAGCTCGGCGGCGGTGAGCCGCTTCTTGCCGCTCGGCTTGAGCTCGGAGATGCGAAGCGCGCCGTCGTGGCAGGCGACGAGCAGCCCGTGCTCGTCGAGGGCGAGCACCTCGCCCTCCGTGGCGTCTTCCCAACCACCGGGAACGTCGGTGATGGACGCGCCATAGAGCTTGATCGCGGTCGCGCCGAGCGTGGTGAAGGCGCCGGGCTTCGGATCGTAGGCGCGAATCTGGCGCGCGACGGCGGCGGCGTTGGCGTGCCACCGCACCCGCGCGTCCTCGCGCTCGATCTTGCGCGCGTAAGTGGCCTGCGCTTCGTTCTGTGGCTCCTCGCTCGCGCGCCCCATCTGCATCAGCGTCAGCGTTTCGATCAGCGCGAGCGCGCCGAGCTCGGAGAGGCGCAGCTCCAGCTCGCCGTACGTCTCGTCGTCGGCGACCGGCGTCTTCGCCTGGAGGATGACCGGACCCGCGTCGAGTGCCGGCACCATGCGCATGATCGACACACCCGTCTCGACAAGCCCGTCGCGGATCGCCGCCTGGATCGGCGCCGCGCCGCGCAAGAGCGGCAGCAGCGACGCGTGAACGTTGATCGTCCCCATCGCCGGAAGATCGATCGCCGGCTCCGGGAGAATGTGTCCGTAGCTCACGACGACCGAGAGCTCGGGAGCGAGCGCGCGCAGGCTCTCGAGAAAGTCGTCGCCGCGCGGCCTCTCGGGCTGCAGCACCGGCACGCCTTCGACGACTGCGCATTGCTTGACCGGAGATGGCGTGACGATCGAGCGCGAGCGTCCCGTGGGGCGGTCGGGCTGCGTGACGACGCCGACGACGTCGAACGACTCGCCGAGGAGCGCCTGCAGCGCCGGCACCGCGAATGCGGATGTCCCCCAGAAGAGCACGCGCAACTCGACCTCCCGGCTAGAGCTCGTCGTCGCGGTGGTGATGACGCGCGGCGGTCTCCGGCGTGACCTGGCGCGTGAGCGCCTTGTCGTCGCCGCGCATCTTCTTCCACTTCGCGTTCACGGCGCGCTTCTTCAGCACGCTGAGGTAGTCGATGAACAGCTTCCCGTGCAAGTGGTCGACCTCGTGCTGGATGCAGCGCGCGAGGAGCTCCGCCGCCGGCAGCTCAAAGGGCTGGCCGCGCTCGTCGAGCGCCTTGACGACGATGCGAGTCGCGCGATCGACGTCGCCGTAGATCTCGGGAATCGAAAGGCACCCTTCCTCGCCGCTCTCGTTGCCCTCGCGCTCGATAATCTCCGGATTGACCAGCGCGTAGCGCTGATCGTCGACGTCGACGACGCAGACGCGCTCGGTGCGCCCGACCTGCGGCGCGGCGAGGCCGATCCCCTTCGCCGCGTACATGGTCTCGAACATGTCGGCGATGAGCGCGCGCAGATTGTCGGTCACCGCCGTCACGGGCGTCGTCGTCTGGCGCAGCACCGGTGCGCCGAGCACGTAGATGTCGAGCAGGCTCATCGTCGGGTCGGTCAGGCCGACGCGGCGTCCGCGCTCTTGCCGACGATCCGCGCGATCCGGCCGCGCTCGACGACGAGCCGCGACTCGGCGCTCTTGATCGTGATGCGGTCGTCCATCGACGGCTCCGTCTTGCCGTCTTTGTCCTTCTTGCCGCCGTCCTTGATCGCGATGTGGATCACCTCGCCGACGATGCCGCCCGCGGTCACGATCTCGTCGCCGCGCTTGAGCTGGCGGAGCGACTCCTCTTGCTGCTTGCGCTGTTTCTGTTGTGGCGCGAGCACGATGAAGTAGAAGATGCCGACCATCATCGCGATCATGAAGATCTGGCCCGTCAGTCCGTTGTTGGCCGACGGCGCCATCAACGCGAGCACGGCCAGTGGAGCGGGGAGGAGCGAAGTCATGTCGTGAGGTCGGGGCGGGAGTGGTAGCGGGCGAGCCAGTCGCGGCTCCAGGCGTCGAACGTTCCCCCGAGCAGCGCCGCGCGCGCGTCGCGCATCAAGCGAACGAGGAAATGTACATTGTGCAGGGAGAGAAGGGTCAGCCCCAGCGTCTCGTCGCTGGCGAACAGGTGGCGGATGTACGCGCGGCTGAAGCGCGCGCACGTCGAGCAGTCGCAGCGCGCGTCGAGCGGCGCCGGGTCGGCGCGGAAGCGCGTGTTGCGGACGTTGAGCCGGCCGTCGCTCGTCATCGCGGCGCCGTTGCGCCCCATGCGCGTCGGCGCGACGCAGTCGAAGAGGTCGACGCCGCGGCGCACGCCTTCGATCAGGTCCTCCGGGAAGCCGACG
>JBDUCS010000329.1:0-4598 GCA_040003335.1 Gemmatimonadaceae bacterium | reverse complement strand
CCGTCCACGTCGTAGTCGCCGTGCACCATCACGAGCTCGTGGTCACGAACGGCGCGCGCCAACCGGGCGACCGCGCGGTCGAGGTCGAGCATCGAGCAGGGATCGTTGAGCTGATCCAACCGCGGCCGGAGATATTGCTTCGCGACATCGACGGCGGCGAATCCGCGCTGCACGAGCAGACGGCAGAGCGGCTCGGGGAGCAACAGCTCGGCGGCGAGCGCGGCAACGGCCGTTGGGTCGGGCGCGGGCGGAAGAATCCAGCGCGCGCCGGGCCGCGAGCGGCGCACGCCCGCCGCGACTCCGTTGCGCTCGCGTGCGGTGGAGGCGGTCACGACCGCAAGTTAGGCCGGTGTGAAATCCATCTCAAGCGCGAGACGCCATCATCGCGCGGCACACACCATCATCACGGCGCGGCATAGAGCAGCACGCCGCACCCCTCGCACACCTCGATCGACTTGCCGCCGGCGATGACGTTGCGCCGCTGAAGCGGGATCGCCGTGTTGCAGCGGCCACACGCGCCGTTCCGGATGGCCCACAGCGCGCCGTTCGGCTGCCGCGTCCGGATTCGCTCGTACTTGCCGAGGGTTCCCTTGGACACGTGGCTCGCCGCGTCGGCGCGCTTGGCGTTCGCGTCGGCGGTCTCCGCCGCCAGCGCCTCGCGCTCGGCGAGGAGCTCGGCGCGCCGCGTCTCCTGATGCGCGTCCATCACGGCCAGCTCGGCGTCGCGATCCTTGAGCGCGTGGCGCATGTCGGTGATCCGGCCCACGATCGCGTGCATCTCGCTTTCCTCGGTCGCCAGCACCTTGCGCATGATGTCGATTTGCGATGTCGCCGCCGTCGCCTCGCGCTGCTTTCGCACCGCGTCGAGCTGCGAGATGTTGTGCTCCTGGTGCTGCTTGTGCTCGTCGACCTTCATCTGCAGGTCGCGTTGGCGAACTTCTTCCGTCTCGATCTGCGCGCGCACGCGCTCGACGGCGCCCGTCGCCGCCGCGCGCTCCTGGTCGAGTAGCGCCGTCTGCGCGTCGAGCGTCTTGCGCCGCTTCTCGAGCGCTCCGAGCGCGACATCGTCCGCCTGCAGTGCCAACAGCGCTACGAGATCTGGGTGCACGCAACCTCCATGATGGTGAGCTCCAATGTACGCGTAATGACTTAGGCGGAACGCTTACGGTGGCTCTTGGGAACGGTACCGCCCAACGCCTTGATCTCGCGAGCGATCTCCTGCTTGCGCGCGATGAGGGTGTTCATGTCCGCATCGCCCGGGCTCAGGTCGATCAGACCCTGCATCTCCTCCGACTCCAGCTGCAGCTCGCGGATGCGAAGGCCGTTGAGCGAATCCGCGATCGTGCGCTCAAGATCGACAATCTCGCCCTTCTCCGCGAGGAAGAGCTGCGCGGCGACAACCGCGTCCTCCGACAAGCCATCGAACACGACGGGCAGGCCGTGCTCGACGACCGCTGTGTACAGCTCACGGTACATCGGCGTCAGAAAGTCCGCCGGGCCCACGCGCTCGGCGATCCGCTCCATCGCGTCCGGGTAGTGCAGCAGCGCTTTGATCAGCATGCGCTCGGCGCTATCGCCGCGCGGAAGCTGCCGGCGCTCGAGCGTGCGCCGCTCCGCGGTTCGGAGCTCCGCGGGGCGGGCTGCCGCGTCGTCGCGCGTGGTTCGCGCCGCGCGCTGGCTCTCGCGCTCGGAGCCGAGCTTGAGCTCGCGCTCCAACACTTCCCTGCTCACGCCCGCGACGCTGCTCGTCTTGTCGAGATACATGTCGCGCGTGTAGGGATCGACCGTGGCGCGAATCGTCGGTAGGAGCCGGTCAAGCGCGCGCCGCTTGCGGCGCAGATCAGCGAAATAGCCGGCGCGCTCGAGGAGCTGCACCTTGCGGTCGAAGATGTCCAGCGCGCCCTTGAGCGCGGCGGTCATCGCCTCGGCGCCGTGCGTGTCGACGAAGCTGTCGGGATCTTCGCCGTCCGGGAGCGTCACCACCTGCACGGCGAAACGGTGCCGCAGCAGCTCGTCACCGGCGCGGAAGGTCGCGCGCTGTCCCGCCTCATCGCTGTCGTAGAGGAGAAAGGCGTTCTTCGTATACCGCGCGAGCAGCTCGGCCTGCCCCTCGGTCAGCGCCGTGCCCAACGGCGCGACGACCGACTCGATGCCCGCCGCCATCAAGCGCACCGCGTCGAAGTACCCCTCGACGACGAGCACGCGGTCGTCCTTGCGGATCGCGTTCTTCGACCAGTTGAGCGCGTAGAGCAGGCGCGACTTGTTGAACAGCGGCGACTCGGCCGAGTTGAGATACTTGGGCTCGCCCGGCCCGAGCAGCCGCCCGCCGAATCCGACGTAGCGCCCCGAGGCGTTGAGAATCGGGAAGATGAGTCTGTTGCGAAACCGCGGACGTAGCTCCTCTTCGCCCTCACGCTGCACGAGGAGGCCGGCCAGCACGAGCACGTCGTCGTCGAAGCCGAGCGCATTGAGCGCCGTGCGCAGCGCGTCGCGGTCCGGCGGCGCGAATCCGAGCTCGAAGCGGTCGGCCGCGTCGCGCGTGATGCGCCGGAGCGTGAGATAATCGCGCGCCGCGAGTCCGTCGTCTTCGCTCCACAGGCTGGCGCGGAAGAAGTGCGCCGCCGCCGCGTTCGCCTCGTACAGCGGTGCGTTCGGATCGGGCGCGTCGCGGCGCGTCTCGATCTCGCGAACCTCGATCCCGCTCTTGTCGGCGACGAGCCGCACCGCGGACGGAAAATCGAGGCCGAGTCGCTTCATCACGAAGTCGACCGCGTCGCCGCTCTCCTTGCAGACGAAGCAGTGGTAGATGCGCTTCTGCGGCACGACGGAGAAATTACGGTGCGTTCCCTGATGAAATGGGCACGGCCCGCGTAGCGTGTTGCCGACGCGCTTGAGGCTGACGTGCTCGCCGATCACGGCGACGATGTCCGCCTCATCGCGGACGCGTTGGATTGTCTCGTCGGCGATGGACACCTACGCGAGCTCCGCGATTGTGACGCCGGCGCCGCCTTCGTTCCAGGCGCCCATGCGAAACGCGCGCACCCGGCGCTCCGCGCGCAGCAGCTCCTGCACGCGCAGCCGGAGCGCGCCGGTGCCCTTGCCGTGGATGATGCGCACGGCTGCGAGATCGGCGCGAATCGCCGTGTCGATGAAATGCACGAGCGCACTCTCCATCTCGTCGACGCGCATGCCGCGCAAGTCCACTTCGCTCGGCGCGTGATCGAGCTCCGGGAGGTCGCCGCGCAGTTCGACGACAACCTCCGGCTCGAGCGCCTTCCGCGACGTCCGGCGGAGCGTGGCGGTCGGGAGGGTGAGCTTCATCGCGCCGACGGCCACCACGGCGGCATCACCGCGCATCTCGACGACGCGGCCGGCCTTGCCGCCGAGTGTGGCGACTTCGACGACATCGCCGACGCCGACGATCGCGGCGGTGGCCGGCGCGCTGGACGCGATCGTTCGCTTGCGCTCGGCGACGGCCATTTGCTCCAGCGCGTCGCCCTGCTCGCCGGCCAACGTTTCCACTTGGCGTCGCGCTTCGCGCTCCAATTCGTCGGCGGGCGCGCCGGCTCGGCGCGCCGCATCGTTCATCGCGCCGGTGGAAGTCTTCAGTGACTTGATGATCCGGTCGACCTCGGCGCGTGCGTCGAGGAGGTAGCGGCGCGCGTCCTGCCGCCCCTCTTTTTCCAGCTCGCGCTCCGTCGCGCGCACCTTGCGCTCGCGCTCGGCCACGCGCTCGAGCTTGGCCGCCGCACGCTCGGCATCGAGTTTCGCCGTCGCTTCGCGCCCGTTGAGTTCGGCTTCGCGCCGCTCGAGATCCGTGAGCAGCGCGGCGACGTCGCGCTCGCCGCGCGGGAGCCGCTCGGTGGCGCGCTCGAGCACGTCGTTTGGAAGATTGAGACGACGCGCGATGCTCAGACCGTACGACCGGCCGGGAATGCCCTTGATCAGCCGGTACGTCGGCGCGAGCGCCGCTTCGTCGAACTGCAAGGACGCGTTGACGATCGCCGGCGTCTCCGTCGCCAACAGCTTGAGTGCGCCCAAGTGCGTGGTGGCGACGGTGAGCGTGCCGCGACGCGTCAGCTCCTCGAGAATCGCGGCACCGAGCGCCGCGCCCTCCGTCGGATCCGTTCCCGAGCCGAGCTCGTCGACGAGCACGAGCGAGCTCGCCGTCGCGCGCGCGAGAATCTCGCCGAGATTGCGGACGTGCGCGCTGAACGTGGAGAGGCTCGCTTCGATCGATTGCTCGTCGCCAATGTCGGCAAAACAGTCATCGAAGATCGGGATGACGCTCTCGGCGCCGACCGGCGCCGGAATGCCCGATTGCGCGAGCGCCGAGATGAGGCCGATGGCCTTGAGCAAAACGGTCTTGCCGCCCGTGTTCGGGCCCGAGAGGAGCAGCGTGCGCTCGCCCGCGCCCATCGCCAGATCGAACGGCACTACTGCGCCGCCACGAGCGAGCAGGAGCGGGTGCCGGCCGTCGCGGATGGCGAAGCCGAGCCGCGCCGGCGAAAAGTCCGCCGGCGCGCAACCGAGCTCCTCGGCGAAGCGCGCGCGCGCGACCAGCGAATCGAGCTCGACGAGCGCCTCCAGCGCGGCGT
>JBDUCS010000328.1:0-4608 GCA_040003335.1 Gemmatimonadaceae bacterium | reverse complement strand
GGATGACGAGACCGGCCGCGCCCGATGCGGTCGGCGTCAGCTCGAAGATCACGGCGTCCAGTGTCTGAGGCGTCGCCGCCGGATCGTAGATCACCGGCGCGCCGCTCATCGCCAACAGCTGCTCGACGCGAGGAAAGAGAAGATGACCGTCGAAGCTCGCGTCCCAACCGTAGAGCGACGACGCTTTCGCCGCCGGATCGCTCAGCCACTCGCTGATCGCGCCGAGGTGGTACGTGGAGATGGTGAAGGGCGGCTGCGCCGGGTCGTTCGAGTCGACGTTGAAGTCCGCCCGGTCCAACAAGCCGAGGAACTCGAGCGCGTCGTTCAAGCCGTGCGCGCTGTCGAGATACCGTGCGAGTAGATAGTCGAAGATCCGCACGGCGAGCTCGTCCGCATCGGGCACGGCGAGTCCCTGCGCGGCCGTGCTCAGTGCGTCGAGCGCTGTGATGATTTCGCCGATCTTCTGCGTCGCCGCCAGCGCTTGTTCCGCCACGGTGCCAAAATCGTCGGCGTCGAGCGCGGCGATGAGCGCCGGAATCAGCGCGATCATCTCCTCCGTGCGCGTGACGATCGTGCTCAGCGGACCGCCGAGCGCCGCCGACTGCGCCGCGGTGAGCGGAATGCCGAGCTGGGCGAAGAAGACGTCGGGGGGCGGCGTCGCGAGGGCTTCAGCCAACGGCTCGAACAGCTTCGCCAGCTCGACCGCGACCTGCGAGAGAGAGTCGGAGGACGGGTTCACGGTGCGCCTCCGGTCACGTGATCGCGCGCCGCGAAATACGCGAGGCAATCGTCGATGCGCTCGGCGCTCGACAGCAGCGGTAGCAGCTCGTCGCGATACCGGTCGATGGCCGCGCGCATCGGATTGCTTCCGTGCGCGACCAGCACCTCCGCCATCCGCGTAAGCATGGCGATGCGTGCGACACCGGCGATCTCGAGCGGCACCACGTCGCTGTCGCCGCGCAGATGATTGAGCGCGTGCGCGAGAAATGCCGGCCCTTGCGTCCGGTGCCACGCCACTTTCACAGGACGACTATTTCGAACGAGGTAGCCGATCTCGCGACGCACGGTCGCGAAGGTATCGTGCAGCGCTCGGCCCTCGCGCGTCTCGCGCAGCGCGTCGCGGATTGCCACGAGCTGCTCGCGCTGCGCATCGGTGATCGGAGCCGGGTCGGGGAAGCCGAGCGGTCGACCGGGTGTGGCGGTCGCTTCGCGCGACACGAACGTGAAGCCGCCACCCGCCGTTCTAGCATCGCCGGTACCCGGCGCGGCGCGCGCGATGCCGCTGCCGTCCGTGGCCGCGCAGCTGCCGTGTGAGGCACCGCCGCTGGTCGGGATGCAGACGTGAAGATGGTCGAGCACCGGCAGAATGTGGCACGCATAGACCGGTGCGTTCGGCGGCGAGTCCGGGGCGTCCGGATCGAGCATGCTCTGCACCAGTCCGATCACCTGATTGTCCTCGTCGACCAAGACCGACCCGGAGTCGCCGGTCTGAGCGAACAACGGGCGCCCCTTGCAGTTGAGGCCCGTCGGCTCGGAATCGACGTCGAACTCGATCTCGATCATGTTGCGCAGATAAATCTTCGGAGAGCCGGGAACGGTCAGGTCACGCTTGGCCATATGCCCGCCGAATATGCTTCTCACAATGCCGGCGGTGCGGCCAGTGGTGCGCCCAACCTTGTAGACGCGGGGCGTGGTGCTCGTCACGCTTTTATCGCGAGGCAGAACGATCGTCGGATCCCGCGCGACGCTCCTGACGTCCTTGAGCGTGTTCACGCCATGCAACTGCAGATCGACGACGTTCGGAGCGTAGTGGATGTGATCCTTAGTGCACGTACTATTGAACGGCCAACACTTGCAGTCGATGTTGATGCGCGCGATCGCGCAATCGATGTAAAAAACGTCCGAGACCATGGTATGCGTGGAGGGATCGGGCACGGACGACGTCACGTTGTCGGACCAGGGATTGCCGTCGATGTCGCCGATCGGCTCCCCGGCTCCCCCCGTCGCGTACGGGTGCGAGACGTAATCGCCTTTGCCGGCGCCGTTGCCGTACAACACGTGCTTGCAGCTGAGGAGATACACGTTCTCGCGCCCAGTGTCTCCCCGCTTCCTTACGATGCAACCGAGCGTTCCCAGGCCTTTTATGCCCGGAGGGGGATGCGAACCCAGAGACTGGATCTGGATGCCTCCCTGGATGGTGTCGTACCCACCCTGATTCTCGCAGACGCACGGCACTCCGTTCAGCACGCGTCTGACGTCCGTGCGGTATCCGTCGAATAGCGGCGGAATGCGCTCGGATGACGGAAGGGCCTCGGCGCTCTTTTTCTCCCGCACGAAGGCCGTGATGACGCAATCATTGGTGAACGCCCCACCCTTTTGCTTGTGGCCAAAGCCCACTCC
Source organism: Gemmatimonadaceae bacterium (assembly GCA_040003335.1). Lineage (GTDB taxonomy): Bacteria > Gemmatimonadota > Gemmatimonadetes > Gemmatimonadales > Gemmatimonadaceae > JALZAE01. The sequence goes on along the minus strand of JBDUCS010000328.1, from coordinate 2,208 downwards.
CAACACGCCGTCGATGCGCTCGAATGTCGCTCGCGCGCGATCGAACGCCGCCATGAACGCCCGCGGATCGGAGCGGATGTGCTCATTGTCCTTCACGAGCACGCCCGGAAGTACACGAGGCAGTCGTCGATGCTCGTCGCGCCCGACAATAGCGGCAACAGGTCGCCATGTCGCTCGATCGCCTCGCGCATCGGATTGCTCCCGTGCGCCGCGAGCATGTCGCCCATCCGCGTCAGGAGCGTGGCGCGCGATACGCCGGCGACCTCGAGCGGCAGCGAGTCGCTATCGCCGCGCATGTGCTTGAGCACGTGCGCGAGAAAGGCGGGTCCCTGGTTGCGGTGCCATGCCACCTTCACGGGCCGCACGTTGCGAACGAGGTAGCCGATCTCGCGACGCACCAGGGCGAAGCTGTCGTGCAGCTCGCGGCCGGCCGCCGTCGTGCGGAGCTCGTCGCGCAGCGCGAGAAAGCGCGCGCGCTGCGCATCGGTCGTCGGCTTAAGATCCGGAAATCCGACGGGACGCGGCGCGCGCGCGACGGCGCCGTGCGACGCGAAGCCGAGCGGGCCGTCAGCCATTCGCGCGTGGGGCGGCCCCGGCGCGGCGATGGTCACGCCGCTGCCATCCGTCGCCGCGCAACTACCGTGCGACGTGCCGCCGCTCGTCGGAATGCACACGCCGAGCTGGTCGAGCACCGGCACGATATGACACCCCCACGTCGGATACGGCCTCGGTGGCGGCATGTTGTTGGAGGCGGCCGTCGGTCCGATCGCGACAAGGCCGATCGCCCGGCGTTGGTCGTCGACGATGATGGCCCCGGAGTCACCCACCTCGACGAACCGCGCATTGTGGAGGCAGTTCGTCTGATCGGGCGTGGACGACCGGTCAAAATCAATCTCGATCAAATTCAGCGCATCGACTTTCGGGCTGTTTTGGTCGTCCGGATCGGATGGAATTTGGAGTGTCGCGGAAATGTGTCGGACGATGCCGGCGGTCTTGCCGGTGGTGCGCCCCACCTTGTAGACCGTCTTCCCGACGATCGTATCGTCGTCGACCACGCTCCGCACGTCGGCGATCGTGTTGTCCGTCCCGCCCACCTCGAGGTCGATGATCGAGGTCGCGTAATGGAGCTTGTCCTTCGTGCAGGTGCTATCGTCGATGCACTTGCAGTCGATGTTGATGCGCGCGGTGGCACAATCAAGGTGGAAGAGCTTCGTGGTACCGGTCGCGGCGATCGTGCACAACACGTTGTGCTGGAACTTGCGCTCTTCAATCCGGCCAAGCGTCTCCGATGTCCCGCCGCCGGGAATGCTCGCTTTCGGCGACGGCGCGAACGGATGATAGGCGACGTCCCCCTTTTGATGGCCTTTGACGTACAGCACGTGCGCACACGTGAGCAGTAAGACGTTCTCTCGTCCACTGTCGCCGCGGCGCCGGACAATGCAGCCGAGCGTCCCCGCTTCGAACTTCGCGTCATCTCTGTGGATGGTCGGCACGATCTGTATGCCGCCCTGGATGGTGGCGTACGAGGCGTGGTTGTTGCACGCCATGAGGCCGCCCTCCTGCATGGCCCGCACGTCGGTGGGATATCCCTCATACGTCGGCGGAATGCGCTCGGTGATCGCGAGCGCATCGAGTGGCTTCTTATCGCGGACCATGACGGAGATGACGACGTCGTCGCGATAGACGCCGCCAGTCTGCTTCTGCCCGAACCCGACGCTGACGACTCCGTCGATGCCCGCGAAATCAGCTCGCGCGCGCGCCAGCGCTTCGCGGAATGCGGCCGACTTCGCTCGGGCCTCGGCGTCGTCGCTCATCCCACCACGCTCGGCGAGGCGACGTACGGACGTAGCTTGTCGAGCACGTCGCCGAGCGTCGTGCTCCCGCGCACGGCAGCGATGAGCGCCGCGCGGTGGGTCGCGATCGCCCCGCGCAACGCGGGACTGCCGTGCGTAGCGAGCGCGTCACCGACGCGCGCCAGCGATTCGTCGAGCGCGCTGCCGCCGGCGAGCGTGGGGAGCGCGTCGCCACCGGCGCGGAGCGTGTTCAGCCCCGCCGCGAAAAACGCCGGACCACCGGCGCGGTGCCACACCACCGACACCGGCCGGTCGGTCGTGATCAGCTGCACGATCTCGTCGCGATGCTCCTCGGCCCGCGCCAATAGCCACGCGCCGGCCGGATCGGCCGACAACCGCGCGAGCGCCGTCGCGT
>JBDUCS010000049.1:0-15682 GCA_040003335.1 Gemmatimonadaceae bacterium | reverse complement strand
AGTGCGCATTACGACACAGCCAGTCTCGTCGTCATTCACGAGATGCTTCCGCTCCTCTTTCTCCTTGCCGGTGCGCCGGATACGACGGCCGTGCGCGCGGGTCTTCCAACCGCGGCACCGGGTGAGGTCGGCATGTCCGCCACGCGGTTGGCGGCGGTCGACCGAGTCGTGATGCGCGGCGTCGAACGAAAGGGATTCCCGGGCGCGGCGGTCGTCGTTGGCCGGCGCGGCCACATCGTGCTCGCCTCGGGCTATGGCACGCTCGACTGGCGCGCCGACTCACGCTGCGTCGACGCCGCCAGCTCCCTCTACGATCTTGCCTCGATCACCAAGGTCGTCGCCACCACCACCGCGATCATGGTGCTCTACGATCGCGGTCAGCTCGCGCTGGACGATCCCGTCGTGCGATTCCTCCCGGCATTCGGTGGCGGCGGCAAGTCGGCGATCACGATCCGCCAGCTTCTCACGCATCGCTCCGGGCTGCCGTCGGGACGCGATTTGTGGCGAGGCGGACGAACGCCCACCGCCGCGCGCCGGCTCGTGCTTTCCACGCCACTCGAGCGCGCTCCCGGCTCCCGTGAGCTCTATTCCGACCTCGGCGCCGACGTGCTGGCGATGGTCGCCGAGCGTGTAGCGCACGAGCCGCTCGATCGCTTTTTGGAGCGGGTCGTGTTCAAGCCGCTCGGCATGCGAAACACCGGATTTCGTCCGGCGCGCGCCGCGCGCGAAGGTGCGGCGCCAACGGAGATGCATTCGGCGCGCGGTCATCCGCTGCGCGGCGAGGTGCACGACGAAAACGCGTCGGCGCTCGGCGGCGTCGCCGGGCACGCCGGCCTGTTCAGCACCGCGACCGACTTGGCGATTTTCGCGCAGATGCTGCTCGGCGGAGGGGCATATGACGGCGTGCGCATCGCGAGCGATTCGACCGTGGCGCTGTTCACGCGTCGCACCGCGGGCTGGCGCGCACTCGGGTGGGAGACGTGCTACGGCGGCGGGAGCTGCGGTCAGAAGATGAGCGAGCGCGCGTTCGGCCACACGGGCTACACTGGCACATCGATGTGGATCGATCAGGACCGGAAGAGCTTCGTCATCGTGCTCACGAACTGGGTGCACGCACGGCCGGACGGTCACGTTCCCGATTTTCTCACGCTCAACGACGTTCGGGCGGACGTCGCCGATATTGCGGCGCTCGCGGTCATCGATGATTCGGGCGGGCCGCCGGAGATGCCCGCGTCGTTCCGTGCCGACCGTGCGACGAGCTGGGAGAGCGCCGGCATGCGCACGTTGCCGCGGCGCTGCGTCACCTCGCAGCACGCCGTCGCCGAGCGGTAGCGAGCCCAGCGGTCGAGCGACCCCTAGACGTCATCGCGCCTTCAGGCGGAATCGTCTTCAGATCGATCCGATCGACGGCTGACCGTGCCACTGGCCGACTAGCCAGCAGCGATCGGCATATGGAGGTGGTTATCCGTCGTATCGCCACCTTAACAGGCTGTCCTGTCCGGAGAGTCAGCCGCCCGAGTGCCGATCCCTTGACGCCAACCGTGCTTCGGAGAGCGTTTCGTCTTATCGCATTCGTTTTATTGAGCACGGTTGTGCAAGATGCCGCGCGGGTATCGTCTCCAGTGCAGATCCATTCACGCCTTGGAGACCAGACCATGCGCTCTACCCGACCGATGCTCAGCGTTCTCGCGGCGCTCATCTTCCTCGCGCTTCTGATGATTGGCGCCCTCGCGCTCGCCTCGATCGCGATCCGGCCACTGGCGGCACAGGGGATCTTGATCCCGCGCTGCGGACCGAATCAGGACTGCGTGCCTCCGATTCGAATGTGCCGCGACGAGTGCAGCCGGCCGCGGCCGATGTCGGATGCGCAAATCGTGCGTGGCGCGTCGCGGGTGCGCGTGACGCTCACCGATCGCGTGCTGCACTACGAAGTCGATGAGACCTTCGTCAACCATGGCGGCCGGGTCGGCGAGGCGGACTACATCTTTCCCCTCCCAAAGAACGCGGCGTTCGCCGATCTCAAGCTCTCGATCAACGGCGAGCTGGTGAGCGGTGAGACGATGGACGCCGGCCGCGCGCGCGGGATCTACGAGGAGATCGTGCGGCGTCAGCGCGACCCGGCGCTCGTCGAATGGATGGGGTATGGGATGCTGCGCACGCGCATTTTCCCCATCGCGCCCGGCGAAGAGAAGCGCATCATCGTGCGCTTCGACCAAGTGGTCGAGCGGGAAGGGGACGCGCTGCGCGTCGATTACGTTCGTGGCGCGGCGCCGGGCCGTGACCTAGTGCGCCCCGTCGTCCACGTGCGCGGCGGAGAAGAGGATGCTGGACGCTCGACGTTCGTGCTCACCTATCCGTCGACGAGCGGCTACGGCGACCCGTACTCGCCCACGCACGAGCTCGATGTGAGCGGGCGCGACGGCAATCGCCGCGTGAGCGTGCTCGGCGATGCGCGTGAGGTGACGATACTGATCCCCGTGCGGCGCGCGAGTGACGCGGCGGCGATCAGCCTGCTGGCGAACAACGCGGGACGTGAGGACGGCTTTGCGCTGATCACCCTCACGCCGCCGGCGGCCCTGCGGGCGACGGCGCCGCGCGACGTCACCTTCGTGCTGGACGTCAGCGGCTCGATGAGCGGCAAGAAGATGGAGCAGGCGCGCGCCGCGGGACACCAGTTCCTCTCGACGCTCTCGCCCCGCGACCGCTTTCGACTGATCGACTTCAGCACCGACGTGCGGAGCTTCCGCGATGGCTTCGAGTTCGCGACACGGGAGAACGTGCGCGCGGCGCAGCGCTACCTCGATGCGCTCACCGCGGAAGGATCGACCAACATATCGGGCGCGCTGCAGGAAGCGCTGCACGACTCGGACAGCGAGGCGCGGAGCGAAGAAGCGGGGCGGCTGCCCCTGGTGCTGTTCATCACCGACGGCGAGCCGACGGTCGGCGAGCGGAGGCCAGACGCGATCGCAACGATGGCGGCGCGGCTGCGTGGGCGCGCGCGCCTCTTCACGTTTGGGCTCGGCACGGACGTCAACGTCGCGTTGCTCGAGCAGTTGGCGCTCGAAGGTCACGGCACCGCGAACTTCGTTCGCCCGAGCGAGGACGTGGAGCGCGTGGTGTCCGTGGTCGCGAGCCGGCTGACGAATCCCGTCGCGACCGACGTGCGCGTGCACGCCGAGGGGGTGCGGCTGAGCAAGCTCCTCCCCGGCGGCGCGATCGACATCTTCACGGGGCAGGACCTCGTGGTGCTCGCGCGCTACTCGGGCAGCGGTCGCGCGACGCTGCGGTTCGACGGAAACACGACTGGCGGTCCCGTGCACTGGTCGCAGCAGGTCGACTTTCCGGAGCGGGAGCGGTCGAACGCATTCGTGCCGCGTCTTTGGGCGACGCAGCGCGTCGGATACCTGAGCGCCGAGCGCCGCAAGAGTGGCGGCAACCGTGAGCTCGATGACGAGATCCGTTCGCTCGGCGAGCGCTTCGGCATCCCGACCGAGTTCACGTCGTACCTCGTGCTGGAGCCAGGGACGATCACCAACAACCTGGACGGCCGCATGCAGCCGCAGGACCGCTCCGGTGCGATGGGCGCGAGCAGTCCCGCTCCGGCAATGCGCGCGCGCGAGGAGCAGCTCGAGGCGGCGAAGAAGGCGACCGCGCAGCGCGCAGTCACGTCGCTCTCGGCGGCCGATGTGCTCGCGCGCAGCGACCGGAAGGACGCCACCGGGCGCAGCGCGACGCAACGGGTCGGCGACCGCGTGTTCATCTTGACGAATGATGTCTGGACCGACGCACGCTTGTCAGCGAACGTTCAGATACCGACCGTGATCCGCGTGCAGCCGTTCTCGGACGCGTACTTTGCGGTGATCAACCTCGTGCCGGAGCTGAAGCCGATGTTAGCGATCGGCGAGCGCGTGAAAGTCGCCGGCCGCGCCGTGGTCGTGCAGGTCGCGCCCGATGGCGCGAAGACTCTCAGCGACCGGGACACGCAAACGCTGCGGACTTCGTGGTAGCTGGACACTCTGAGTTCCAGAACTGAGAACTGAGAAACTTCGAACCATGACCGATGTCGAGCGCCTCTTCCGAACTTACCACGCGACGCTTGTCCGTTATTTGACGCGGCGACTGGGCGATCGCGACTGGGCGGAAGAGGTGGCGCAGGAGACGTTCGTGCGCGCGCTGCGGCAGGAGACGATCAGCAACGAGCGCGCGTGGCTCTTCACCGTCGCCAACAATCTCGTGCGCGACGATGCGCGGCGGGACGCGCGCCGGCGGCGGCATCTCACGCTGCTGCGCGAGGAGCACAAGGACGACGTCGTCGAGCCGGAGCCGAGTGCGCTGGAGCGGGCGCAGGAGGCGGCGCTGGCGCGCAAGGCGGTCGACGCGCTGGCCGAGCGCGACCGGATGGCGCTGTTGCTACGCGAGGAAGGACTGGACTACACGGAGATCGCGGAGGCATTGCAGCTCTCCGTCGGCTCGATTGGAACGACGCTGTCCCGGGCACGCCGCCGGCTCGTCGAGGCCTACGAAGCGCTCCAGGCTGGAGCCGGCAGGAGGGAAGGCAATGCTTGAGAACACCGCTCATGTGGACGAAGGGACGATCCACGCGTGGCTCGATGGCGCGCTTCCGCCCGTGGAGCGTGTGGCGGTGGAGGCTCACGTCGCCGCGTGCGCCGCGTGCGCGGCGGCGGTCGCCGAAGCGCGGGGCTTGATCGCCGCATCGGCGCGAATTCTCTCGTCGCTCGACGATGTGCCGGCGGGCGTGATCCCCAATGCGACACCGGTGTCAGTGGAGCGCATCATGGCGGCGGCCGCGCAGCCGGCGCGCGCCCCGGCACCGGCGTGGACGGTGCGCCGCTACGCGCCGCTCGCGGCGGCGGCGGTGATCGTGATCGTCGGCTCCGTAGTTTGGAAGAGCGCCGCGAACAGAAGCGTCGCGATGGTCGTGGCGCCCGAGGCGGCGTCTCCCGTGGCGAAGAGCGACGTGGCGGCGACAGGCGGCCCGAGCGCCGATGCCGCGCCGGTCACGGTAGCGCAGCCGATGATTCGCGAGCCCCAGGCGAGATCACCACTGAGTGCGCCGGTGGACGCCGGGAAGCTGAAGGAGGCCGACATCGTGCCCAAGCCGGTCGTCCCTTCCATGCGGCTGGCAACGCCACCTCGTGAAGCCAGCGGCGGAGGTCGAGCCGGTGCCGCGGGGTACGCCGACGCCACGAAAGATCAGCGCGCACGCGGGCAGCTGGGTGCCGCGACCGGCAATGCAACGAACAGTCTGATGCAGCGGTCGGCGGGCGCGGCGAACATCGCGTCGAACATCGCGTCGAGCGACGCGGAGAAAAAAGCCCCGGTGGACGCTCTGGCCGGGAAAAGCTCGAACGCGAAGTTGGAGGAGCTGGCCAAGCGCAGCGAGTCAGCACCGGCGAGGCCCGCGACGCAGCTCGAGCGCCGAGACGAGAGCGTTGCCCAATCGCGCCAGAAGGCATCGCCCGCGCCGAGCACGGCGCCGCTACGCACGGCCGATGAGAAGCAGCGTGCCGGGGGCGCAGCGGTGAGCGGCGTCGTGCTCGATGGCGCAACGGGAAGACCGCTCGAAGCGGCAAACGTGTCGCTGTCGGGAACGCAACAGCACGCGTCGACCAATTCCGTCGGCGAGTTTTTCATCGCCGGGGTGTCGCCGGGCACGCAGATGTTGACTGTGCAGCGCATCGGCTTCACGGCGGTCACGCAGAGCGTCGAGGTGACGAACGAGCGCGCGTCGAGCGCCACGATCTCGCTCTCCGCCCTCGCGACGCAACCGTCCGGGACGACGGTGGCGTCGTCCGTGGATTCGGCCGCGTTCGGCAGCGCATCGCGTGCGATCGAGGGGCTGTTGCTACTCTCGAGCGCGACATCGCAGACGACCGGCTCCGTCGTGCGACGTAGCATCTACGAGGTGCGGCCGGGCGTGCAGGTGACGCTGGTCGAGACGCGTCTCCTACTGGCCGACAAGGCGTCGCAAGCGCGCCGCGAGCAGAGACCCAACCGCGCGCTCGCTCCCAGCGCGCCACCACCGCCGGGCGCGGTGCACTCGACGGGGTGGACGGCGCGCGATGGGTCGGAGATGGTGCTCTCCGGTCCGCTGAGCGTCGCGGAGCTACAGACGATCCGGGGACGAATTCCCTGAAGCGGGGTCGTGGATCGCGGATCGAGGATCGCGAGCGGGGTGCGGTACGAGTTCGCGCTCCGCGCCCGGCCCGCCGCGGTCCGACCCTCGCTCCTCGTTCCTCGATCCACGATCCTCACGCAGCGCGCGCATCACCGTTCCTCCGGCGACGAGCGCGCCGACGGCGATGTTGATGTAGAAGGTGTAGAATCGCCACCAGATGAGGGCGGCTCCGAAGATCCGGCGGGGGATGACGTTGCCCAACGTGGCCTTGAAGGCGAACTCGATCACGCCGCCGCCGGCGGGAACGGGCGCGACGACGCCCCCGTAGAAGAGCGCCAGCGGCCACAGCATGATCGGCGCGAGCTCGATGCCGCGATCGACCGGCAGCAGGAGCGCGGGCAACACGAGAAGGCGCGCCACGACGTGCAGCGTCGAGAAGCCGAGGGCGGCGAGCGCGGCGCGCGGCGCCGCGCCGCGCATGCGAGCGACGCTGTCGCGCACGTGCTCCACCGTGCGCTGAACGCCGCGCCACCGCCGCTCGTGGATGCCAACGCGGCGGGCCCACGCAGGTGGCGGCCCCGCCGGGTTGCGGCGCGCCAGGACGACAGCGATCGCGCCTGCGCCAAGCACGCCGCCGGCGTACGCGAGCACGAGGCCCACCAATCCGCCGATGACCTTGCCGGATTCGCGGAAGAGCGCCGCGAGCACGATCGCGACGATCGCCAGCGAGCACATCTCGAGAAAGAGCTCGGAGAACAGCAGGAGGAGCACGTTCGGCATCGCGATCCCCCGCTCGCGGAGCACGAGTAGCCTCGCCGGCTCGGCGCCCGACCGCGCGGGCGTGATGCCGGCACCGAAGTCGCCGCCCAAGCTCGTGCGCAGGCCCGTGCCGAGCGAGAGCGGGATGCCGAGTGCGCGCCCGCTGTACTGGATCTTCGCGCCGCGCGCCAACAGATCCACCACCGCCGCGAGGAGGGCGAGGAGGTGCGCCGACAGCGGAAGTACCGGGGCCCGCTTGTCGGGCCAGCTCGTCCAGACCATGTAAACCGAAACACCGATCGCGCCGGCGAAGCTGATGATGGCGAGCGCCCAGCGCTTGGCGTTCACTGCTGCGCGTCGAACAATCTTGGGGGTCGGGTATCGCGAGTGGGGTGTCGACCCCCGACCGCCGACACCCGACGCCCGACTAGCGGGCTCGCGTCCACTCGAGTGACGACATCCGCGTCGGGCCCGGGTACGGCGCATCGCCCTTCAGGGCCTTCCACAGCACACGATTAAACCTGTCGTCGTCGATGCGGTCTTCGTGGCTGAAGTCGAGCTTCGATTGGCGCGCGGCGCCCGTGGGGACCGGTGCCTTCGGGGCGTTCTTGTCGTCGAGACTCTGCTGCGGCGTGAGCGCGACGTACGGCGTGAGATCGGGCGCGGTCGTCCAAATGTCGCGCAGCGGCGCGCCGTAATAATCGAACTGCGACAGGTTACCGAGCTTGAGGATCTCGACCATCGTCGCGATCACGTCGGTCGTGTTGGCGAAACGGTGGACGACGCCCGCCTTCGCGTATGGCGAGATCACGAGCATCGGCGAGCGATGCGAATCCACGTGGTCGGGGCCGTCCTGCGCATCGTCCTCGAGCACGAACACGACGGTGCTCTTCCAGAACGGAGACTTCGACAGCCCTTCGATCAGCCGGCCGAGCGCGAGATCGTTGTCGGCGAAGCTGGCGCGCGGCGTCGCCTTGCCGACCTCGACGCCGAAGGTGTGGTCGTTCGGAAGGCGAACGACCTCGAGCGCCGGCATCTTCCCGTCGCGCGTGTACTGCGCGAGCTCGGCGAGATAGATGTCCATTCGCTTCTGATCGCGAATGTTCATGTTGAAGCCGGGATAGTCGGGGTTCGTCGTACGCTGGAGGAAGGGCTTGTTGCCGACGTATTTGCCCGGCGCGCCCTTGTCCTCGCCCTCTTCGGAGCCGTCGCCGCCCTCGCGCGATACGAATTCACCGTAGTTGCGGAACGATATCCCCTTCTTCTCGACGAGATTCCACAGATAGCCGTTGGCCGGCTCGTTCACGTCGTCGGCCGGAATCTTGTCGACGCTGAATCCGCGGTTCGTTCCCTCGTAATCGTAGTGGCGCCCCTTGCCTGCGTACTGCGATTGCACGGTCTTCTGCACATAGTCCGTGGCGTAGGCGGCCGTGGACCAGTTATGCCCATCGGCGCTCACCTCGGCATTCACAAAAAAGCGATCGAACAGACCGAATCGCTTCGCTAGCGCCCGGTGATTCGGTGACACGCTCTCGCCGAAAAAGGTGAGCGACGGATCGCCGTCGCCCAACCCGATGTCGCCGAAGACCTGGTCGTACGTGCGATTCTCCTTGATCACGTACACGACGTGCTCGAACGGCGGATAGGCGAACGCGTTCAGAGTGTCGCGCGGCGCGCCCCAGTTGTTCAGCTTGGACACCTGGTCCGTGTAGCGCCCGAGGAGGAGCGCGCTGGCGCGAGCGCCGGGGATCGACTGGAGCGCGCCGTTGAGCTGGCCGAGCGCGTAGTCCATTGGGCGCAGCTTGCGGTCGCCGTCGGGTTGCGCGCCCTTCGGATTCGCGACTGCCCCCATTCCCTTGCCGTTGAGGACGAGAATCGCGTCGCCGTCCGACATGACGTGCGTCGGATACCACGCGGTGGGCATGCGTCCGGCCAGCTTGTCATCGCCCTTCGCGGCGAGGATGTTCGCCGTCTTCGCCGAGAGGTTGAAGACCGCGATCGCATTGTTGTCCGCCTCGGCGACGAAGAGGCGCGTCCCTTCGATCGAAAGGGCGACGGAGTTCGGCGTGCTCCCCTCGCTGGGGCCGCCGGGCGGCGGGTCGAGGAGCGTCGCCATCACGCGGCGCGTCTCCGTGTCGATGACGTCGACGCGGTCCGTGCTTCCCGAGGCGACGAAGAGACGCGAGCCGTCGCCGTTGAGCGCGAGACCCGACGGATGGCGCGCGACGGTGATGCGGCCGCCGTCGTTCAGGTCGCCGCTGCTGCCGCGGTTCGGCTTGAAGACGGAGATGGTGTTGCCGCCCCACGCCGAGACGTACACCGTGCCGTCGAGCGCGACGACGACGGCGAGCGGGTAGCGCTCGGTGGCGAATCGCTTGACGACCTTCTTTGTCGCGATGTCGATGACGGCGAGCGAGTCGGCAAGATTCTCGGCGACGTACATCGTCTTTCCGTCGGCCGACACACCGATGCCCGCGGGATAGCGCGTGCCGCTTTTCTGCGGATCCTTTGTCGCGAGCACGACGCTGTCCTTGAGCCGGCCATCGCCATGGAACCAGTCGAACATGTACACGACATCCTGGTTGCCGCCCGAGGCGAAAAACGAGCGGCCGTCGGCCGAGAAGGTGAGTCCGTAGAAGGTGGACGGCAGGCGCCACATATGCCGCACCTCGCCCGTGCCGCGGTCGATGAGCTGCAGGCCTTGCTCGCGATAGCCGCTGACGGAGACAATGAGCTGGGTGCGCTCCGGCGTGACGACCATGGTGAGCGGCATTGGCCCGACGGTCGCGACGTTGCCCGCCGGTTGGATCGAGCGCCCGGTGGGGAGTCGTTTTGCCTCACGCGTGGAAACGCCCAGGGTCGGCGTGCGGATGCGCTGCCCATTCGGCCCGACCGTGCGCTGGTCGCCCGCGCCACCGCTCGTGCCCGGGCCGTTCGCCGGCCCGCAGGCGAGCGCCGCGACGACGACTATGGCGAGACAGGGACGGAGGTGCGAGGTGCGTGGTGCGACGCGCGCGACGGAAAATTGGTTCATGAGCTTCGACCGGGAGATGAGGGCACGAGCCGTGAATGATAAGCGGTGGGGCACACCTCGCACCGCGAACCCCTGCTTCCGGTGATCGGTTACCTGTGTACGGTGCCCGAGCGCTCCCTGTTGGCGAACCCCTCAATCAAAAAGGCTCAAGCCTCGAGCGTCAGCGCGCCGGAAGGGCCCAGAGCTCGACACGATCTTTGTCGAAGCGCGGGATCGCAATGCGCCGGCGCTTGGTGTCGATGCCGAAGTCAGCCGGCGCTGAAACGCCACTGATGAGGCGCGTGACCGTAGTGCCGGTGATGATCGAAACGCTCGAGTCGGCCCAGCTCGAAATGAGCACGCGGCCATCGGGCAGCACGTCGAGTCCGTCGTATCCGCCGGCACCGGCGGCGATCACCGTCGGCGCGCTGTCTCCGGCCTTCCAGGCGAAAATGTTCTTGGTGCCGAACCCGCCGACGATGAAGCGATTGTTCGCCGCATCCCAGACGATGCCGTTCGGGCGGCCGAGCGTGTCGCCGTGCGCGGCGACGGTCACCTTGCGGCCCGCGAGTCGGAAGATGCGATCCGGTCCCGGATGATCGGGGTTCGCCGAGGTGCCGAAGCGGATGCCGGTGTCCGTGATGTAGATCGCCCCGTCGGGTCCCTGCGCGAGGTCGTTGAGAAAGACGGCGTGCATGGGCTTGAGATCGACGGTGGCGATGGGTGCTCCCGTCTTCTTGTTGAACGCGCGCACGGCGTCGATATCGGTGACCCACAAGGTGTCACCGACGAGGATGATGCCCTTGGGCGCGTCGAGCGTGACGCCGCCCCGCCCGCCGGCGATGAAGCGGAGCGAGTCGACGGAGCCGTCGGGCTTCATGCGGCTGATGAAACCGTTGCCGTCGTGCGCGTTCGGGTTGCCGTCGATGTTGGAGACGTAGTAGACGTCGGCAGCCGAGTCGTAGCGCACCGACTCGGGCGTCTTGAAGCCGTCAACCGCGGCGATCACGGCCGGGCCGGACGGGCCGGCGGTCGCCGCGACGTTCGCGGTGCTGTCGGCCACGCGCGCCGAGTCGGACTTGATCGCCGATTTTTCGCTGACGGAGGTGCACGCGGCGAGTGCGCCGCAGGCGACGATGGCGCTGAGAAGACGCATGGTTCTGGACTCGAGGGTGGAGACGGGGTGAAGTAGCGGACGGCGAACGAGGGAGTCAAGTTCACGGCCATGCACGAGACGCTTCTTAAGCTGCACCGCTGGCTCGCGCTCGCCGTCGGTCTCTTTCTCGTCCTCATCGCGCTGTCGGGCGCGGCGCTGGTGTTCGAGGGCGCGATCGACCGCGGGCTCAACGCGTCGCTGTGGCACGTGACGTCGGCGTCCGATGTGCCGCTCTCGCTCGACACGCTGGCGGCGCGCGCACGCGCCGCGTCCGGAGGCCCGGCGGTCACGGCTGTCAGCCTCTCGAACGCGCAGGATCGCGCCTGGGTCTTCAGTGCCGCCGGCGGACTGCAGCTGTTCGTGAATCCGTACTCGGGCGCAGTGCAGGGCACGCGAGGCGCCGACGCGCGCGAGCGCAGTCTCGCGCGGCGCATCCACGTCTTCCACGAGACGCTGATGGCGGGAGGCGTCGGGCACGTCATCGTCGGGGTCGTGAGTATCCTCGCCGTGCTGCTCGTGCTCGGCGGCGTCGTCTTGTGGTGGCGGCGGCGAATCGTGCGCGTGAGCGCGCGTGCTTCGTGGAAGCGGGTGCTGTTCGACCTCCACCACGCGCTCGGCATCTGTGCGTCGGTGGTGCTGCTGCTCATGGCCGCGAGCGGTGCCACGATCATGTACCGTGCGCTGGGCGAGATGATCGGCAAGCTGGACGGATCGCCGCCGCCCAAGCGCGCGTCGCCATCGGTGCCGGCCTCCGGTGCTCAGGTGATTTCGGCTGATTCCGCCGCGGCGATCGCGCGGGGCGCACTCGCCGGCGCATCGCTCATGAACCTGCAGCTGCCGCGCGGCGGAAAGGATCCCGTCGTCGCCGCGATGCGGTTCGAGGAAGATCACACGCCGGCCGGCCGCAGCCGGGTCTATATCGACCAGTACACCGGCGTAGTGCTCGCTGTGGAGAATACCCGCACCGCGGCACTCGGCACGCGCATCAACAACCTCAAGCGATCCATCCATACGGGCGACCTATTCGGCAAGCCGACGCAGGTGCTCTGGCTGCTGGCCGCGCTGGTGATGGCGACGCAGGTGGTCACGGGAACGGCAATGTGGTGGAACGCACGGCGCGCGCGAACACCAACGACGCGGTGAGCGTCGCCCAGAGACGAGGCGCGGCGGACGTAGCAGCCTCGATCGCCGGCCGGAGGCACGCGCGGTCGGTTGCCAGCCGGGCCGGCGCGGGATAAGTATGCCCGAGCGAAAGCCGCGAAGTCGCGGTGTGGGCAGACACTCCCGGAGGTCGATCGTGCAGCATTCCCAAGTCGTACATCGGCGGTGCGCCGCGGTCGTGGCGCTCGTGTCCCTCTCCCTGCCAGTGCTCGCGCCCGGCGCGCAGCAGCGGCCGCTCCCGGCGCTCGTGTCGCTGCCGGCCGCGTATGACAGCGTGCTCTTCGCCGCCATGAAGTGGCGTGAGATCGGCCCGATGCGGGGCGGTCGCTCTGTCGCCGGAACGGGATCGGTCGCGCGTCCGAACGAGTACTGGATGGGAACGACGGGCGGCGGCGTACTCAAGACGACCGATGGCGGGATCACGTGGGTCCCTGTCACCGACAAATATTTCGGGGGCACGATCGGCTCGATCGGAGTCGCCGAATCGAATCCCGACATCGTCTACGTCGGAACCGGCGAGTATCCGATCCGCGGCAACGTCTCGCACGGCGATGGCGTCTTCAAGACGACCGACGCCGGGAAGACGTGGAGCTACATCGGGCTGAAAGAGACGCGGCAGATCTCGCGCGTGCTGGTGGACGCGAAGAATCCCGACCTCGTGTACGTCGCGGCGCAGGGACCGTATTGGGGTCCGAACAAAGAGCGCGGCATCTACAAGACGACCGACGGCGGCAAGACGTGGCGCCAGCTCCTCTTCCGCAACGACTCCACCGGCGCGAGCGATCTGGTGATCGATCCGTCGAACGCGAGCGTGATGTACGCGGCGTTCTGGCAGACGTACCGCAATTCGTGGAAGCTCGAGAGCGGCGGACCGGGCGGCGGCATCTTCAAGAGCGTCGACGGCGGCGAGCACTGGACCGATCTCTCGAAGAACCCCGGCCTGCCGAAGGGCATCACCGGGAACATCGGGATCACGATTTCGCCGGCAAATCCGCAGCGGCTCTGGTCGCTGATCGAAGCCGAAGACGGCGGCGTCTTCCGGTCGGACGACGGCGGCGCGACGTGGAGCAAGACCAACTCGGCGCGCAATCTCCGCCAGCGCGCGTGGTACTACTCGCGCGTCTTCGCCGATCCGAAGGACGCCAACACCGTTTACGCGCTCAACACGGGCATGTACCGCTCGATCGACGGCGGCAAGACCTTCAAGGCGATCGCGGTGCCGCACGGCGACAACCATCACCTGTGGATCGCGCCGAACGACCCGAAGCGGATGATCG
The DNA here is from genome assembly GCA_040003335.1 of Gemmatimonadaceae bacterium. Classification (GTDB taxonomy): domain Bacteria; phylum Gemmatimonadota; class Gemmatimonadetes; order Gemmatimonadales; family Gemmatimonadaceae; genus JALZAE01. The sequence continues at coordinate 2,177 of JBDUCS010000049.1, read as the reverse complement.
AGTGCAACGACGGCGGCTGCAACGTGTCGTACAACGGCGGCCAGTCGTGGAGCGAGCAGGACTACGCGACGGCGCAGTTCTATCACGTGACGACGACGAACGATTTTCCCTACAAGGTCTGCGGCGCGCAGCAGGACAATTCGACCGTCTGCATCAACTCGCGCAGCCAGGGCAGCGTCGATTTCAAGGATTGGGAGGCCGTGGGGGGCGGCGAGAGCGGCTACATCGCCGTGCGCCCCGACTCGACGAACATCATCTACGCGGGCAGCTACGGCGGATTGCTGACACGCTTCGACTCGCGCACGAAGCTCCATTCCGAAGTGAATCCGTGGCCCGACAATCCGATGGGCTACTCGAGCGAGGACATCAAGTACCGCTTCCAATGGACGTTCCCGATCATCATCTCGCCCCACGACCCACGGACGATCTACGCCACGGCGAACGTCGTCTTCAAGTCGACGAACGATGGGCAGAGCTGGTCGATCATCTCGCCCGACCTGACGCGGCACGATCCGAAGACGATGGGACCCTCGGGCGGCTCGATCACGCGGGATCAGACGGGTGTCGAGACGTACGCGACGATTTTCGCGTTCGCCGAATCGCCGAAGGAAGCCGGCGTGCTGTGGAGCGGGAGCGACGATGGCATCGTGCAGATCTCCCGCGACGGCGGCGCGCACTGGGCGAACGTGACGCCGAAAGAGATGGGCGACTTCTCGCGCGTCTCGCTGATCGAGGCATCGCCGCACGATGCGGGCACGGCGTACGTCGCCGCGAACCGGTTCGGCTTCGGCGATCTGCATCCGCTCTTCTTCAGGACGACCGACTACGGCAAGACATGGACGAAGATCGTGAACGGGATCGCCACCGATGAGTTCGCGCGGGCAATTCGCGCGGATCCTGTTCGCAAGGGTCTGCTCTACGCGGCAACGGAGCGCGGTGTGTGGGTGAGCTTCGATGATGGCACGAGCTGGCAATCGCTCAAGATAAATCTTCCGATCGTTCCGGTGCACGACCTCGCCGTGAAGAACGGCGACCTCATCGCCGCGACGCACGGCCGGTCGTTCTGGATTCTCGACGACCTCTCGCCGCTGCGGCAGATGAGCGCCGAGGCGGCGAGCGCGGGCGCCCATCTGTTCAAGCCGCGCGATGCGTACCGGCTGCAGTGGGGCGGCGGCTTCGGTGGCGGCGATCGCGGCGCGCATCCGGTGGGCGCGAACCCGCGCGACGGCGTCGTCGTGTATTACGCGGTGAAGGAGGCCAACCATCCGGTCACGCTCGACTTCCTCGACTCCAAGGGCGCCGTCGTCAAGAGCTTCACGAGCGCGCTCGACTCGTTAGGCATGTCCGACAGCGTACGAGCCGATAGCGTCAAGAAAGCGCGCGCCGATTCGCTCAAAGCGATCGGCCAGAACGCGGTGACGCCACCGGTCGCCGGCGAAACGCCGCCCGAAGAGGTCGATTTCGAGGCGCAGGCCGGCCGCGGGCCGCGTCCGCAGCGCGTTCCGAACAAGGCGGGGATGAACAGCTTCGCCTGGAACATGCGCTACCCGGACGCGGTGCGATTCAACAATCTCATCATGTGGTCCGCCGGCACCACCGGGCCGATCGTGCCGCCGGGTGCATACAGCGTGCGGATGACGATCGCCGGCCAGCCGGCGCAGACGCAGCCCTTCGTGATCCTGCGCGATCCACGGCTGCGCGCGACGCAAGCCGACATCGAGGCGCAGGTCGCGCTCCTCCTCAAGATTCGCGACAAGACGAGCGAGGCGGACAACGCCGTGCGCGAGGTACGCGACGTGAAATTCCAGATCCACGACCGCGAGAAGAAAATCGCCGGACCGCCGGCGAAGGAGTTCGAGGCCATTGCCCCCAGCTTCGAGCAGCGCATGAGCGGCGTGGAGGAAGACGTCTACCAGGTGCGAAACCAGAGTAGCCAGGATCCGCTCAACTTCCCGATCAAGCTCAACAACAAGATCGCCGCGCTGAGCGGCGTGGTCTCGACCGCCGACGGGAAGCCGACCCAGCAGTCGTACACGGTGTTCGCCGAGCTTTCGACGAAGCTCGACGCGCAGCTCGTCAAGCTGAAGCTCGACATCGACGCGACGGTGCCGAAGCTGAACGTGATCCTCAAGAAGGCGGGCCTTTCTCCGATCGTGCCGAGCACCAACGAGCATCCG
>JBDUCS010000327.1:0-4630 GCA_040003335.1 Gemmatimonadaceae bacterium | reverse complement strand
TCGCTTCGCCGGCCCTCTCGCAATCGGGCACGAAGCCCGCGTCCACCATCGTCGCCGTCACCGGAACCGATCCGGCGCACCTCAATTCCGCGATCACGACCGCCGGTGGCGTGCACACGATCGCGGCGTCGCTCTACGATGGCCTGGTCGAGCTCGACTCGGTCGGCCGGCCGTTGCCCGGCCTTGCGGAGCGATGGGATGTGAAAGATGGCGGACGCACCTACGTCTTCCACCTCCGACACGACGTCGCCTGGCACGACGGCGTTCCCTTCACGTCGCGCGACGTGACGTACACCTTCGCCGAGATGCTGCTCAAGTACTCGGCGCGCACAAAGGCCGGCCTCGAGCCGGCGCTGGCCGGCATCGACGCGCCGGACGACACGACGGTGATTTTTCGATTCAAGGCGCCGTACGCGCCGCTGCTCAAACGACTCACCGTCGACGAGACACCGATTCTGCCGCGCCATCTGTACGAGGGCACGGATCCCCTCACCAATCCGTACAATCAGCACCCGGTCGGCACCGGCCCCTACCGCTTCGTGGAGTGGCTGCGCGGCGACCGCATCGTTTTCGCGCGCAATCCGCGCTACTTCGTCAGCGGCCGCGCGCGCATCGAGCGCGTGGTCTGGCGCATCCTGCCCAACGTCACGGCGCAGACCATCGCCCTCGAACGGGGCGAGGCCGACTATCTCGGAGGCGTCGAAGGTCCGCAGCTCGCCCGCCTTCGAGCGGCGCCGGGCGTGCGGCTCGGTCGTTCTCCAGCTGGTGCCGGCGGCGGCTGGTGCGTGAACACGCTCATCCCCAACCTGCGCCGTCATCCGCTCGACGACGCGCGGGTGCGCCGCGCGCTCAGTCTCTCGATCGACCGCGCGTTTCTCGCCGACCGGCTGTACCAGGGCACGGCGAGTCCGGCGCGCGGTCCCTTTCACACCGCGCTGGGCGCGACGGACCGCATCGTCGAGCCCCTCGCCTTCGACTCCAGTCGCGCCGCGCGCTTCTTCGATGCGGCCGGCGCGAGTCGTCGCAACGGCGGATCTCGGCTGCAGCTGCGGTTCGCCTATGGAACGCCGGGATTCGAAGCACTGGCCGAGACCTTGCGCGACCAATTCGCGCGCGTGGGCGTCGAACTGGTGCTCGACCCCATGGACTTCAACGCCGCGGTCGAGAAGGTGTTCATCAAGCAGGACTTCGATCTCGGCGTGGCCTCCTACTGCAACGGCGCCGATCCCGACATCGGCGTAAAGCGCGTGTACGATTCGCGAAATATTCTTCCCATTCCATTCGGCAACGGCGCCGGTTACCGGAACGCGGTCGTCGACTCGCTCTTTGATCTGGGAGCGGGCACGCTCGATCCGGCGCGGCGACGAGCGATCTACGGCACCGTTCAGCGCGTCCTCCTCGACGACGTCCCCTATCTCTGGCTCGTCGAGACAGACGGGCTGCGCGCATGGCGCGCCGAGGTGCGAGGGCTCCGCATCTGGAGCGGGCACACGTTCGACGAGGCGACCATCGTCGACCGCTAATTGAGCGAACGCTCCATGTGGCGCGTCGTCGCCCGGCGGTTCGCGCTCGCGGTGCCGCTTCTCGTCGGCGTCGCTGCGATCAATTTCGCCATGATCTCGCTCGTACCCGGCGATCCCGTCGTCTTGCTCTTCGGCGAGGGCGGATCGCCCGACGCCGCGACGCTGGCCGCCCTGCGCGCCCGTCTCGCGTTGAATCGGCCGCTGTCCGAGCGATTCTTCGCCTATCTGAGCGAGCTGGCCCACGGACATCTCGGGCAGTCGATCGTGCAGGGACGATCCGTGACCGACGCAATCGCCGAACGGCTACCGGCGACGCTCCTGCTCGCCGGCACCGCGCTGGTGCTCGCCGCCGTCCTCGGTGTCGGGCTCGGCCTCCTGCTCACGCGGATGGCGCAGCGGACGCCGCGTTTCGAGCGGGCCGCGTTTCTCGCCCTCCTCCTGGGTGGAAACCAGCCGCCCTTCGTGGCCGGGCTCGTACTGCTGATCGTCTTCGCACTCGTGTTGGGTGTGTTGCCGAGCCAAGGGATGACATCGGCGCGTGCCAGCGGCCCCCTCGACCTCCTGGCCCATCTCGCGCTGCCGTCGCTGACGCTCGCGTTGCAGCCGATGTTCGGCGTGGCACGCGTCACGCGCGCGCGTCTGCTCGACGTGTGGCAGCGCGACCATGTGCGGACCGCGCGTGCGAGCGGGATTCCCGAGTGGCGCATTCTGTGGCGGCACGTGCTGCGGAACGCGCTCGCGGCGCCGCTCACGTTGCTCGCGCTCACCGCCGCGCATTGGGCCGGTGGGACGGTGCTCACGGAGAGTGTCTTCGCCTGGCCCGGAATCGGGCGGCTCGCCGTGGACGCGACGCTGGCGCGCGACTATCCAATGATCCTCGGCGTCATTCTCACCGGGACGCTGCTCGTCGTCGCGGCAAATCTCGCGGCCGACCTGCTGCTGGCGACCGTTGATCCGCGAGTGCGCCATGAGTGAGGGCACGACGCCAAACTCGACCGCGGGCGAGCCCCGGCGCGATACCCACCTCATCACCGGCCGCGCGCCACTGCCGCCGAGCGTCGACCGCTCGTGGCCGGTTGGCGAAGGGGCGATCGCCGCGACCATCCTCGTTGCGTTCACGCTCGTTGCGCTTGCACCCGGACTCTTTTCGTCCGCGGACGGTCTCGCGAGCGGCGGCGCGGCGCTCGCGGCGCCGAGTGCCGGGCATCCTCTCGGCACCGACTTGCTCGGCCGCGACGCGTGGACCCGGCTCGCCTTTGGCGCGCGGACGTCGCTCGCCGTCGGCGTGCTGGCGACCGTCGTCGCGTTGACCGTCGGCGTGTTCGTCGGTTCCCTGGCTGCGCTCCTCGGCGGATGGTGGGATGATCTACTCATGCGCGCCGCCGAAATCGCCGATTCCATTCCGGCGCTGCTCCTGGCGCTGCTGCTCGTTACGGTGCTCGGGCCGGGACTCGTGCCTGTCGCACTGGTCGTTGGGTTGACGGGTTGGCTCGGCATCGCGCGGATCGTGCGCGCCGAGCTCATGGTGGCGCGGGCTACACCGTACGTGATCGCCGCGCGCGCGCTCGGCGCGGGTCGCTTGAGACTGGCGGTGCAGCACCTCGCGCCGGAGGTGCTGGTGCCGGTGCTGGCGCTGATTCCGTTCCGCCTCGAAGGCGCGATTGTCGTCGAGGCGGGTTTGTCCTTTCTCGGCGTGGAGGATGCGCGGCGACCGAGTTGGGGTGCGATGCTCCGCGATGCGCAGCCCTTCTTGCTCGACGGCTGGTGGCTCGCCGCGGCGCCGATCGCGGCGCTCGCCCTGCTGCTCTTCGCGCTCGGCCTTCTGGCGGATCACCTGCAGCGAGTGTTCGATCCGCGCCTGCCGTAGCGCGCCCGCTGGCGTTCGGGCTGCGACGAGCTATTACTATGTGATCAGCCCGCATCAGTGGATGCCTCTCCACCTGCCCCTTGCCTCGTGACCTTCATGCGATACCGCGCGCTCGGCCTCATGTTCGCCGCCGCCACATCGGTGGCCGCCTCTCTCCCGGCCCAGGGCGCGATGCGCCCCGCGCCGAGTAGCCGCGCGACGAGTGAAGTGACGATCACCTTCGTGGACAGCGCGGCGCGCGCGGCCGCCCAGCCATCGAAGATTCGCATCGATTACGGACAACCGCACCTGCGCGGCCGAAAACTGCTCACCGATAGCCTCGTGCCGTACGACAAGGCGTGGCGCACGGGCGCCAACGGCGCGACGATGCTCACGACGGACCTCGATCTCGTCATTGGTGGCGCGAGCGTGCCGAAGGGCACCTACGTCGTGCAGACGATGCCGAGCCGCAACGGGTGGAAGCTGTTCATCCAAAAGGATGTCGGGCAGTCGCCGATGGCGGCGGCGATGTCCTACAACCCGGCCAACGACGTCGCGCGTATCGACCTCCGGCAGAGTACGCCGGCGGCACCGCTCGAAAGCTTCACGATCTGGCTCATTCCGTCGACGCAGCCCGGCGCGCCGCACGGCGAGCTACGCCTTGCCTGGGGGATGTTCGCGCTCGCCACCGACTGGTCCGTCAAATGACGGAGCAGCGTGTCACTCCACGCGGAACGTCTTGAACATTCCGAGTGCCATGTGTCGCGCTGCGGTTGGCGAATCTCGGAAGTTGCAGACCACGGCGTAGGATCGACCGCTGACCAGCATCGTCGCGAGCCGTCCCGGACTGGTCGTGGCCGGCAGCGCGAAGAGTACCCCGGCCGGCGCGCCGTCGACGAACCTCTCAATGAAAGGCTGGACGAGCACCCCTTCCTGCGCGGCCTTCGCGAGATCGTTGCCCGTGACGCCGTCGCGCAGCGGCGCCAGTAACATCTCGTGCGCCACCCGCCCTTGATTCTCGAGCACGATGGTCGTCCGTCCGGAATGCACCACCGCGGGCAGCTGAAACGCGTAGTCGGTGCCGATGACGCGAAGGATTGGGACGGCCCGCGTCGCCGGCGCGACGCTACGCGCCACCGCAGCGGGACGCGTGTCGCCCGTGAGCATGAACGCAGCCGCTGTGATCAGCCTCCAGCGCATCGGAGCTCCGTTGTGTTCGGTGATGATCCCGAGACGGGTATCGCCATCGCTGACAACCGAT
>JBDUCS010000326.1:0-4655 GCA_040003335.1 Gemmatimonadaceae bacterium | reverse complement strand
GCCGCGTGCCGCGCACCGGCGCGATGACGCTCTGCTGGTCGCTCGACAAGCTCGGCCCGATGACGCGCGGCGTCGAGGACACGATGCTCGTGCTGCGCGCGATCAGTGGCGCCGATGCGGGCGACGTGGCGAGCGTGCCGAGCCACCTCGACTTTGACGCCAGCCTACCGGTGAAGGGACTGCGCGTCGGCTATGTGCCGGCGTGGATGAAGGAAACTCCAGCCACCGACGTCGACCGCGCGACGTTGGAGGCGGTCTCGAAGCTCGGCATGATCCCGACCGAGATCACGCTCCCCGATTGGCCGTACGACTCGCTCAACCTGGTGTTGTTCGCCGAGGCTGCGGCGGCGTTCGAGGAGCTCACCCTCGGTGCGCAGATGGACCAGCTCAAGGTGCAACTGCCGGATGCGTGGCCGAATCTGTTCCGCGAAGCCCGCTTCCTGTCAGCCGTCGACTTCGTGCAAGCCGACCGGCTGCGGCGCAAGGTTGCGGTCGAGATGGCACGCGTGATGTCGCAGGTCGATCTGCTGCTCGTTCCCTCACTGCGCGACGAGATGCTGGTGATCTCCAACAACACCGGGCATCCATCGTTGACGCTGCGCACTGGCTTCGTGACTGTGTCGGAGGCGCGCAGCGACTGGGCGCCCGACCCGGCGCATCCCCTCCCCAAGTTCGCATCGCCTCGCCGCGTTCCGCACGGCGTCACGTTGATCGGGCGCTTGTTCGACGAGGGAACGATCGCGCGCGCGGGTCTCGCCCTCGAGGGCTCGCTCGGCGTGGTGCGGGAAAGGCCCCCGGGGTTCTAGCGTTCGCGAGCGGGCTTAGTTGAACTGCCTCAGCTCCACCCGCGAATTGTTCAGCTGCACGCCGTAAAAGCGCACCACGTCACCGGGGCGCAGGCTCTGAAATCGGTCGACGTCGCTGCGGCGAACGTTGTACGGGAGCGCGACCGTCACCAAGGAGCTATAGCCCGCATCGATCACGAAGACACCGTTGTTGCGATCGACCTGGCGCACCGTCCCCTGATACGCCTGCACGTTCTCCGAGCCGCCGTTGCCGGGATTGACGCCGCCGCCCGAGCCGGAGACCGATCGGTTGACCTGAATCAGGTCCGTGTAGTAGCCGCCGTTGTTGTCGCTCTGAATGCGCGCGGTCACCTCGTCGCCATTCTCGAGGGACGTGACCGGGTAGGACTGATTCTGATAGACGACCTGCGTCCGGTTGTCGTAGACGAGCGCAACCGTTTGGCCGTCCGACTGCTGAACGCCGATCTGCTGTGATCGCGCGTTCACGCCGCGGATTCTCCCCGTGATCTCGTTCTGCTGCGCGCCGCCCTGCTGCGCGCCGCCGCCGAGGACGCGGCCGAGCGCGCCGAGGCCGTTGCACGCGGCGCCGGAGAGAACGGTGAGTGCGAAGATGCCCGTGCGCAGCGCGCGTCGATTGATCGTCATCTATCCCCCCTCGTGAGGGAGACCACAAGTGCAAGGCGGGTGCCGAGGGTCGCCGGCAATCGTCGGGGCGCCCTCATTACGAATTGATTAAGCCGTGCGAGCGCCCATTGTCCGCTTCGACATTCGGCGCGACCATATACGGCGTCACCACATATGGCACCGCCATGCTTGGCTCCGATCTTAAAAAAGGAAGCGCCGAATTGCTCGTGCTCTCGCTGCTCGAGCACGAGCAACGGCACGGGTATGAGCTGAACAAGCTCATCGAGGCGCGCTCGAAAGGCGTGCTGACCTTTCACATCGCGTCGCTCTACCCGATGCTCTACCGCATGGAAGACCGCGGCTGGATCGTCGGCCGCTGGGTGGAGAAAGCAGGGGTGCGGCGACGCCGCTTCTACTCGATCACCGCGGCCGGCCGGCGCGCGCTCGCCGAGCTCCGAGAGGGTTGGCGGGAGTTCGCTGCTGCCATCGCGCTTGTCACGGGGACGCAACATGGATGAGTGGCGTGTACGACTTCGCGAGGTCGTCGCCGGATGGGGCCTCTCGCCCGAAGAGCAGGCCGGCGTGGTCGACGAGCTCGATCTGCATCTCGAGCAGGAGTTGACCGAGATGAGGTCGCGCATCGGTGAGGCGGCGGCGCGCGAGCGCATCATGACGCAGATCGCCGATCCCGCGTTGCGCGCGGCGTCGGTGCGCCCGCGCCATCGTCCGACCGCTAGCGTGCAATTGTCACGAGCGCGCGCACCGGGATGGTCGGGCTTGGTGCGCGACTTCGTCTACGGGTGGCGCGCGCTTGCCGCGAGTCCGGGAACGACGGCGATGGCGATGATCGCCCTGGCACTTGGCATCGGCCTCACCACGGTGATGTTCAGCATCCTCTATGGCACACTGCTGCGCGGCTTGCCGTTCGACGAGGGCGACCGCATCGCAATGGTCATGGAGGCGAATACATCGCGCGGCGAGCCCGAGCTGTCGCTCTCGATGCACGACTTCGTCGCGTACCGCGATGCGCAGCGGTCGTTCGAGACCTTTGGCGCCTACTCGCCGGGGGTCTCGATCAACATCAGCGGCGACGAGCGGCCCGAGCGCGTCGAAGCTGCTCGCATAACCGCCGCGGGGCTCGGCGTGACGCGCGTGCGACCATCGCTCGGCCGAGCCTTTAGCGCCGGGGACGAAGCTCCTGGAGGCGAGCTCGTCGTCGTTCTCTCGCATTCGCTCTGGCGCGATCGCTACGAGAGCGAGCCGAGCGTCATCGGCCGCGTCGTGCGCGTCAATGGCCAGCCCGCGACGGTGGTCGGCGTGATGCCCAAGGGATTCGGCTTTCCGAACTCGACACAGCTCTGGCTCCCCCTTCAGCTCAACCCTTCGTCCGCTCCCTGGGGCTCCGGGACCTTTGTGAATGGAGTGGGTCGTTTGCGGCCGGGCGTCACGTACGCGCAGGCGAGCGCCGAGCTGGCGGGCATCTCCCGCCGCATCGAGTCGGAGCATCGCCCATCGAATGAGGGAGTGCGCGCGGTCGTGCAGCCGTTCATCCGGGCGTTCCTCCCGACACAAGTCTACGCGGTGCTCTACACGATGTTCGGGGCGGTCGCGTTGGTGTTCTTCGTCGCGTGCACGAACGTCGCGAACCTGTTGCTCGCGCGCGCCGCGCGTCGCACAAAGGAAGTCGCCATCCGGGCCGCGCTCGGTGCGTCGCGCATCGCGATCGCCCGACAGTTTCTGGTCGAGGCATTGGTGCTCTCGATTGCCGCGGCCGGTCTCGGGGCGCTGGTTGCGCAGATGGGCATTCGCGCCTTCCGCGCCGCGATCGTGGACCTGCCCTTCCCCTTTTGGGCAGACATTCGTTTGCACCCGCAGATCTTCGTCTTCATCGCGCTCGCGGGACTGTTGGCGAGTCTCGTCTCCGGACTCTTGCCGGCGATCACCGCGGCGCGAAGCGACATCACCGAAGTGATGAAAGATCAGTCGTTCGGATCGTCGTCGTTGCGGAGTGGAAAGCTCAGCCGTGGTCTCGTCGTGTTCGAGCTCGCGCTGTCGTCGGCGCTGCTCGTCGTCGCGGCGCTGACGACGAAAAGCATCATGAATCTGCGATCGATGGAGCCGGGGTTCAGCTCGCGCGACGTGATGACGGGACGAGTCACGCTCTCGATTCGGGATAACGAACCCCGCGCCGCGTTCTTCGCGCGGCTGGAGCAGGAGATCGCGCAGCTCCCGGGCGCGACCGCCACGTCGCTGAGCACGGGTCTGCCGGGCCTCGGATGGAGCGAAGTACGCGTCGCCGTAGGTGGACGGACGTACGCGCGCGCGCACGATCATCCGTTGGTGGGGCATCTCGCCGTCACGCCGGGATTCTTCAAGACCTTCGACATCGCCGTCTCGCGCGGTCGCCCGATCACGGCGGCAGATCGCGCGGGCGCGCCGCCGGTGGCGGTGGTCAATCAGCGATTCGTTGCAGAGCATTTCCCAGCTGCCGACCCAATCGGCCAACGGATCAAGCTCAACCCCGGTGACACGCTCTCGACGTGGGTGACTATCGTGGGCGTCATCCCGACGCTGTTCGCCTTCAGTCCGGGCCTGACACAGTGGCCCGCCGAGGTGATCACTGCGTTTGGCCAGGAGGGGGGGGCGCACAGCACGGCCACCATTGCGATCCGCGCTCCTGGTGATCCCGCACAGGTTGCCCAATCTCTGCGCACGCTCGTCGCGTCGTTCGATCGCGATCTTCCCGTCTATTCGCTCACATCGATGAGCGAGGCGCTGACTCGCGCCATGTCGGCCTCGCGGGTGTTTGGCGGTCTCTTCGTCGTGTTCGGCATCGTTGCACTGACGCTCGCGTCAATTGGCCTGTACGCGGTGATGGCGTTCTCAGTGAGCGGGCGCGAGCGGGAGATGGGCATCCGCATGGCGCTCGGCGCAGCCACCACGGACGTGATGCGACTGGTGTTCAAGGACGCCGCCGTGCAGTTGGCGATCGGCGTATCGCTCGGTCTGTTGCTCGGCATCGCGGGCGCGCAGCTCGGACGAGCGGCGCTGTTCGGAGTCGAGCCGACCGACCCGGCGACGATCGCGGTGGTGCTTGCGACTTTGGCGGCCACCAGTTTCGCGGCGTGTATCGTGCCGGCGTTGCGCGCGACGAAGTCGGATCCGGTGCGGAGTCTGCGGGCCGAGTGAGTACGATCGACAATCGCGATGAGGCCTCGGGCCGCA
>JBDUCS010000325.1:0-4670 GCA_040003335.1 Gemmatimonadaceae bacterium | reverse complement strand
GCGGCCGCACGCTCGACTGGCGCGGATGGATCGCGCGCTACTCGGAGCTCGTCGATTGGGACATCGAGCTCACCGAGGCGCACGAATGGAGTTTGTACGAGTCGCTGCGCGGGATGTATCCCGACCTGCGGCGCGAGTTCGCGCAATACATGCGCACCGCGTATCCCGAGTGGCTGCGCAATCTCGAGGGCGACCGCCCGCCCCTTTCGATCGACGTCGTGAGCGAGTTCTTGCTCCCGGTCTTGAAGACGTCGAAGGCGGTGATCTTCATCGTCATCGACTGCCTGCGGCTCGACCAGTGGCGCGTGCTGCAGCCGCTCTTGGCGCCGATGTTCGAGGTGGAGACGACGCATTACATGTCGGTGCTGCCCACGGCCACGCCGTACTCACGCAACGCGCTGTTCAGCGGCCTTTTTCCCGGGGAGCTCGCCGCCCGCTTCCCCGACTGGTGGGAGGACAAGGCGGAGGAGACGCTCAATGCACACGAGCGTGATTTCCTCGACGCGCACCTCACAGAGCTGCGCGGTCGCACGCCGGTGCGATACGAGAAGATCTCCACCGCGACCGATTCGGACGATCTCGACCGCCGCATCCCGAGCGCCGTGGCCAGCGAAGGCGTGAGCGCGTTTGTCTTCAATTTCGTCGACCTCCTCACGCACGGCCGTAGCGAATCGGCGATCCTCTATGAGGTCGCCCGCGACGAGCGCGCCCTCCGGCAGATCACGCGCCAGTGGTTCGAGCGCTCGGCGCTCTGGTCGCTCCTCAAAGAAGCGTCGCGGCGGAACATCCCCGTGCTGATCACGAGCGATCACGGCTCCATCCACTGCAACACGCCGGCAACGGTCTATGCCAAGCGCGACGCAACGGCCAACCTGCGCTACAAGTTCGGCGAAGACTTGCGCGCCGAGCGCGCCGAGCATGCGCTCTTGTTCACGAACTCCGATGACCTGCGGCTCCCGCAGAAGGGGATGGGGCGCAACACGCTCCTCGCCGTCGGCGACACGTTCTTCGTCTACCCGACGAAGCTGCGCGAGTATCAGACGCGCTATCGTGGGAGCTTCCTGCACGGCGGCGTGACGCCGGAGGAAGTGATCCTCCCGGTGTCGCTGCTCACGCCCAAGCGGTAGCCGCTTTGCCCGACGTGGAACGCGGACGCTTCTACCGGCGCCTCTTTCGATTCCTTCGCCCACATTCGTGGCGGATGGCGGGCAATATCGCATCGAGCGCGATCAACAACGCGCTGGACGGGTTCTCGTTCGTTCTGCTGATTCCGTTCCTCAATGCGCTGTTCGGCCAGTCGCTGCTCCCGCAGCAGAAGGGCTGGTTGACGACGCTCCTCGACGCCACGCTCGGCCGGCTGCTCGATCCCGCGGACAAGATGGGATCGCTGCGCACGGTGATCCTGATCATCCTCGCGACCGTCGCGCTGAAGAACATCTTCGTCTGGACCGCGGGCACGCTCGGCGCGCAGCTGCAGGAGTACGTGACCCGCGACCTGCGCGACGCGGTGTACCAGCACCTGATGCGCTTGCCGATCGGCTACTTCACGAGAACGAAGGTCGGCCAGATCATCTCGCGCATCCTGTCCGACACGGATCAGACGAAGCTCCTCATCACGGCGGTCGTGACCGACGCCGTGAACGCCGGCACCGCCGTGCTGGTGCAAGTCGTCGTCCTGCTGCGCATTTCCTGGCGCCTCACGCTCTTGGCGCTGGTCGTTGCGCCGATTCTCACGCTGGTGCTGCAGCCGCTGCTCCGACGGCTGCGCAAGGGATACCGTGAGCTGCGCAACGACCTCGGCGAGATGACGAGCGTGCTGCAGGAGTCGGTGAGCGGCGTGCGGCTCGTGAAGTCGTACGGTGCCGAGCAGTACGAGGAGCGTCGCTTTCTCGAAGCGAGCGGAACGTACTCGGGCGGCATGGTGCGGATGGCGCGCGTGGCGCTCATCGGCCAACCGATCACCGAGACGCTCGGCGCCGTGATCGTCGTGCTGCTCCTCTGGTTCGGCGCGCGCGAAGTGTTGCTCAATGGCTCGCTGCAGGCATCGGAGTTTCTCGTCTTCATCGCCATCGTCATGAAGCTGTTGCAGCCGATGAAGAAGCTGTCGCAGCTTCCGGCGGTGGCGCAGAACGCCTTCGCGTCGGCCGAGCGGCTGTTCGATGTCCTCGACTCGCCGACCGAGGCGGCGACCGACCGCGGTACCCGCGCGATCGCGTCGTTCGGCGATGCGATGGCATTCGAAGACGTCTCCTTCGCCTACGAGAATGAGCCCGTGCTGGAGCACGTGAGCTTCCGGGCGACGAAAGGCGATGTGCTCGCGTTCGTCGGCGCCAGCGGGGCGGGGAAGTCAACGCTCGTCGATCTCATTCCGCGATTTTACGAGCCGACGTCGGGCCGCATCACGCTCGACGGCATCGACCTCCGCGAGATCACGCTCCCGTCGCTGCGCGCGCTCACCGGGATCGTGAGCCAGGAGACGGTGATCTTCAACGACACGGTGCGCAACAACATCGCGTACGGCAGTGCCGCGCGATTCTCCGACGCGCAGGTGGAAACGGCGGCGCGGGCGGCGAACGCACACGCCTTCATCGCCGAGCTGCCGCAGGGCTACGCCACGCCGCTGGGCGAGCGCGGCGCGCGGCTGTCGGGCGGACAGCGGCAGCGCATCGCGATCGCGCGGGCGTTGTTGCTCGACCCGCCCATTCTCATTCTCGATGAGGCGACGTCGGCGCTCGACACGGAGAGCGAGCGTCTCGTGCAGGAGGCGATCGACCGGTTGCTCGAAGGACGCACGGTGTTCGTGATCGCGCACCGGTTGTCGACGATCGCGCACGCGACGGAGATTCTCGTGCTGGACCGCGGGCGCGTCGTCGAGCGCGGCACGCACGAGTCACTCCTGGCCAAGCGCGGCGCGTACCACCGGCTCAACGACATGCAGTTCCGCGCTCGCGAGCCGGACGCGTCGTCGGTTCCCGGCGCCTGAGCGACGGCGACCGTGCGCGTTCTCTTCTACATCTCCGAGCGCGGGTGGACGGGATCGGCGCGCGCGTTCGTCGTCGCGGCGACCGGCTTGCGAGAACGCGGCCACCAGGTGATCGTCGTCTGCCCGCCGGGGAGCGAGGTCGAACAGCGCCTCGACCCAACGTCGTACGAAGTCGTGGCGCTGCGCACGAGCGGGCGGTGGGTCGGCGCGGCGCGGCGGCTGCGGCATGTGCTGCTGGAGCGATTCGCTGAAGTCGTCTTCGTGCACGGCGAGCGCGACCAGCTCGTCGCCGCGTCGGCGGCGCGGATGGCCGGCCGCTCGGCGGTGCTCCGTCGCGTCCCGTTTGGCGAGGAGGTGCGCGCGGGCCGGCGCGCACGATTGGCGATGAAGCTCGTCGCCACCGGCTACGTCTTTGCGACGGAGCACGACGCGCGCCGCTTCGGTACACCGCTCGCGTCGCCGCTCGAATCCGTCGTGGCACCGCTTGGTGTCGATGCCAACGTCGCGGATTCATTGCGCGGACCGGCGCGCGCGCTCGCCGGCGCCGCTGGCGTGGCGCAGCTGATTTTCTGCGCGTACGACCGCACGAGCCGCATCCGCGCCGCGCCCGTATTGCGCGTGGTCGCCCTCCTCGCCGAGCGACACCCCGAGCTGCGCTTGGCCGTGGCCGGCCCGGGCTCGCTCGACGAAGAGCTTGGCATGCACGCGGCGGCGCTGCGCATCACGCGAGTGGTCCGGTTTCTGGGCGATCGTCCCGACGCCTTCTCGGTGCTGCGCGCCGCCGATATCGGCTGGGTCGTCGCGTACGGCGATGATGGTGCGTTCGCGCTGCTCGATCTGATGGCCGCGCGCGTGCCTGTGCTCGCCGTGCGCTCTGCGCTGGCCGAGCACTTCGTCGCCGACGGCATCACGGGCATCCTGTTCGACTCGACGGACGCCGCGATGATCGCGGCGCCGGTCGCGCGGCTGTTGGCCCATGAAGATGAGCGCGCCGCAATGGCGAGCGCCGCCCGCGCCCGCGTCGTGCGCGACTTCGCGTTGGGGACGATGATCGACGGCTTCGAGCAGGCCGCGATGGCGGCGTCCGAGAAGGCCAGATGGTGAATAAGAAGCGGGCGTCGGGCGTCGAGGCGCGGGCGGCAGACGCTGGGCGTGCGCGGTCCGGGCAAGAGCCGACCGACGCCGCCACGCCGATCGTCGCGAGCCCGACGCCCGAGCCAAAGCGTCCGACGATCGCGCACCGCGCGCAGTACGCGGCGCTGCGCACGGCCGTCGGTGCGCTCGGTGCGATGAGTTTCCGGCGTGCCGGAGACGTGGGCGCGACGCTCGGGATGCTCGGCTATCGGCCGTTCGGCGTGCGCAAGCGCGTCGTCGAGCGGCAGATCGCCGCCGCCTTCCCGGGGTGGAGCGAGGAGCGCGTCGACGAAGTGGCGCGGGCGGCGTTTGCGCATCTCGGACGCGTCACCGTCGAGACGGCGCTGCTGTCCCGTCTCCCGCGCGAGCGTGTCCTCGCGCTCGTGGGCGAGGTGGAAGGGTGGGACGTGATCGAGCGCGCGAAGGCGGCGGGGCAGGGAATGATTCTGCTCACCGGCCACTACGGAAATTGGGAGCTCGCCGGCGCCGATCTCGTCGCGCGCGGCGTGCCGCTCGATGCCGGCGCGCGCAAGATGAACAATCCGTTGTTCGA
>JBDUCS010000324.1:0-4673 GCA_040003335.1 Gemmatimonadaceae bacterium | reverse complement strand
GTGCGTGGTGTCGATTCGGCGAGCGCACGCCGCTCGCGCGCGGTGACGGCGCGCGTCAGCCACTCGAGCACACGGGCGAGCAGCGTCTCTTTGTCGTGGAAGTGGTAGTGGATGAGCCCCTTACTCACCCCTGCCTCCTCGGCCACTTCGTGCATCGTCACCGCTGCCGCACCGACCTCAACGATGCAATGCACCGCCGATGCGAGAATGCGCTCCGATGCATCGGCGCGCGGGCGGCGCGCCGGCGGACGTGACACTGCAACGACCGGCAGCACCGCGGGCGGAATTGGTGGTTCGGAGGACGCAGTCATCGTCAGAAGGTTACTCGCGTCCCGGGAATCGGACAGTGCACGTCCGCATAGCCATGCTCGGCAAGGCGGGTGACGAGCGCATCCTGCGCGGCCGGCTCGCCATGTACGAGGTGCACCGCCCCAAAATTCGGCGATGCCGCACGCACACCATCAAGCCACTTCACCAGTTCGGTGCGATCCGCATGTGCGCTGTAGCCGTTGAGCACTTCGACGCGCGCGTGTAGCGGAACGTCTTCGCCGAAGATCTTTAGCATCGGCTGTTTTTCGACAATGCGGCGGCCGAGCGTATGCTCGGCTTGGAAGCCGACAATCAAAATCGTGTTGCGCGGATCGCTCGCGCCCTGTGATAGATGATGCAGAATCCGCCCTGATTCGACCATGCCGGACGCGGCGATAATGATCATCGGTCCATGCAGCTTAGCGAGCGCCTTGCTCGCCTCGACGGCGCGTGTGTAGTGCACGAGCTCAAACTGGAAGAGCTGCTGCACCTTCTGCACAAGATCCTCGTCGCGGTCGAACACTTCGGGGTGCATCGCGAACACGGTCGTGGCGTCGATCGCCAACGGGCTGTCGACGTAGATCGGGATCGCCGGGATCGCGCCAGCGCGAGACAGTACGTGTAGGTCGTACACGAGCTCTTGCGTTCGACCCACCGCAAATGAAGGAACGAGCACGCGTCCGCCGCGCTCCGCCGTTTCCCTGATCACGCGCGCTAAATGCTCGCGCGCGTGCTCGACCGATTCATGATCGCGGTTCCCGTACGTCGATTCCATGATCACGACCTCGGCACCATTCGGCGACTGCGGATCACGGATGATCGGGAGCCCCCAGCGTCCCACGTCGCCGGAAAAGACAAGACGTTTGGTAACACCGCCCTCCGTGCAGTCAAGCGCGACACACGCCGAACCGAGGATATGGCCGGCATCAACGTACGTTGCCCGCACACCGGGCACGACGTCGAACGTCTTGTCGTACGGCAGTCCAACCATGAGCTCCGATACGCGCGCCGCGTCACGCATCGTATACAGCGGGGGGACGGCGTCCTTGCCACGCTTCTTGAGAAAGCGTGAGTCCTGCTCCTGGATGTGCGCCGAGTCGGCGAGCATGACGGCACAGAGGTCGACCGTGGCCGTCGTCGCGAAGATCGTTTTTTGGTATCCTTCCGCTACTAAATAGGGCAACCGCCCCGCGTGATCGATGTGCGCATGGGACAGCACCACGGCGTCGATGTCCCGCGCACGCACGGGAAGGGCATGATTCTTCTCCGCCGTCTCGCTGCGTCGCCCCTGGAACAGTCCGCAGTCGAGCAGCACCGTCGCACCGCCGACTCGCAGGACGTGGCACGAGCCAGTGACCTCGCGCGCCGCGCCGAAGAATTCGATTTCCATTGTCAGCCCGTTGGCGCGGTGCGCCGGAAGATCACGGTGAGCCGCCCTTCCCCCTGGGACATCATCGACGGTGCCCAGCCCGCGCGGCTGCGTTCGTTGAGCATGTCAGTCAACGCATCGTCATCATCGTGCGGGCGGCGCGTCAACTTCAGCGTCACCGCTTGGTACTCGGCGGCCGTGACCGGCGGCGCGAGCGGCATTTGGTATTCTGTCATCACCGGCAAGAATGTAGCTTCCGCCGCATGAAGACCACCCCCGAGTTCCCCACCCTCTCGGTCACACCCCATCCGCTCGTGCAGCACAAGCTCGCGCTTCTGCGAGATCGGGCTACGCCAACGAAGATCTTTAAAGAGCTCGTCGACGAGATCGCGATGCTCATGGCGTACGAGGCAACCGCCGATCTGCCGCTGGAGCCCGTGACCGTCGACACCCCACTCGAGCAAACGATCGGCTCCCGCGTCGCTGGGAAAAAGCTCACGCTCGTCCCGATTCTGCGCGCGGGACTCGGTATGGTCGAGGGCGTGCTCCGGCTCGTCCCCTCGGCGCGCGTCGGGCACATCGGCCTCTATCGCGACCACGACACGCTCGAGCCCGTTGACTACTACTTCAAGGTGCCAGGTGATGTCGAGGAGCGACACTTCTTCGTACTCGACCCGATGCTCGCCACGGGCGGCAGCGCTGTCGCCGCCGTCTCATCGCTCAAGCGTGTCGGCGCCGCACGCATCAAGTTTCTCTGCATCGTCGCCGCTCCGGTCGGCGTTGCGCGGATGGCGGCGGTGCATCCGGACGTGCCGATCATCTGCGCATCACTCGACCGGGAGCTGAATGCATCAGGCTACATCCTTCCCGGGCTCGGCGACGCAGGTGATCGATTGTTCGGCACGCGTTGAGCGTAGCCAAGCCCCGATGGGGTGCGGCTACCCGAACCACTCGCGCGGCGAGATTTTCTGTTGGCGCGCCGCGTCGACGATCCACTGCTGGCTCGAGGGTGTCGTTATCTGCTCCGACACGGCGTCGAGCCATCGCGCTGCCACGCCGAGGTCGCCTACCCGGCGCCAGAGCTCTCCGACGAGATAGGTCAACACCGCGCGCTCGTCGTGTTCGACGCCATCGTATGACGCGAGCGCGCGCTCGAACATCTGCGCCGCGTCCCGGCGGAAATAGCGCTCCGCCTCAACATCTGCTTCATCGACGCAGCACCATGCGGCGCGAAGTAGCAAGTCAGCGACGCGGCGGGGCTCGGCTCCTTGCCACGCCGCGACCTTCGCCGCGAACTCATACTTCTCGGACCCCGTCGGCGACATCACGCTCAGACGCGGCGCCAGTTCATCCCAGATGTGCTCCTTGAGCGCCGGACTCACATCTGTTACATCGGAAAATTCTGGCTCGCTCCCCGTGTACCCACACCGCGAGCAGAGATGGATGAAGTACGGCAGCGGCTGCGTTCCCGACGCATGTTCGTGAAAATCGGTGCGCTTCCCGCCAAATGAATTCGTCGACAATACGGCTTGCGAATCGAAGCAGTTGCCGCAAATCGGGCATGTCAGCTCTATCTGTCGCAGCGTCGTCATGATAATCCTCCGCCGTTCCGTCGCGCCGGATCGCTCGCGCACGTATGACGAAGGGGAAGATGCGTGCCAGCCGCATCGTACCCTTGTTGGTTTTCTCAGGCCCGAGTATCATTCCGCCCGTCGATCGGCGAGCGTCCACCCGAGTCCTGGTTGTTGATGCTGATCAATCTGCTTCCCGACTTTTTCGCACTCCTCGCTACTTCCGATCCCACCGCGGCATACAGCCGCTACTTCGCCGCCCACCGCCGTTTGCTCGAGCCGTACTGGCACAACTACGTGCTCGATCCGGACAGCCCGCATTTCGCCGACGTCGCGCGTGCTACCGTCTGCGCGGACCGCTCCGACTTGCGCGCGATGCTCGAGCGTGTGGATGTCGTGTCCATGGCCCGCGATGTCGAGTTACAGTGCGCCACCCTGCTTGAGTCGGATGTGGACGTCGATATCGTACTGATGGTCGGCGTCGGCGCGGCGAATGCAGGCGAACTCGTCACCAACGGCAAGGGTGTCGCGTTTGTCTGCCTCGAGCATTTTACGGGCGTCGCCAATCCGGAGACGCAGGGTCTCGGCCTCGATCCCGAGCTCGTTCCACTCTGGCTCGGCCATGAGTACGCGCACGCTGTGCGATACACATCGCCATCAAGCCGCAGTGAACTCAAGCGCGTCATCGATGCGTCGGGCGGATCGTATTCGTACTGGGACACGGGGCGCCGCGTGCCCTTGCGTGAGCTCCTTGTCAATGAAGGCCTCGCTGTCGAGACGGCGCGCATTGTGAGTCCTGGGCACGCCGAGTGGGAGTACTTCGGTTACCAGCGCCGGCAATACGCGCGCGTACGCGAGATGGAATCAATGCTCGGCCGCTACGTCGCACCGGAGCTTGATCGCGCAGGACTCGGTCTTCGCCTCCGCTATCTGTCCGGTGGGCTCAGCAACGAGGCGCGTACCGTTGACCACCTCGTGCTTCCAGAGCGCGCCGGCTATTTCCTCGGCGCGCGCATGGTGCAACCGTCGATTGCCGCCCGTGGCCTCGCCTGGTCGGTTCGCGCCGGGGCTGACGAACTGGCGCAGCAGGCGAGTGCCACCGCGGCGACGGCCTAGTTCGCTCTCGCTACTGGGTTCGTTACTTCCCTACACAAAACGACGCGAAGACGCGGTCTAGCACGTGATCGACATCCACCGTACCGATCATTTCTTCAAGCGCCTCCGCGGCAGCACGAAGATGGACGGCGGTGACCAGCGCTGGTAGCGCCCCGTCACGCCACGCAATGTCGAACGCGCGGATCTCCTCGAGCGCGGTTGTGATAGCCCACCGGTGGCGCTCACGCGTAAGCAATGGCGTGTCGATGGGCGCGCGCGTGCCAGCGATACTGGACAACGTCGCCGCGATGGCACCGGCGAGCTCGCCT
>JBDUCS010000323.1:0-4675 GCA_040003335.1 Gemmatimonadaceae bacterium | reverse complement strand
GCGAAGGCGGCAACCGCCTCGCGGAACATCATCTCCTCATCGGAGAGCGTCGTGAGCGCGGGACGCGCCGCGCCGATGTCGGTTGTCATGCCGGAATCTGGTGAATATCCGGGGCGGAGGGGAGTGGATGCCGACCGTCGCCGGTGGCGCGCTCACATCACTGCGTGCCGACGACGATGGTGCCATCGACCGTGAGGTAGTAGATGCGGCCACCGCCCGAGATGATCTCGGGCACCGCCGGACGCCGAAGCAGGACCTGCATGACGTCGGAGTCCTCCGGCACGCCGGTGCTCGAGGTGTGCGAGCCATACTCGGCGCCGAGGGGGAGCACGGTCTCCGTCAGTGCGCGATGCAGCACACGCCTGTCGACGATGCGGCCGCCATCGGCGGACACGAGATAGCGCACATCGTCGCCGAGCGTCCACACGCCGAGCCTCGTCTGCGCCGGGAGCCAATAGACCCAGCGCGTGCCACCGGCCGCGGGCACGACGATGTTTCGATAGGGACGCGACCGCCGGCCGAGCTCGCGCCCGGTGAGCTCCACCGCCTTCACGTCGGCGCGCTCGGCGTCGCTCGCGATCTGCTCGGGGACGAACGCGTCGGCGCCAAAGTCCTCGGGGCCGTTGCGCTGTGTCGCCTCGTGGCTCACGAAGAATGTGTCGCGCGTCGCGCCCCAGTGACCGAAGCGGACGACGAAGCCACGCGGCTCGCGCCGCACGACGTATCGCATCGCGGCATCGACGGCGACGCCGCGACGGTTCAGCGCGTCCTGCGCTCCGCTGATCGCGACGTCATAGGCCGCGAGGTCTCGACCGCGCCGCGTGATGTCGGCCAGCTCGGCAGCCGATGGCGCCTGCGCGGGGGCGGGAGCGGCGCCGACGATGCAGGCGAGCATCGCGATCAGCGTGCCTCTCATCCGATGCTCTGCCCCGCGGAGTGCACCCCGCCCGGCCGCCTCGTCAGCGGACCACGTCGAGCGCCAGCTCGACCTTCCCGAACGGCGCGGAGACCTGCACGCCCTGTACGGAGCCGCGCACGCGGTCGAGCATCTCACGCGCGATCGCGATCCCCTCGGCCACCGCGTGCTCCTTCGAGCGCTCGTTGGCGCGGCGCATCCGGTCGATCACCGCGAGCGGGACGACGACGCCGGGCACTTCGTTCGCCAGGAACTCGGCGTTGCGCGCCGAGACGAGGGGCCAGATGCCGGCCACGATCGGAATGCGCACGTGCTCGATCTTGACGAGAAAACGCTCGAGCTGCTCGACGTCGAACACCGGCTGCGTGATCGCGAACTCCGCGCCGGCCTCGACCTTCCACGCGAAGCGCCGCAGCTCGTGCACCGGATCGAGCGCGGCCGGATTCACGCCGACGCCGATCGCGAACGACGTCGGCGCGCCGATCGCGTTGCCGCCCGGATCCAGCCCACGGTTGAGCCGGCTCACGAGATTGGTCAGGCCGATCGCATCGATGTCGAACACGGCCGTCGCGTCGGGATAGGGGCCCATCTTCGGCGGGTCGCCCGTGATGATGAGCATGTTGCGGAGACCGATGGCCGACGCGCCCAGGAGGTCGCTCAGCATGCCGAGCAGATTGCGGTCGCGGCAGCAGTAGTGCGTCACCGTCTCGATCCCGACACGTTGTTCGATGAGAAGGCTCGTCATCAGTGCGCCCATGCGGCTCTGCGCGCGCGGCCCGTCGGGCACGTTCACCGCGTCGATTCCGGCTTTTTTCAGCGCTTCGACGCCGGCGAGCATCTTCGTTGCGTCGACTCCGCGCGGCGGCACGATCTCGACCGACGTGACGAACTGCTTCGCGGCGATCTTCGCGGCCCACTTGGAGCGGTCGGCGAACGGCACGGGATCGACGCCGGGAGCGGTCGCCAGTCGCCGGTCGACGGTCGTCGGCGTTGCCGAACTCCCGCCGCCGACCGACGACTGACGACCGGCTGCTCTCTGACGCGGCACCAGAGGACGGATGCCTTCGACGATGGCGCGGATATGCTCGGGCGTCGTGCCGCAACATCCGCCGACGATCTTCGCGCCGGCGTTCAGCAGATGGCGCGCGTAGGTCGCCATGTATTCGGGGCTCGCCATGTACATCGTGCGGCCGCCGACATCGCGCGGCATGCCGGCGTTCGGCTGCGCGCTGAGCTTCTTGCGCGTCGCGGTGGCCATTTTCTCCACCGCCTCCAGAATCGCCTGCGGGCCGACCGAGCAATTGAGCCCGATCACATCGGCGCCGAATCCGTCGAGCGCCGCCGCGACGTCGGCGACCGACGCGCCGTATGGCGTGAGGCAATCGGGGCCGATCGTCATCTGCGCGATCACCGGCATCGACGAATCGACGTCGCGCGCGGCGAGAATCGCCTGCTCGATCTCATCCAGATCGGCGAACGTTTCCAGAATGAAGAGGTCGGCGCCACCGCTCCTCAGCGCCTCGAGCTGTTGCCGGAAGCACGAGCGTGCCTCGGCCCGGCTCGTCGGACCGTAGGGCTCGAGACGGACGCCGAGCGGGCCCACAGCGCCGGCGACGAAGGCGCGGTCGCCGGCCGCTTCACGCGCGAGCTCCGCCGCGCGTCGGTTGAGCTCCACCACCTGTGATTCGAGCCCGTATTGCGCCAGCTTGAACCGGTTCGCGCCGAACGAGTTCGTCTCCAGCACCTCGGCACCCGCGTCCACGTACTGCGTGTGCACGTCGCGCACGAGATCCGGCTCGCGAATGACGAGCTCGTCGTAACAGACGTTGATGAAGATGCCGCGCGCGTACAGCATCGTGCCCATCGCGCCGTCGAACACGAGCACGCGGTCCGGATCTCGGATTGCGGATGCGGCGCTGTCGCGGACCGCGGATCGTGGATCGCTGATCGCGAGCGCGTCCGACACGCCGCCGCTCATCGCGCCGCATCCGCGACGACGGCCTCGACATCGGCTCCGCGATCCGCGATTCGCGACCCGCGATCCGCCTCGCCCCGCACGACGAAATACTTGGCCTCCGGATGATGCACCACGATCGCGCCCGTGCTCTGCTCGGGGATCATCTGGAACGCCGACGTCAGCGTCATGCCCAACGACGCTTCGGCGGGAAGGATCTTGAACAGCTGCGCATGATCCTCGAGATCGGGGCAGGCGGGATAGCCCCATGAATAGCGTTTGCCGGCGTCGGCGCCCATGCCGAGCTCGCGGCGAATGCGCTGGTGCATCCACTGCGCGACCGCCTCCGCCGTTTCGACGGCGAGGCCATGCAGGTAGAACGCCTCGGAATACTCGCCCGCCGCCTGCTTCGCGTCGAAGAGGCGCGACGCATCGTCGCCGACGGTGACGACCTGAAACGCGGCGATGTCCACCGAGCCGGAGTCGACGCTCCGAAAGTAATCGGCAAGACAGAGCCGCTCGCGCCCCTCTTGCCGCGGAAAATGGAAGCGCGCGATCTCGCGCAGCGAGCCGCCGTCGCTCCCGTACGCCGCGGGGTCGTAGATGAGGAGATCGTTGCCGCTCGACTGCGCGGGGAAATAGCCGTACACCGCAGCCGGCCTGAGCCATCCGTCGCGCTTCGCCTCCGCCGTCAGTCGCTCGAGCGTCGGTCGGAACTCCTCGCGCAGCGTGCGCTCGTACGCATCACCAGAACCGCGCGCGCCCCACTGCAGACGGAAGAGCTCGTCGAGATCGAGCAGGGCGAACAGCTGGTCGAGCGGGATGTCGCGCACGACGCGCGTGCCGAGAAAGGGCGCGCGCGGCACCGGGTTGTTCGACGCGACGGCACTGCGTGCACCGGCATCGTCGCCCGCCGCGATGTCCTTGCCGACCTGCGTGCGCAAAAAGACATCGGCACGCGCCGCATCGAGATTCTCGCGCACCAACGTGTCGCGGCGCGCGGGCTCGATCAGCGACTCCATCGTGTCCAGACCCTCGAACGCATCCTTGCAGTAAAAGACGCCTGGCGCGTACGCGCGCTCGCCGTCCACGAACAGCGCGCGCCGGCCGAAGCGCCGATTGATCGCCGCGCCGCCGATCAGCACGGGGAAATCGAGCCCGCGCTTGTCGAGCTCCTGAACGCAGATCGGCATCTGCTTGCTCGTCGACACGAGAAGCGCCGAGAGGCCGATCGCCGTCGCGCCGACCTCGACCGCCTTGTCGATGATCGTGTTGACGGGAACCTGCTTGCCGAGGTCGAAGACGGTGTAGCCGTTGTTGGAGAGGATGGTGTTGACGAGCGACTTGCCGATGTCGTGCACGTCGCCGTACACGGTCGCCAACACGACTTTTCCCTTCGTATACCCTTCCTTTCGCTCGAGAAACTGCTCGAGGTGCTTCACCGCGCGCTTCATCACCTCGGCCGACTGGAGCACGAAGGGCAGGATCAGCTCGCCGGCGCCGAACTTGTCGCCGACTTCCTTCATGGCGGGCAGCAGCACCTGGTTGAGAATCCAGACGACGGCCTTGGACGTGTGGGCGTTGGGGAAGTGAAAATCGGGCTGCTGCTGGAAATTGGCCACGCCAGAGGCCTCACGCACCAGGCGCTCGAGCAGCTCATCCAGATCCTCCTGCACTTGGTCCTTCTTGCGGTGCAGGATGCGCCAGTGGACGCGCTGCTCGGGCGGCAGGCCGGCGGCCTCGTCGACGGCTTCGGAGGTCTGGAGCTTGACCTCTTCGAAGAAGTTGATAAAGCGCGCCAGGGC
>JBDUCS010000048.1:0-15879 GCA_040003335.1 Gemmatimonadaceae bacterium | reverse complement strand
CTGTGGCACCCGGACGGACGGAAGTGGGCGAGTGAGCGAATGCATCTTCCGTTGAAGGCTGTTGCGGACGCCGGTGGATGGAAGGATACGGCGACGTTGCTCACATGTTCTCAGCAGCGGATGATGCGACGTTGCTCGCCGTGATGAGTGAACCGCGCAAGCGAAGCGAGCAGCACGGACGCACTACCACGAACAACCTCTCTCTCGACAAATCAGACACGGATTTCGCCGCGCGCTGAGCGAAAATCGGGGAGAAACCGCCTCAAAACCGCCTCAGAGCCCCAGAAAACGAAGAACCCGACACCACGTAAGTGGAATCGGGTTCTTCAGTTGCCCCTCCTAGGCTCGAACTAGGACTCTCCTGATCCAGAGTCAGGCGTGTTGCCAGTTACACCAAGGGGCATTCTCAACCGCCCATCGCTCGCGCGAATGGACCAAAAATCTACCCGGGGCCTCTAGGTTCATCAACCCCGCGCGACGCCCTGAGCGACGACCGCTCGCGCGGCCGCGTCACTACATTTCGCGCGTGGCCGCCGCACCTCGCTCACTCGCCTCTCTTCTCGCACTCGCCGTCCTATTCTCCGCCAGCGCATGCCGCGACGGCGCGCTTGCGCTGGGCCACACGCCCGCCGAGGCGCGCGCGCACGCAGGCGAGATTTTCGGCGCGTTCGAGGCGCGATTCGGCGATATCAAGCTCGATCCGGTCTACCTTGCCGCGCGGCCGAAGTTCGCCCGAGACGCGCTCACGCCGTCGCGCATCGCCGACGACTCGTCGGTCTGGACGAGCATCCGCGGCAACCTTCGCACGTTCGAGCTCTTGGGCGCGCCAGCGGCCGGCGGGCGCTATCTCCTGGCCGCGCATCACGACGCGCCACCGCCCACGCGCGCCGGCGAATATCGGCAGGCCCTTCGCCTTACGCCGCTCGGCGACGGCGCGTACGAGTGGCGCGGACGCGACGAGCTGGCGATCGGCTCCGCGAGCGCCGATGAGCTCGGCGACGCGCTATCGGCGCTCTTTCGCGCGGCGCAGCGCTCAAGCCCGGAGCGGCTGCGTGCCTCCTACCGCGGCGAGATGCCGCGCACCACTGCCGCAATCGGCCGGCTCTTCTCGCTCGACTCGGTCGCCGTGACGCCGGCCGCGGACGGCGCCTCCGCAATCACGCTCGTCATCGCGCTCGAGCCAAAACGGCTCGCGCCCATCATGCCGTACTTCGCCAAATACCTCGCGAAGTACGCATCGCCGTCGAGCTTCTCGCTCGCCATCTCAGACGACGACGGCCGCCAGTGGCTGGATGTGCGCGCCGAGCACGAACGGCTGACACTCAAGTTCCGCGTGCACGGCGGCGATCTCGCACCGCTCAACGCGGCACCGCATCCGATCCCGTCCACGCTCAAGATTACCGGCGACGCGCTGGCGAAGGTCGGTCTCTTCACCGTCGGTGTACGACGGCTTGCCGGCGACCTCACGCTCATCCGCACGCCGCACGAGAACGGATGGCTCTTCCGATTCCGGCGCGCGCCCGAGTGGGTGCTCCCGCCGCTCGTCGGCACGATGCTCAAGTCGCCGCTGCGCCGGCCGTTCGAGGACGAGGGCGCGTCGCTCGGCTACGCAATCGTCGACAGCGGCGGCGGCCCCACGCTCGTGACGCGCGACTTTCATCTCGTCGTCAAGGAGAGCGCGATCCTCCGCTTTCTGCAGAAGCTCAGCTCCTCATCGCTCGGCGACTTCCGGGGAGCCGCCGAGCGTGAGGCGGCGCTCTTCGTCGAGGAGCTGTTTGCGGCGATGCGCGCCGATGTCGCGGCGATGGCGCACGACTGAGGCTGCCCTCGCGACGGATGTCGACAACAAAAAACGCCGCGCGTTGGCGGCGTCTCTGTCGATGGTCCTGAACTGCTGATGGTACTCGCGGAGGGTGTGCCTCGCGCGCCGTCATTGGAACTCTCCGTCCTACCGAACAGCGGCGGGCATCTTTCCCTGCGCGAAGCGGTCGCAATCTCTCGTCATTGGAACTCTGCGTCCTACCGAACGAGAGTCGCGGACCGCCCTTTCTTTCTCGGCTCACCTTTGCGAGCCGGTGTCGTGCGCGGCCCTTGGCCGCGAATGGAGCTGAGGGGGCTCGAACCCCTGACCTCTGCAATGCGAATGCAGCGCTCTCCCAGCTGAGCTACAGCCCCAGCAAAAAGCCCCGCAGGGAGCGGGGCCGCGCCGTACAACACCAATCTAGACAGCCAGGCGCGGCCCGTCAATGGTGAGACGAGCCACATGTGCCCGCGTAACGCGGCATCTGCGAGCCTTGCCCGCATGGATTGACCGGCCTAGCATCGCTCCTTCCCCGATTCTCGAGATTTCTCGTGCCGGCTCCCTGGCTTCGCCTCACGATCTGCCTGGCCGCCGCCGCCCCACTCGGTGCGCAAGGCGGCACACCGCAGCTCGCGCAGCGACCCGGTGCCGCGACGAAGTTGCGCGCGACGGAGCTGTCGCGCGCGATCGCCGTCGCCCGCGGCGACTCGGCGAAGGCGGCAATGCTCAGGCTTCGCGTCGATACGACGCCAACTCGGAAGGTGAATCCCGCCGGCGTCGCCGTGTCCGACGAACTGCTCAAGCGCATCGCCATCCCGGCCCGTGCCGACAGCCAACCGCGGATCGTCGCGCGCGCCGAGCTCGAGCGATTCTTCGGCGCGGGCGCCGGCCAGCTCAAGCTCGTCCGCAACGGCAAAGCGATCCCGATCTCCGATACTACTACGTCACTCCGCATCGAGCGCGGCGACGGAATTTTCCACAAGACGGGTGACGCACCGGCACATCTCGACTCGCGCGCGCTCCCCATTCCGATTCGCGCGCTGCCGGTCTCCGGATCGGTATACAAGATGCCCTACCGCTGGCTCATCCTCGACTCGGCCGGCGTCACGCGCGTGCTCGTGCCGTACCTCGCGATCGTCGGCGAGGGCCTCACGTACAATCTCGCCGAGCGACGCTTCACGGGGAGCGCGCTCGTTGGTGTGGAGGACAGCCTGCATGCGGCCGATGGACCGCAGACGCTGACGACGCCGCTCCGACTCCTCCTCAACACGACCAACGGCGGTACGCTCTCGAAGCTGCAGCTCGCGATCAATCACACGAGCCAGTCGTACGACTCGATCGGCGTCGCCGCCGTCGCGCCCATGACGATCCATCTTCGCACCGGCGCCGACCCGGCGGGCATCGACTTTCCAGTGCCGCTCATCGCGCCTCACGTCGGGCTCGCGCCGGACAGCGTCACCATCGAAGCATTCGGCATCTCCACCGTCGACATCAGCGTCACGCTGCCGCTCGGCATGACGACGAGCGACACGGCGACGATCACGCTCTCCGCGACGAGCGCGTCGCCGAGTCCGTCCACCGTGCTCGTGACCGCCGGGAAGCCGGCGATCGTGCGGCTCCGCTCGGCGGCGCCCGGACGCGACAAGATCACGGCGTATCTCGACACGGTGCCGGTGGGCGAGATGACGGTCTTCTTCGGCGCGCCGTGGATGTTCCTCAGCGCGACGCTCATCGGCGTCTTCCTCGGTGGGCTGGCGCGTTTCGTCAGTGCGAAGCGGCGCAAGCGCGCATCGGCGCTGTGGTACGATCTCCTCAAGGGATTCCCGTTCGGCGTCATCGCCGCCGCGGCGAGCGCGGTCGGGCTCGATCTCGTCGGCCTCGGCATCAAGGAGCCCGGCGCATGGATCGCCGTCATGCTCATCGCGTCGGTCGGTGCCTGGATGGGGAGCCGGCTCCTCGACGGCCGAACAGCCGCGCCCAAGGCCGAGTGAGACGAGCGCATGTTTAGCGATCTTAAGGCCGTCGACGTATACGCGGCGGCGCATCGGTTGCGCGGCGTAACGACGCGTACGCCGCTCACGCGCTCGCCCGGTTTGACCGAGATCGCCGGCGGCCCTGTGTACCTCAAGCTCGAAAACGAACAGGTGACGGGCTCGTTCAAGGTTCGCGGTGCGTTCAACGCGATCGCGCTCCTCCCCGACGCGGTGCGCGCGCGCGGCGTCGTCACCTCGTCGGCCGGCAATCACGGCTTGGGCGTCGCATACGCGGCGCAACGCTTCGGCATTCCGGCGACGATCTTCATTCCCGCCGACGCGCCGGCGGTGAAGCGCGACGGCATCGCCGCGCTCGGCGCGACGGTGGACTCCGAATCCGAAGATTACGACGCAGCGATGCGGAAGGCCCGGGCGCTCGCGGTGAGAGAAGGACTCACGTACATCCACCCCTGCCTCGGCGAGCCGCTCCTGGCCGGACAGGGCACGGTCGCGCTCGAGATCATCGAGGAGCTTCCGGACGTCGCGACGGTGGTAGTCCCCGTCGGTGGCGCGGGACTGCTCGGCGGGATGGGAAGCCTGCTCCGGCGCGTCGCGCCGGCGGTGCGCATTGTGGGGGCGCAGAGCGTGAACACGGCGGCGATGGCGCGCTCCCTCGCCGCCGACGCCGTCATCCCGATCCCGAGCCTTGCCACGCTCGCCGACGGCCTGGCCGGCCTGATCGACGACTACGCGCTCGACATCGGCCGGCACACGCTCGACGCGATGATCACACTCGAAGAGTCCGAGATCTCGCGCGCGATTGCGTGGCTGCATCGCGAGGACGCCATCTACGCCGAGGGCTCCGGCGCGGTCGGCGTCGCCGCACTCCTCGAGCGACGCGTCAACGATCTCCAGTCGCCGGTCGCGATCGTGATCACGGGCGCGAACATCGACGCCGCGCGCCACGCCCTCTGTCGGTGATCGGTGATCGGTGATCGGTGTTGTGTTCGGTGATCAGTGTTGTGTTCGGTGATCGGTGTTGTGTTCGGTGATCGGTGTTGTGTTGGGTGTTCGGTGTGCGGTGTTCGGTTGAACAGAGATGCCCGAGCACCGATCACCGATCACCGATCACCGTTCGTGTATATTCTGCTCGCCATGAGCCTCTCGCTCTCCTTCCTCGGGACGTCCGCATCGCGTCCGACCATCGAGCGCAACGTTTCCGCGCTCGCGCTGGTGCGCGAGGGCGAGACACTGATGTTCGACTGCGGCGAGGGCACCCAACGCCAGATGATGCGCTACGGCACATCTTTCAGCCTCGGCGACATCTTCTTCACGCACTTTCACGCCGACCACATGCTCGGCGTGATTGGACTGTTGCGAACGCTGGCGCTGCAGGGACGGACGGAGGCGATGCGGCTCTGGGGACCGAAGGGCGGCGTGCGCGTGCTCAAGCGCAGCGCGGAGCTCGGCGTCGATCGCGTCGGCTTTCCGCTCGAGATCACGGAAGTCGAGCCCGATGCGCCGATCCAGCGAAACGGCTACTCGATCGTCCCGTACCTCGCGGACCACCGCGGCTCGCTCGCGCTCGGGTACGCGCTCGTGGAAGAGGAGCGCCGCGGCCGGTTCAACCCCGATCTGGCGCGCGAGCTCGGCATCCCCGAAGGGCCGAAGTGGGGCCAGATCCATCGCGGCGAGGCGGTGACGCTCGACGACGGCCGCGTCATCCAACCGGAGACCCTCGTCGGCCCGCGACGCTCGGGACGCCGCGTCGTGATCACCGGCGACACCCGTCCGAGTGACGCCACGGTCGACGCCGCGCGCGACGCCGACGTGCTGGTTCACGAGGCGACGTTCGCCGACGAGGAAGCGGAGCGGGCGAAGGAGACCGGGCACTCCACGGCGCGGGAGGCAGCCGAAGTCGCCGCGCGCGCCGGCGCACGCCAACTCGTCCTCACGCACTTCTCGGCGCGGTACTCGCGCGACCCGTCCGACCTACTGCGCGAGGCGCGTGAGGTGTTCGCCAACACCGTGTGCGCGCGCGACGGCATGGACGTGGAGATTCCGTTCGTCGACGCGTAGCCGCCGACGGCCGTGCCTGACGACACCAGTCAGCCTGCTGTCGGCACCGGGATGCCCAGCGGGTCGTCGGCCGCCGAGATGAGCATCGAGCGCCGAAACAACCTCGCGAGCGTCGCGTCGTCGAGATTGTCGACGAGCAATTGCGTGTCGAGGCGCGCCGTCACGTTACGCGCTTCGGGCGCATCGAGCGTCCACCACGAGTACCGATCGAGCCGCCGCGTCTTCCCGCGCGGATGGTGGAAAACGACCATCGCGTTGCTCGCACCGGGAAGCCGCACCTCGACTTCCCACGTCACGCCGTCGGCATCGGTGAACATCGGCTCGGTGCGTTGAAGTGATTGAAGCGAGTGATCAGACGGGCGCCGGCGCGAGTGGCCGCCGGCCCGCGAAGCCGGTATCCATCTCGTGCCAGAACTCGACCGCCGGCTCGCCGAGGTGCCAGCAGAGCCACACGAGGCGGCCACCCATCACCGCCGGAAAATCGATCAGGCCGATCCTCTCGTCCTTGAGCACGATACCGAGTTCGGTGAGCTCACGACGCAGCGCGTCGACTTCGGCGGCCAGCCGCAGCGCCGTACGCTCGAGAAAGACGACGCGCTGGGGATCGGATGCGTCGGCCGCGGCACCGGCGAGCTCCAGCGCGCCCGCCGCATCCTCCCATCGCGCGTATTGCGTCACTATGTCCTGCACGATGCGCCGCACGAGCGGCAGCGTGGCGTTCGCCTCATCTACTGTGAATAGCTTCTGCACCCGTGCATAATAGGCACAGTGCATTGCGCGGGCATAGGCCTTGAATGGCAACTCGGATGTCGGGTGTGGCCACTCGGGTATTGCACCCGCGCGTCGCAGGCACCGCGACACCCGATTCGCGACATCCGACTCCCGAGGCGCGCATGACGACGAGCAAAGAGACCGACTGGATGAACCATCCCGTCATCCGCAAGCTCGTTGACGAGGCCAACCGGCTCTCACTCGCCGAGCGGATCACGCTCGTGAAGGGACTGATCCCCCGCATCGCGGACCAGCTCACGGAGCGCGAGTACGACGGCTTCGTCGAGGAGCTGCGTTTCAAGGGCCAGCGTTTCCACGAAGCGCGCGACCATCCCGGCGAGGGCCGGGCACAGCGTCACGTACCGGGCGAGCGCGAGCTGGAAAATCGCTGAGCCAGTTCCGCCCCGCCGCCCGTCTTACTGGTTGAGGCGGGCCTGGACGATCTTCGCTACCAACTTCTCGAGGTCGCCATTGGAGCGGCACGCCACGCTCGAGTTGTTGAAGTTCACCGACTGCGCGCTCGCGTCGATCAGCGTGCTGACGAGCGTGCCACCGTCCTCGCGCTTCTGCAGCTGCGTCAATATCGACATCGTGACCTGATAGGTCTCGGCGTTGGGCGCGCTCGCCGGTCCGCCGCACTCCAGATATTTCGGCAGCCGCACGCCGGCGAGCGAGCGCCGCACCTTGAAGTTCTGGTTGCCGATCAGCATGTCCTCATTGATCAGCTTCGTAACGGGGATCCCCAGCGAGTCGTACGCCGCCGGCAGTTCGCGCCAGACGCGCGCCGGCAGCGTGGGCACCACGACCGTGACGGTGGTCGGCTGGTTCGTTACCGTGAGCGCCGCGGCCGTTGAGCCGCCCTGGTTCACGCGCACGGTGGACTGCGTCTTCGCATCGCCGACGCTCGACGACGCGCCCGGGCTCGCGCAGCCGGCGGCGCTGAGCACGACGAGCGACCAGGCGTATCTCATGGAGCCTCCAGGGAACCAGTGCCGTCGCGGGTGGCGGGCGACGCGGCGACGGCCACGTGCCGCCCTCCCGCACGATGCTGCACCGGCGCGCCGCCCGTCAAGCGACGCGGCCGTCAGCGCCGCTCGGCCAGCGACTGATCGCGGCGGCGGCGCGCGATCTCGTGCATCACGCGGTCTTCGTCGGTTTCCAGAGTCAGCGGCGGCACCGGCGCCGGCTGGCCGGCCGCGTCGAGATGCACGAAGGTGAGCCAGCACTCGTTCGTGTGGCGGCGCCGGCCGGTGGCGATGTCTTCCGCGTACACGTTGGCCAGCACCGACATCGACGTGCGGCCGACGAAGACGACGCGCGAGCGGATCTCGACCAGATCGCCGACGCGGATTGGCTCGCGAAAGAGGATGCGATCGATCGAGAGCGTCGTCGCCTGCCCTTTCGCATAGCGCATCGCGCTCAGCGCGGCGCATCGGTCCACCATGCTCATGATCACGCCGCCGAACACCGATGGGTTGCGCAGCCCGTTAGCGTGCTGTGGCATCATCAAGTCGGCGACGACCGCCTCGGATTCGCGCGGGGTCTTCGGCTCGAGGACGGGCTCGGCTCTCGACATGATCGCTCTCGGCTCAGTTGATGCGACGCGGCGCGCGGCGTGGGCGGCCGGGCGACCGGCGCGCCGCGGCAAATCGCGGTGCGACGGCGTGGCGATGCCGGTGCGCGCGGAACGACGCCGTGCGCGCGTCGTCCGAGTACAGCGCCGCGTCGGCGAAGGCGCGCGACAGCGCCCGCAGCGACGCGCTGTCGACCGCGGGATGTTCGAGCCAGTAGACGCGCCACACGGGCGACGACACGCGACCCGCCGGCCACCGCCGGTGCGCGCTGTCCACGAGCACGAGGTCCGTGCCGCGCGCTTCGCCGTGGTCGCGCGCCAGCAACACGAGCTTGTCGTGCGTCCACCGGTCGTCGCCGCCGGCGTCGCGGCCCTCGGCGAGCGCGTCGGTGACCTCCCCCCACCACGACGGCGCCGCTACCGTAATCGGCTGCAGCGTGAGCGCGAAGCCGCCGACCTGCGGCCCGCGGCCCGGCGCCACGAACTCGACCTGCGGCGTCCGGCGCTCGGCGATGACGGCAAAGCTCTCGGCGTCGAAGGTGAAGTCGCTCAACGTCGGCGCGGCAGCCCGAGCGCGGGCGTCCGTGGAGGCACGCACGGAATCCATCGCCTGCTTGAACAGCGAGCGGCCGCGCTGCAACACGCGCGTCGCCTCGGTGGCGCCGAACAGATCGGCGACCGATGCGCCGTCGCCACTCCGGAGATCGAGCACGCCACGCCGCATCGCGTGAATCCCGTCGCCGTCGACCGACGACGCATCGGCGCGATACTCGTACGAGAGATACGGCCCATGCTGCCCGACGACGACGATTTCACTCGAGGCCGTCTCGCCAGGATCGTCGGGCGGTTCCTCGTTCGGCCCCAGCGCGAGGGCGTCGGGGTGCTCGACGGAATAGGCGTGCGCCATGTTGGCGATGACCGTGTCGGCGAAGACGAGGAGCGAGTCGCCCGAGACGATGTCGCGCCGGTAGATCCGCTCACCGACAAACGTCGCTTCCTCGTACGAGCGGTCGTCGTCCGCGAGATAGATCTCGTAGAATCGGCCGCCGTAGCGCGCGAGCTGCAGTGGCGAGCCGCGCACGCGAATCCCATCAGGCGTCGTCTTCACCCAAAACGTCGAATCCCCCGCCAGCACGAGAAACTCCGCGCGCACGGGCGTCGCCACCGGCCGCGGCCGGCATGCGCCGAGCGGCGCGACGGCGACGGCAACGAGAGTAAAGGCAAGGCGTGAACGGGAGCAGGGCATCGTCGCGGAATATACTCGGTGCTCGGTGTGCGGTGCCGAGTGCCGGGGGGGTGAATCGGACCCGTCGTCAACCTTCCGACAGAATCCGGCTGTCTCACCTCCGTCACCCTTCCCGGATCCCGTCTTGTTCGCTTCGCTCGTGCAGGACGTGCGCTACGCGGCGCGCGCGCTTCGCCGGCAGCCCGGCTTCACCATCGTCGCCATGCTCACGCTCGCGCTCGGCATCGGCGCCAACACCGCCGTCTATAGCGTCGTCGACGGCGTGCTGCTGTCGGCGCTTCCCTATCGCGAGCCGGAGCGGCTCGCCGGGGTGTGGCCGGGCCACTTCGCATCGCACGGCGAGCTCGTCTATCTGCAGCAGCACGCGCGGTCGTTCGAGGGGGGCGCTGCCGCGTTCAGCCCGGGTTGGGGGATCACGATGAATCGCGCCGGCGAGGCCGTTCCGCTCGCCGGCGCGCGCACGTCGGCCAACTTTTTTCGCGTCCTCGGCGCGCAACCCGCCCTCGGCCGCACCTTCGCCGACGACGAGTCGACACCCGGCCACGACGCCGTGACGATCTTGAGCCACGAGTTGTACGAGAGCCGCTTCGCATCCGACCCGCGCGTCATCGGCACGACCATCTCGCTCGACGGTGGCCCGGTCACGATCATCGGCGTGATGCCGCCCGCTTTCCGGCTCTTTCAGGCGAACGCGCAGCTCTGGCTTCCACTAGAGCTCGATCCCTCCGCCCCGTGGTACAAGAAGGGCGGCACGTCGTTTCTCGTCGGCCGGCTGCGCGCCGGCGCGACGCGCAACGCGGCGCTCGCCGAGTTGCGCTCGCTCGTCCCGGAGATGCGCCGCGAGCTCGGCTTCGAGGACACGTATGGCCGTGACATCGGGATCGTCTCGCTCCGCGACGCTGTCGTCGGCTCGCTGCGCACGCCGCTCCTCGTCCTCCTCGGCGCCGTCGGCTGCATCGTGCTCATCGCGGGCGCCAACGTCGGCAACCTCCTCCTCGCGCGCGCCGCCGGGCGCAGGGGCGAGATCACCGTGCGAGTCGCGCTCGGCGCGAGCCGCGGCCGTGTGATCCGGCAGATGCTCAGCGAGTCCGTGGTCCTCTCGGCGTGCGGCGGCGTGCTCGGCATGGCGCTCGGTGCCGCGGGTGTGTCGGCGCTCAAGCGGATGCTCCCCGCGACGACGCCGCGGCTCGAAGCGGTGCGGCTCGATGCGACGGTGTTCGCCGTCTGCGCGCTGGTGACGCTCGCCGTCGGGATTCTCTGCGGATTGGCGCCGGCGCTCGTCGCCAGCCGCCCCGATCTGCAGAGCGCGTTACGTGGCGCACGCGGCGATGCGGGCGGTGCCGGCGGCCGTCGCGCGCGCGGCGCGCTCGTCACCGCGGAGGTCGCGCTCGCGCTGGTGCTCGTGATCGGCGCCGGCCTCATGATGCAGACGCTCTGGCGGCTGTCGCGCGTCGATCCGGGATTCCGCACGGCGAACGTCCTCACGATGCGCGTGCAACCGACGAGCAACGCATTTTCAACGTCGGAGCTGCGCGCGCGATATTTTCTCGCGGTGATCGACCGGCTGCGCCGCGAGCGCGGCGTGGTGGCGGTGGGCGAGATCCATCATCTCCCGCTCTCGGGCTTCAACTGGCATCGCGAGACCGGCATCGACGGAACCAATCCCGCGCCGGGCGAGGCGCCGTTCCGTCCCGGCTTTCGCACGATCGCCGGCGACTACTTGGGCGTCATGCGCATTCCGCTGCTCGCCGGCCGCGCCTTCGACGCGCATGACGTGCGGGGCGCGCCGCCGGTCGCCATCGTGAGCGAGGCGTTCGCGCGCAAGGCGTTCGGCGCCACGGATGTCGTTGGCCGCCGCATCCGTCCCGGCAACACGGACAACGATCCGTGGGTCACGATCGTCGGCGTCGCCGGCAGTGTTCGTCATGCCGGCCTGACGATGGATCCGGAGCCCGAGTTCTATCTCCACACGGCGCAGTTTCCGCAGGGGAGCACGGCGATCGTCGTCCGCACGGCGGGCGACCCCGAGACCGCGTCGCGCCAGCTGCACGACGCCGTGGCCTCGGTCGAGCGCAGCGTCCCGATCTCCGAACTGCGCACGGCGGACGAGCTCGTCGGGAGCTCGGTCGAGCAGCCGCGCGTGATCATGGCGCTCTTGCTCGCCTTCGCCGCGGTCGGACTCGCGCTCGGCGCGATCGGGATCTACGGCGTGGTGAGCTACGCCGTGAGCGGGCGCGTCCGCGAGATCGGCATCCGCATCGCGCTCGGCGCCCGCCGGGGCGTCGTGGTTCGGGCGGTGCTGCGCGAGGGGATGGGCTTCACGCTGGCCGGCGTGGCACTCGGGCTCGGCGCCGCCTCGCTCCTCACGCGCGCCCTCGGCACGCTCGTGTACGGCGTGAGCACGACCGATCCGCTCACCTTCGTCGCGCTGGCCATCCTACTCGTGGCGGTGGCGCTGGTGGCGAGCTGGATCCCGGCGCGCCGCGCAGCGCGGGTCGATCCAATGGTGGCGTTGCGAGGAGAGTGAGCGCACGGTTCGGCGGATGCCAGCGCGGACAGCCGCGCCGCTAGATTGAACGCGGCTCCTCCCGCTCACGCCGACCCACTCGTCTCCATGATCCGCCGTTCCTCCCTCATTCTCGCGATCGGCACCGCGCTCTCGTGCTCGGGCGCCGACGCCAACAAGACGGCCATCGCGCAGCGGCCGGCGAAGGTGTCGACCGCTCTGCCGGACACCACGCACGCGGTCACCGCCGCGCGCGCCGGGCATCTCCCGCGCATCAAGACCCTCGGCGATTCGACGCCGGTCCGCGGCCTCTACCTCAATCGCTTCGTCGCCCAGAGCGCCAAGCGCATGCGCGAGCAGATCGCGATCGCCGACCGCACGGAGATCAACGCGTTCGTCGTCGACATGAAGGACGAGTTCGGTCTCAATTTCCAGTCGAGCGACGAGATGCTGCGCAAGAACGCGGGGAACACGCACGGACACGTGGCCAACGTGCCGGCGCTCCTCGATTCACTCCATGCGCATCAGATCATCGCGATCGCCCGCCTCGTCGTCTTCAAGGACCCGGTCGCGGCCGCCGTCAGCCCGCAGCACACGATCCGCAAGCCCGACGGCACGCCGTGGCGCGACAAGAAGAACACGACATGGGTCAATCCGTACGACAAGGAGATCTGGGAGTACAACATCCGCGTCGCCGAGG
Organism: Gemmatimonadaceae bacterium; assembly: GCA_040003335.1. GTDB lineage: Bacteria > Gemmatimonadota > Gemmatimonadetes > Gemmatimonadales > Gemmatimonadaceae > JALZAE01. The sequence continues at coordinate 3,230 of JBDUCS010000048.1, read as the reverse complement.
AGATGCTGCGCGCGGGGTTCGATGAGATCCAGTTCGACTACATCCGCTTTCCTGAGCCGTACAAGAGTTTGCCGACGCAAGTCTTTCCCGGACAGACCACCGCCTCGAAGCCGCAGCTCCTGGCGGACTTCCTCACGGCGGCGTGCGACCGCATCCACAAGTTCGACGCGCGATGCGCGGCGGACATCTTCGGACTGGTGACGAGCGTCGCCGGCGCGCTCGAGGTCGGACAGCAATGGGAGAAGCTCTCCTTGGCGACCGACGTGCTTCTCCCGATGGTGTACCCGTCGCACTACCCGCACGGGAGCTTCGGCATCGACCGCCCCAACGCCGAGCCCTACAAGGTGATCGACGCCGCGATCACGAGAGCACACCAGCGCGACACAAAGCTCGGCGTGAAAACCGCCGAGCATGTGCGCCCGTGGCTGCAGGCATTCTCACTGGGCCAGCCGCCGTATGGCCCCGACCAAATCAAGGAGCAGAAGCGAGCCGTGTACGACGCCGGCTACGACGGCTGGATCCTGTGGCATCCCGGTTCGAAGTACGAGCCGTTTCTCGCCGGACTGGACTCGGTGTTGACGTCCAAAAAGAAGCGTTGAACAGAGTGCTAAGAACGGTGAGCCGCAGTGCTCGGTCGAACGCTCCTCAACTGTTCGACCGCGCTCACCACGCGATCGACCTCGTCCGCGGTGGTGTAACAGGCACAGCCGATGCGCAGTAGCCCGTCGGCCGAGTGGCCGAGGCGCGCGGCGACGGTGCTCGCGTAGAAGTCACCATGCGAGACGAATAGCGCGCGGTCGGCCAACGCGCGCGCAACGCCGATCGCGTCAACGCCGCGCACCGTCACCGCGACCGTCGGCGTGCGAGGCGCGTCCGGACCAGGGCCGTGCAGCGTGACGCCGCTCACGACGGAGAGGCCATCCCACAGCCGGCGGACGAGCGAGAGGCCGCGCTCGTGCAGCGCGGCGAAGGAAGCATCGAGTCGCGCTCGACGCGCGCCGGTCTCGCTGCCCCGGTCGTCCGATGCGCCCACTGCGAGCGACGCGAAGAAGTCCACCGCGGCCGCGGCGCCGACAATTCCTTCATGGTTCTGCGTGCCCGTTTCCAGATTTTCCGGCGCGTCGCTCGGCGCCGGCTCGAGCTTGGGTGCGTCGAGTGACTGGAGCAAGTCGTGCTTGCCGTACAGCACGCCCAGGTGCGGACCGTAGAACTTGTACGGCGAGCAGGCGAGAAAATCGCAGTCCATCGTTCGTACATCCACGAGCACGTGCGGGGCGTAGTGCACCGCGTCCACGAACACCAGCGCGCCGGCATCGTGCGCCGCGCGCTCGAAGCGCGCGACGTCGGTGATCGTGCCGAGTGCGTTGGATGCGGCGCCGATCGCCACGAGCTTCGTTCGAGCGCCGAGCTGTCGCGTGAAGTCGTCCCAGTCGAGCTGTCCGGTCTCCGGCATCATCCGCACCGTGCGCACGACGAGGCCGCAGTCGCGCGCCAGCTCGCGCCACGGATCGATGTTCGCGTGGTGGTCGAGCTCCGTGACGATGATTTCGTCGCCCTTCGCCCACCGCCGGCCGAGGGCGCGCGAAAGATGGAAGGTGAGCGTCGTCATGTTGGCGCCGAAGGCGATCTCGTGCGGCGACGCGTTGAGAAAGTCGCCCATCGCCTGGCGGGCGTGTGCGAGGAGTGCGTCCGTCTCCTCGCTCGTCGGATACGCCCACGCCGTGTTCGCGTTGTGGTGCAGCAGGTAGTCGCTCATCGCATCGACGACCGAGCGGGGCACCTGGGTGCCACCCGGCCCGTCGAAGTAGGCCACGGGAAGTTCGCGATGGCGCCGCGCGAGCGCGGGGAAGCGCGCGCGAATGTCGTCGACGGAAGCGACCGAGAGGGCCTGCGCGATGCCGGCGTGCGTCATGTCAGGCGGCTCCTGGCCGGTCGGCGATCGTCGTCTTCGCCCACTCTTCAACGACGCGCACCGCCTCGACGTGATCGGCTTCCTCCCCGAGAATGCCGTGCGCGGTGCGGAAGAGCTCGGCCGTCAGTTGCATGATCGGCGCCGGCACGTTGTGCTCGCGGGCGACCTGCGCCGCGATCCCGACATCCTTGTCGAGGAGCGCGAGCCGGAAAGTGCGCGGAAACGCACGCGTGAGCACACGCTCCGGAATCAGATTCTGCGACGTGTTGCTCCGGCCGCTCGAGGCATTGATCACGTCGAGCGCGAGTGACGGCGAGACGCCAGCCTTCACGAGGACGGCGAGTCCTTCGGCGGCCGACCAGATGTGCACCGCGAGGAGCGCCTGGTTCACCGATTTGAGGGCGTGACCCGCGCCGACCGGACCGCAGTGGACGATCTTCTCGCCGAACGTGCCGAGCACGGGGAGCATGCGCTCGAACACCGCGCGCTCGCCGCCGGCCATCACCGTCAGCACGCCTTTCTCGGCGCCTTTCACGCCGCCGCTCACCGGCGCGTCGAGGAACGCGACGCCGCGCTCCTGCAGTCGGGCGGCGATGGCGCGCGACGTCGCCGGATCACCGGAGGTGCAGTCGATGAGCACGCTACCCGGGGCGAGCCCGGCGAGCAGACCATCGTCACCATCGAGAAGCGACGCGACATCGGGCGAGGCCGGCAGGCAGGTGATCACCACGCCCGCTCCGCGCGCCGCGCCCGCGGGTGAATCGGCGATGCGCACCGTGGTGGCGCGCGCGAACTCGTCGGCGCGCGCGCGCGTGCGGTTCCACACCACGAGGTCGTACGGCCCGGCGAGGTGCCGCGCCATCGGCGCACCGATCGCGCCGAGGCCCAGGAACGCGACAGTTGTCATGCCCGAAACTAAGGCGCCGGGTGCCTGGTGCCAGGTGCCGCCTGTCACCCGTGCTTCGAGTCGTACATTTCCTTCGTGCTGACACGACTGACAATCTCGGGCATGACTTCCGTGCACGCCGTGCGCGCGGTCTTCACCGCGCTCGCTGGTGTGGCCGGCGTGTCAAGCGCGGACGTCTCGTTGGGCAGCGCGCTCGTCGAGCACAACGAGGGGGCCACGATCGCCGCGTTGCGTGAGGCCATTGCGGTCGCCGGCTGCGAGATGACGCGCGCCACCGTCGCAAAGCGGCAGCTCCCGTTGCTCTAGGCCACCGTGCAACGGCGGATCTGCTGACACTGTCGTACGGCAGATCTATCGACATTGTCATCCTGAGGAGCGCAGCGACGAAGGATCTGCCGACATTGTCATCCT
>JBDUCS010000322.1:0-4690 GCA_040003335.1 Gemmatimonadaceae bacterium | reverse complement strand
TGCGCAGACGAATGTTGGCGAACGTGCCGCGCATCATCACCTCGTGATTGCCGCGCCGCGCACCGTACGAGTTGAAATCCTTCGTTTTTACACCGTGCGCGATCAGCCACTTGCCCGCCGGACTGTTCGCCGGAATCGAACCGGCGGGACTGATGTGGTCGGTGGTGATCGAGTCACCGAGGAACGCGAGGGCGCGCGCGCTCCGGACGGGCAGCACGCCCGGCGGCTCCATCGTCATCCCTTCGAAGTACGGCGGATTCTTCACGTACGTCGACGTCTCGGACCACTGGTAGAGATCGCCCGTCGCCGACTCGAGCCCGCGCCAGCGCTCGTCGCCCTCGAACACGTTCGCGTACTGCGTCGTGAACATGTCGCTCGTCACCGCCGAAAGGATCGTCTCCTCGACCTCCTTCGATGTCGGCCAGATGTCGCGCAAAAACACCGGACCGCTCGTGCCGACGCCGAGCGGCTCGGTGTAGAAGTCGATGTCCATGCGGCCGGCGAGTGCGTAAGCGACGACGAGGGGCGGACTCGCCAGATAGTTGAAGCGCGTGAGCGGATTGATGCGCCCCTCGAAGTTGCGATTGCCCGAAAGCACGGCGGCGACGATCAGCTTGTTCTCCTCGATCGCGTTGGCGATCGGATCACGCAGCGGGCCCGAGTTGCCGATGCACGTGGTGCAGCCGTAGCCGACGATGTCGAAGCCGAGCGTCTCGAGCGCCGGCATCACGCCCGCCTTTTCGTAGTAGTCGCGCACGACCTTGGAGCCGGGCGCGGTGCTCGTCTTCACCCACGGCTTCGTGCGCAGCCCGAGCTCGACGGCGCGCTTCGCCAACAGGCCCGCGGCGAGCATCACGCTCGGGTTCGAGGTGTTCGTGCAGCTCGTGATCGCGGCGATGACGACGGCGCCGTGCTTGAGGCCGAACGTCGCGCCGTCCATCTCCACCGGCGCCGACGTGTATTGATGCATCACGTCCGCGGGATCAGCCGTCGCGAGTGCCGGCGAGAGCTGCGTCGCGCCGCTCACTTTTTGCGCGAGCGTCACCTGCGCCTTGCCGGCGGCTGTGCCTATTTTCTCGAGGTCGACCGCGAGCGCGTCGGTGAACATCCGCTTGGCGTTGCGCAGCGGCACGCGGTCCTGCGGTCGCTTCGGGCCGGCGATGCTCGGCTCGACAGTCCCGAGGTCGAGGTCGATCGTGTCGGTGAAGACGGGATCAGGCGTCGCCTCGGTGCGGAACATCCCCTGCGCCTTGCAGTACGCCTCGACGAGCCGCACCTGCTGCTCGTCGCGCCCGGTAAAGCGCAGGTACTTGAGCGTCTCGTCGTCGACCGGGAAGAAGCCGACGGTGGCGCCGTATTCCGGCGCCATGTTGCCGAGCGTCGCGCGGTCGGCGAGCGAGAGCGACGACAATCCCTTGCCGTAGAACTCGACGAACTTGCCGACGACTCTCTTGGCGCGCAGCATCTGCGTCACGGTGAGAACGAGGTCGGTCGCCGTCGCGCCCTCGGGGAGCTTGCCGTGCAGCTTGAAGCCGACGACCTCGGGAATCAGCATCGACAACGGCTGTCCCAGCATCGCCGCCTCGGCCTCGATCCCACCGACGCCCCATCCGAGCACGCCCAGGCCGTTGACCATCGTCGTATGCGAATCCGTGCCGACGAGGGAATCCGGGTAGGCCTGCCGCTCGCCGTTCACGTCGCCGACGAAGACGGCGCTGGCGAGATACTCCAGGTTCACCTGGTGCACGATGCCGGTGTCGGGTGGCACGACGCGGAAGTTGCGGAACGCCTGCTGCCCCCAGCGCAGGAAGGCGTAGCGCTCCTCGTTCCGCTCGAACTCGAGGTCGGCGTTGATGAGGAACGCCGCCTCGCTCCCGTACTGGTCGACCTGCACGGAGTGATCGATGACGAGGTCGACGGGCTGCAGCGGGTTGATCCGCGTAGCGTCGCCGCCGAGCTTCGCCAGCGCGTCGCGCATCGCTGCCAGGTCGACGACCGCGGGGACGCCGGTGAAGTCCTGGAGCAGCACGCGGCTGGTGCGAAACGCGATCTCCTGCTCGACGTTGGCCTTCACGTCCCAGTGCGAGAGCGCCTCGATGTCCTCGCGCTTGACGAAGGCGCCATCCTCGTTTCGGAGGAGATTCTCGAGCAGCACCTTGAGCGTGACCGGAAGCCTGGCGACGCCGTCGCCGGGGATGGCATCGAGGCGGAAAATGACGTACGAAACGCCGCCGACGTCGAGCGTCGCGCGGCTGCGGAACGAGTTGACGGAGACCATGATCTGAATCTATCAGTCCGGCCGGTGTTGCATTAGGGCGTCGGGGTCCGGCGGCAGGCGATGCGTCGAGTGCCACGCGATGGCGACGTACACGAGTGGACAATGCCCGAGCGCCGCGGCTTCGACCATCACGCGAACTCACGCGAACTCGCCGCGCGTCGTAATATTGCCCATGCGGTCGCCGTGCTCCTCGCCCACCACCAGGAGCGCGACGCCCGACACCAGACGCCCAGAGGTTAGAGTGGCCTCGATGCAGGACCTCAATGTCACTACGCTCGCCAAGCAGCTCGTCGAGATCGATTCGACGAGCGGACGCGAGAGCGGAGTGATTGGGTGGGTCGAAGGACTGCTGTCGCAGCGGCGCTGGCGCGCGCGGCGGATTGCCGTGTCACCGATGCGCAGCGACCTGTTCGCGACGTGGACGGAAGGGCAATGCGCGGTCACCTTCTCGACGCACCTCGATACGGTGCCACCGTTCATCCCGCCGCGGCTCGAGGGCGGCACGCTCTGGGGACGCGGCGCCTGCGATGCGAAGGGAATCGCGGCGGCGATGATCTGCGCGGCCGAGCGGCTGCGCGCGCGCGGCGTGGCCGTGGGCCTGCTGTTTGTCGTGGGTGAGGAGACGTCGCACGACGGCGCGCGGGCGGCGAACGCCTACGCGGCCTCGCTGCCGGTCAAACCCAGTCGCGTCCTGATCAATGGCGAGCCGACCGAGAGCATCCTCGGCACCGGCACCAAGGGCGCGATCCGCTTCGTCGTCCGGACGAAGGGGGAGGCCGCGCACTCGGCGTACCCGCACCTGGGGCATTCGGCAATCGACGACCTCGTCGCGCTGTTGCACGAGCTCAAGACGATCGCGCTGCCCGGTGATGCGCTGTTGGGCGAGACGACGGTGAACATCGGCGCGATCTCGGGCGGCGTCGCCGACAACGTGCTCGCGCCACTGGCCGAAGCGCGGTTGATGTTTCGCACCGTCACGCCGAAAGAAGAGATCATCGCGCTGTGCGAGCGCTGGACGCGCGGACGGGCGCAGCTCGAGATCGGCGTCTCCGTGCCGCACGTGACGCTGGCGACCGTTCCCGGCTTCACCACCGGCGTCGTCGCCTTCGCCACGGATATCCCCGCGCTCACGAACTGGGGCACGCCGTACCTGTTTGGACCCGGCTCGATCACGGTCGCTCATCGCGACGACGAGCAGATCGCCGTGAGCGAGCTGGTGAACGCGGTTGAAGAGTACGAGCGTCTCGCGCTGGCCGTCATTGCGCGGTGACCTGGCGACCCGCCGAACCCGATAACAGCTAGTCCGCCGCGTCGTCCGTCCGGGCCGTCGACGGTCGGGAGCCGGCCAGCTCGTGAACGGCTCGAACCGAGATGGCGCGCGTCGGACAATGGTAGACCACCTCGCCGTCTGGACGCGCCCACTCGACTGGCGATGACTTCGCGTACGCCTTGGCCGTCGCGTCCATCGCCATCAGGTGGGGCGCGAGCGAGACGCACGTCGTGCAGCCGATGCACTTGTCGCGGTCGACCACGACGTCGACGAGCCGCTTCGGGTAGATGCCGCCAGATGAGAAGAGCGCGTCACCGACCTGGTCGAGCGCGGCCGACGCGGCCTCGTAGCCGGCATCGATCAGCGCGCCGGTGTTGCCGAAGCCAAACCAATGGTAGTGCCAGACGGCGGGCCGCACGAGGAGCATCGGCGGCCCATTCCACGCCTGGAGATGTCGCACCTGCAGCGTGCGCATCATCGAGGTCGCCGCGCGCATGTAGATCGCCGCGAAGCCCTGCTTCGCGATGTCCTCGCCCTGCGTCAGATCCTCGCTCCCGACTTCCACGGCGATCACGGCGTCCATGCCGAGCCCAGCGATGGCGACCGGGAGGTTGTCGATCGTGCCGCCGTCGATGCAGAGCCGGTCGCCGACCTGGCCGGGCGGAAAAAATCCGGGAAGCGCGCACGACGCGTACACCGCGTCGTTCACGTAGACGTCCTGCAGGCCCGGCAGGCCCCACACCACTTGCGACCCGCGCTCGAGATCAACGGTGTTCACGAGCAGCGGTGTTGGAAGGTCGCGGAACGTCCCCATCGGCCCAATGGCGTCGCACAATTCCTTGAGCGGCTCTCCCAGGTAGAGCGACGGCGCGTGCATGCGCTCCATCAGCATGCCGAAGTGATTGATGCGGAACAGGTCGCGCTTGCGCAGGGCACGCGCGCGCAGCTCCATCTCGCTCAGGCTCATGCCGCCGACGCGTGCCGCGGCGATGAACGCGCCGATGCTCGTGCCGGAGTAGAGCGCGGGGACGATGCCGCGCTCGTCGAGCGCGCGGAGCACGCCGATGTGCGCGAAGCCCTTGAGGCCGCCGCCGCCCAGCACGAGTGCCGTCCGCGGCGGGGCGATCGGCGCGCGCGCCGTC
>JBDUCS010000047.1:0-15937 GCA_040003335.1 Gemmatimonadaceae bacterium | reverse complement strand
CACCTTCCCCTTCCACTTCGGATCGAGCACGTCGTCCCAATCCTTCGGCGCATCGGCGGCGCTGACCGCGTCCGTGTTGTACGCGATCACTTCGGGCGTGAGGTACGTGCCGAACCAATTCCCGCTCGCGTCCTTTGCGTCGGCCGGCACAGCGCCGGCCCAAGACGGCGAGTACGCGGCGAGCAGCGAGTCGCGGCTCGCCCGATCGAAGATCTCCGACGGCGCCCCGAACCACACATCCGCCTGCGGATTCGTCCGCTCGGCGCGCAGCCGCTCGAGCACCTCCTGCGACCCCATGTCTACCCACTGCACATCGATGGTCGCGTTCGCCTGCTCGAATGCCTTTTCGTACCGGCTGAGCAGCTCGGTGCCGTGCGTGCTGTACACCGTGAGTACCGTGCGCGCGTCGCCACCGCCGCACCCGAGTAGAGCCGCGACGCACCAAAAACGAAACGGGAAAAAACGAAACTGTGGCCGGGCCGCGAGGATAGTTTCGTCTTTTCGCAATTCGTTTTGGTCGCTCATGGAACGACCGCCGTCTGTCCGGTCCCTTTGGCGCCGAGCAAGTTGACGAACAGCCGCGCCGCGCCAGGCACGCCGGCGGGAAGCTGACGGAAGAACGCGAGCGTCGTGTAGACGTACGCGCCGCGCCCGTACGGCGCGACGAGGATCGCGCTCTCGTTGGGCGCCTCGTTCGGATCGTGCGTCGACAGGAGCGTCTGATACTCCGGCGCCCAGGTGCGCGGCATGTAGAGCGTGCGGTCCTGGATCCACCCCTCGAAATCCTTCGGCGCAATCTTGTTTGGCGAGGAGAGGAGCGGGCTGTTCGGCTTGAGGATGCCCACCGGCGACTCTTCGTCCGTCACGCGATCGGCCGGACGCGACAGGGTGATGGGGTACGGCATCAAACCCGGCTGCTGCATCTCGAACTGTCCGTACTGCACTACCATCGTCCCGCCCTTCTTCACGTACTCGAGCAGCCGCGAGTTGTTGGCGACGAGCTCCGCCGACGCTTCGTACGCGCGCGTCCCCAGCACGACGGTCGAGTAGCGCGACAAGTCGGCCGTCGCGAGCTTCGCCGGGTCGACCACCGTCACGTTCAATCCCAGCTGCTGCAGCGTCGGCGCGATGTTGTCGCCGACGCCCGGGATGTACGCGACCGTCAAGTTCGGCGGCAGCTTTACGTCCACCGCCTGCACCGTTACCGTCGCGTCGCGATAGATGCGCTGCGGTCGGATGTGATCGTACTCGATCGGCACGTAACCGACGGCGAATCGCTCCCCGTTGCTCTCGGCAACCGCGGCGATCTTGTGCGCACCGAGCGGCAGCCGGCCGGCGATGCGGAACTCGACGCTCCGTACGTCGCCATAGGCCGGCAGCGTCACGGTCCGCGACGCGGAATCTGTCGTGAGACCCTTCGGCAGCTGCAGCGATACTTTCACCGTGCGCGGCGACGTCGCCGCCGAGCGCAGCTGCACGCGCAGCTCCCGGTCGATCGCCGCGTTCGCGGGCGCGTACTGCGCCTGCTGGTCGAACGTGACGGAGACGGCGGGTGCGACGGCCAGCGGATGGTTGATCTCGCCCTTCACCGGATCGGCGTAGCGATGCATCACGGGCGACGAGAGCGTGATCGCGGTGCGCGACGCCACGACGGTCGCCGATTTCGAGAACGCCGTCGGACGCTGGTCCTCGGCGACCGTGTCGATCGGTACGCCGAACAGGTCGCCGACGCGTGGCGTGGCGAGCCACCACGGCTGCGTGTACGGGCGGCCTGCGGAGAGTCGTAGCCGCTCGACGGACGAGCTGTCGCTGGCAATCGGAGGTCTGCCGCCGAGCTCGACGATCGATCGTCCCCGATTGTACAGCGTGACCGTGCCGGCAATCGAGTCACCCGACGCGACGAGATCGCGATCGGCCGTCGCATCGAGCGCGAGACCGAGCGCAATCGCGCGAACTCGATCGATGCGCTGCCTCGCGACATGAACGGTTCGCCTCGCATCGCCACTCGTTGGCGGCGACTGGCGTGGATTGGCGAGTATGGCCGCGAGGATGGACTCCGCGCCCGAGAGCATTGGCTCGATCTTTTCCGGACGCATCGCGTCGTACGCACGCTGCGCCGCTGCGATCGCCTGGGCAACTGAATCCGCGTAGGCATCGTGCAGGCGGCCCCACGTCGTGTCGATCCCGTCGAAGATCGACTTCTCCTGCTTCGGATCCTCGGCCGCCGCCACCCGCGTCGCTTCGCGCCGCACGCAGTCGTCCTGCGCCCCTTTCCGCGCGATCTGCCCCATCGCCTGCGACTTGTGCTGCGACCGCGACTGCGCCGCCATCTCGGCGTAGCTCTCGCCGTATAGCGCCGAGTACTCGCCGACGTTGAAGCAGAGCGTCGCCTGCGCACGGGCGAACCAGCTCGACCGGTAAAACTTCGACACGACCCACGGCGCGCCGAACTTCGCCGCCGGAAACCGCACCGAGTCCGCCGCCGCGTCGTACACCTCGCGCGCCAGGATGCCGGCGACTTGATGCTGCCCGTGCCCGTCGGACGGCGTCCCCGAAAAGACGCTGAGAATCACGTGCGGCTTGAAGGCGCGCACCACCGTCACCACATCGCCGAGCAGCGAGTCGCGCGGCCAGTGCCGGAAGGCTTCGTCGGCGTTCTTCGAGAAACCGAAATCGTAGGCGCGCGTGAAGTATTGATGCGCGCCGTCGATCCGGCGCGCGGCGAGCAGCTCTTCCGTGCGGATGACGCCGAGCGCTTCGCCGAGCTCGTTGCCGAGCAAGTTCTGTCCGCCGTCGCCGCGCGTGAGCGATAGGTACGCCGTCTCTACGTGCCGCCCGCGCGCGAGATACGCGATCATTCGCGTGTCCTCGTCGTCGGGGTGCGCGCCGATCATCAGCACGCGTCCCGTCACGCCGAGCCCGGCGATCAGCTCGCCGAGCTCCACCGCGCCGCCGCGCTGCTGCGCGAGGAGCGGCGACGCCCACACCGCGGTCACAAATGCCGCCAACAGAACTCGCCTCACGATGCTCCCATGCCGGTGGATCGTGTCGATGCTACGCCGCAAACGGAGTCGCCGCAGGATGTGATCTGCAAGAAGGCGGTCAAATGCAAACGAGAGCCGAGAGATGTCTCGACTCTCACCCGTCACTTGTCGCTCGTGCACCACTCACCTTACTGCACGCGGTCCGCTGAGCGGCTCCTTCATCGCCGGACGCGGCATCGGCGCCAGCACGTCGGCGACGATCCGCATCTGCGCTTCCTGATGCGTCTGCATGTAGCCCTCGGCCGGGCTCGCGCGCTCGGGACGGCCCGCGTAGCGCACCGGAGTCATGCCGGGCACTGCCGCGCGTAGACGCGGCGCGACGAAGGTCCACGCGCCCATGTTGCGTGGCTCTTCCTGGACCCAGATCACATCTTCCGCCGCAGGATACTGCTCGAGCACGGCACGGATCGCCTCGTGCGGCCATGGATACAATTCCTCCACGCGCACGATCGCCACGTGCGCCGTCTGCTCGGCCTGCGCGAGATCGTAGTAGATCTTGCCCGTGCAGAAGGCGACGCGCCGCACGCGCTCTCGGCGCTCGCGAGACGTCGGATCGTCGATCACCGGACGGAAGCCGCCCGATGTCAGGTCGACGAGCTTCGACGCCGCGCGGTCGAGCCGCAACAGGCTCTTCGGCTGCATCAGCACCAAGGGTCGCCGCTCGGCGACGCCCCTCGCCTGCCGGCGCAGGATGTGGAAGTACTGCGCCGGCGTCGACGGATACGCGACGCGCAGGTTCCCTTCGGCGCAGAGCTGGAGAAAGCGCTCGAGCCGCGCGCTCGAGTGCTCGGGTCCCTGGCCTTCGTAGCCGTGCGGCAACAGGAGCACGACGCCCGAGTTCTGTCCCCACTTCGCTCGGTCGGCGGCGAGGAACTGATCGATCACCGGCTGCGCCACGTTGACGAAGTCGCCGAACTGCGCTTCCCACAGCGTGAGCGTGTCAGGCGCGGCGACGCTGTAGCCGTACTCGAATCCGAGCACCGCCGTCTCACTGAGCGGCGAGTTGTAGATCTCGAACCAACCGCTGGCACCGGGCACGTGCTGCAGCGGGATGTGCGTGAAGCCCGTCTCGTAGTCGTGCAGTACGACCTGCCGGTGCGAGAAGGTGCCGCGCTCCACGTCCTGCCCGCTCATGCGCACCGACGTCCCTTCGGCAAGGAGCGACGCGAACGCGAGCGCCTCGGCGTGTCCCCAATCGATGCCGCCCGCGGGACCGAGCGCGGCGCGACGGCGCTCGAGCTGCTTCGCGAGCTTCGGCAGCGGATGGAACTCGCCGGGCCACGACAGCAGCGCTTCGTTGTACGCGAGCACGCGCTCCGCGGGCACGGCGGTCTCGACCGGCTGCGGCGGCGCGGCGGCGGAATGCTCGCCCGTGCCGTGATCTTCGTCGTTCTTCTTCTTGGCCTCGTCGTGCACGCGATCGAAGTTGGCCATCACGTCGCGCTCGACGGTGGCGGGCTCGTCGGCGCCGACCACGCCGTCCTGCACCAGCCGCACACCCCATACGGCGCGCGGCGCGGGGTGCGCCTTCACCTTCGCGTAGATCGTCGGTTGCGTGAACATCGGCTCGTCCGTCTCGTTGTGACCGTGACGCCTGTAGCCGACGAGGTCGATCAAGAAATCCTTGCGGAAGCGCTTGCGATACGCGAGCGCCAGCTCCACGCAGGTGAGACATGACTCCGGATCGTCGCCATTCACATGGACGATCGGGACTTCGAATCCCTTCGCCAAGTCGCTCGAGTAATACGTCGAACGACCGTCGCGCGGGTCGGTCGTGAAGCCGACCTGGTTGTTGGCGATGATGTGCAACGTGCCACCGGTGCGGTAGCCGGTCAGCCCCGACAGATTGAGCGTTTCGGCGACCACACCCTCGCCCGGGAATGCGGCGTCGCCGTGTACGATCAGCGGGAGCACCCCACCTTCGTCGCGCGTGCCCGGCGCGGCGCCAGTGACTCGCTGCATCGCGCGCGCCGTCCCCTCGACCACCGGATTGACGACCTCGAGATGGCTCGGGTTGGGCACGAGCGTCACCCTCACCACCTGCCCATCGGCGAGCGTTCGCTCGGTGGAATAGCCCATGTGGTACTTCACGTCGCCCGTGTCGCTCGCCGCGTTCGTCGCCGCGTGCTTTCCCTCGAACTCGGCGAAGATCGTCGCGTACGGCTTGCCCAGGATGTGCGCGAGGACGTTGATGCGTCCGCGGTGCGCCATCCCGATCACTACCTGCGAGGCACCGCCCGCGTCGATCGCGACGTCGATCATCGGCACGAGCGCGTCGGTCCCCTCGATCGAGAAGCGCTTCACGCCCGAGTACATACGGCCGAGAAAGCGCTCGAGCCCGTCGACCTCGGTGAGGCGGCGCAGCGCGGCGACCTTCTCGCTCTTGTCGAGGACGCGGCGCATCTCGCCCTTCTCGATCATCCGGCGAAACCACTCGCGCTCCGTCTCGTCGGAGATGTGCTCGAACTCGAAGCCGATCGTGGACGAGTAGAGCGAGCGCAGCCGAGCGACGACGTCGGCGGCCGTCTCGTCCTCGAAGCTGAGCGCGGCGCCCGGAATCGACATGAGATCGTCGTCGGTGATGCCGTGAAACTCCGGCTTGAGCTCGGCGGCGCCGACCGGTTGCGACCCGAGCGGATCGAGCGCGACTGCGAGGTGGCCGTATTGCCGAATCGCCTGCACCAACCCGGCCGCGCCGGCGACCTTCCGCAGCGCCGTCGCCGTCGCAACCGTGCTCTCGACGCTCGGCGCCAGACCGTCGCGCGACCCGCCTCCGAGCGATTGCGCGAAGCCGAAAAACTGCCGCCACGACGCGTCGACCGACGACGGATCGCGTACGTACGCCTCGTACAGCTCGGCGATGTAGGCGTCGTTGAATACGCTGGTGATCGTGGGGCTGGTCATTGTTCGAATTTACTGTGCGAGGCTGAGACCTGCTATCGGGCGTGGGACGCCGAACGCCCTCCCGCCCGGGTGCCGGTCGAACGCTTCGCGCGTCCATAGGGTGCCGTGATCACTTCCACTCCACCGACCTCCGAGCGTAGGGAGCCGAGCGCTATGCCCAACGCCCGACGCCCGGCGCTGGACGCCCGACTGGGGCCGGTCATCGCTCTCGCGATCGCCGTCTTTGCCTTTCTCCCGATCGCGAGCTGGATTCCTGGCGGCCGCGACGTGCCGTGGTACGGAAGCCAGCTCGCCGTCTGGCTGGCGGCGACGGTGCTCTCGATCGGCTTCGGCGCGCTCGCGGCGATCGCGTCGCGCTACGCGTCGTGGCTCTGGCGCGACCGGCTGCTCGACGGCGTCGCCGCGCGGTACGATCGCAACGCGTGGCCGATCGCAATCGGGCTCGCCGTGGTGGCCTTCGCGCTCTACGCCGCGACCGCGTCCGTCTTCTCCCGCCGGCCGATTCTGATCGACGAAGTCGTGCAGCTCTTTCACGCGCGGATCTTTCTCGGCGGCCGACTCTGGCTCCCGGCTTCGGAGCGGCCGGAATTCTTCAGCGTGCTGCACGTGGTCGACACGGGCGGAAAGGTCTACTCGCAGTTTCCCGCGGGCGGCCCGGCGGCGCTCGCGCTCGGCGCGGCGATCGGGATGCCCTGGATCGTCAACGCGTTCTACGGCGCGCTCGCGATCCTCGCCTTCGTCGCCTTTCTGCGCGTAGCCGAGCCGCGGCCGGGCGTCGCGCTTGGCTCGGCACTCGTCTTCGCGCTGGCGCCGTTCGCGGTGTTCATGTCCGGCTCGCACATGAATCACGTGCCGCTGCTCCTCTGCCTCGTCGCGGCGATGGCGGCGCTGGCGGGCGTCACGTCGTCCGATACGCCCAGGCCATGGCTCGCGCTGGCGTGCGGACTGGCGCTCGGGTTGGCGGCGACGATTCGTCCCGTCGACGCGCTCGCGTTCGCTCTCCCCGCGGGCCTCTGGATGCTCGCGCGCGCGCTACGCGACAAGCGCCGGTGGGTCGACGCGCTGCCGGCCGCTGTCGGCGTGATCGTGCCCGTCGTACTCCTCATGTGGGTCAACATGCGAACGACAGGCGCGCCGTTCCGATTCGGCTACGAGGTGCTGTGGGGCAAGGAACACGCGCTCGGCTTTCACGTGGCGCCGTGGGGCATCGCCCACACGCCGGCGCGTGGCGTCGAGCTGATCAATCTCTACTTTCTGCGCCTGCAGCTGTATTTCCTCGAGACGCCCGTGCCGGCGCTGATCCCGTTCATCGCCGCGCTCGCGCTGACGCGGCGCTTCAGCGCGCTCGACCGCTACCTGCTCGCGAGCGGTGGGCTGATCGTCGGGCTGTATTTCGCTTACTGGCACGACGGCTTTTTCCTCGGGCCTCGCTTCATGTACCCGCTGCTCCCCGCGCTCGCGCTCTGGACGGCGCGCGCCCTACCGCTCGTACGCGAGCGCATCGGCCGCGTCGAGCTGCGCGGTATCTCCGCGTACCGCGTCCTGATTTTTGCGTCCGTGGCGGCGGTTGTCGCCGGTCTGGTGACGCGTATTCCGCTACGGCTGTCGCAGTATTCGCACGGACTTGCATCGATGCGCTGGGACGTGGACAGCGCCGCGACGAAGGACGACGTGCGGCATTCGCTCGTCCTCGTCCGCGAGTCGTGGGGCGCGCAGCTCATGTCGCGCTTGTGGGCGCTTGGGGTCACGCGTACGCAGTCGGAGCTACTCTACCGTCACATCGACACGTGCGTCCTCGAGGTGCGCGTCACCTCGCTGGAGGGAGGCGTCACACGAGGCGGCGCGGCGTACCAGGTGATCGCGCCGCTGTTGCGCGACTCCTCGAAGCTGCGCCCCTCGTCCTTCTCGCCCGACACCACCGAGCGCGTGCTCCCCGACGCGGTCTACCCGTCCAAGTGCGAGCAGCGCATCGACGACGATCGCGCGGGGACGACGCTCTACGCCCTCACCCTGACCGGACACGAGCACGACAACGTGTACGCGCGCGACCTGCACGAGCGCGACCAGTGGCTGCTCGATCGGTACCCGGGGCGGTCCGTGTACCTGCTGACGCCCACGGTCGCGACCGGACCCTGGCCGAAGTTTTTCAGAGTGTCTCGCGATTCGCTGGAGCGGGCCTGGCGCGAGGGGCACTAGCAAACGGGGCGTCCTGCGAGCTGCGGTATTCGGCGCATCGCGTGACAACGAGCAAAGGCAGATCGCGTTACTTCGGGCAATCCGCAACCGTCTACAGAGTGTCGCAAAGAGCGGCGGTGTGCGCAAGTTGTTCTAGATCAATGCGTTGCCCTCGCCGCAAGCTCTGGCACCGGCCGTGCCTATCATGTCGTCGTGCGCTGGCAACGACGCCCGCGCGCTTCAATCTCCGGAGAGACCCCATGCGGAACGGAACCAAGAAGGGCTTTACCCTGATCGAGCTCCTGATCGTCGTCGTCATCATCGGCATTCTTGCCGCGATCGCGATCCCGAAGTTCGCGAACACGAAGGAAAAGGCGTACATCGCCGCGATGAAGACGGACCTGCGCAACCTGGCGACCGCGGAAGAGGGCTACTTCGCCGACTTCCAGGGTTACACGTCGGCTCCCGCGGCACTGAACGGCTTCCAGTTCTCGCCGTCGGTCACCGCCACCGTCGCCGCCACGTCGAAGGGCTGGATCGCGACGGCCAACCACGCCAGCACCGCCGTGACGTGCACCACCGCCGTCGGCAATTCCGTGGTTTCGCCGTGGGCCGAAGGTCAGGTACACTGCGCGTAACGAACGCTCGTAGCAACGAAGCAGGGCCGGGCACCTTCCCGGCCCTGCTTTTTTGTGAGCCATTGCACAACGCATGACTTGTTGCAGTCCGCCACCGTTGCGTGATGGTGCGAACGAGAGACATTCGCGCAAATGTAGACAGATTCATTCTTTAGCTTCGTGGTGGCGTTTGGCATTAGCCGTGCTTTATCAGGTTTTGCACTGGCAACGAGGCCCGAGCGCTTCAATCTCCCGGAGAGACCCCATGCGGAACGGAACCAAGAAGGGCTTTACCCTGATCGAGCTCCTGATCGTCGTCGTCATCATCGGCATTCTTGCCGCGATCGCGATCCCGAAGTTCGCGAACACGAAGGAAAAGGCGTACATCGCCGCGATGAAGACGGACCTGCGCAACCTGGCGACCGCGGAAGAGGGCTACTTCGCCGACTTCCAGGGTTACACGTCGGCTCCCGCGGCACTGAACGGCTTCCAGTTCTCGCCGTCGGTCACCGCCACCGTCGCCGCCACGTCGAAGGGCTGGATCGGCACGGCCAACCACGCCAGCACCGCCGTGACGTGCACCACCGCCGTCGGCGATCAGGTAGTGTCGCCGTGGGCCGAGGGTCAGGTGCACTGCGCGTAACCGACCGCTCGTAGTGGGTGAACAGGGCCGGGGATCTCTCCCCGGCCCTGTTCGTTTTTCCGGGACGAGCCGCTCCGCTACGGCGCGCCGCGGTGGCGCGCCGTCAGCGCATCCTCGATGCGCTCGGCGAGGCGATCGTTCGGAGTCGTGTACGCAGCGATCAGATTGTTGCTGATGACGAAGCGTGGACGCCCGGGCGCCGGTGCGGCGGCTCCCGGCTTGAGGGAGCTGGTGTCGAGCGTCGCGCTCGCGCGCGCGCGATCGGCCGCATCCGGAAAAAAGAACAGCTGCATGTCGCTCCCGCTCACGGTGATCACATCGCCTTCACCCAGCGGCGCGCGCGCGGCTCGCCGCTTGGCGTCGACCACGACGAGCCCTGCCTCGCGGAGCCGCTTGATGACCTCGGCCCTGTTCCACTCGTCCCGGGCCGCAGCGGCACTCTCGGCAACGACCGCCGAACGCATGGAGTCCGCGGCTCGCGGCGCACCGGACAGGGGAGCAGCGTCTCGCGCGCTGGAGCCGCCCGAGCAACCGGCAGCGCAGATCGCGGCAAGCAGCCACGATAGGCGAAGCGTCACGCGCGGGGGCGTGACGCGCCGCGCTCGGAAGGCCACGAGAGCGGGGACGCCGTTGCCGGCAACGCAACGCCGTCCGGCCGCTTGCCGAGCGCGATCGCGCGCACGATCAGGCCGATCGATTCAGGCGTGAAGGTCGGGAGATAGAGAAACGCGGCGAGTGACGAGTCGAGGGCCGACACCGCCTCATCCGGCCGGCGCGTGAGGCTCACCGCGATGAGCGGCGTCGCCGCCACGCGCGCATCGCCGAACCACGCCGCGATCGGCGCGCTCACTAGGAGATCGTAGTCGCAGAGAACGGCGTCGGGACGAAGCTCGAGGGTCAACGCGTAGCCGGCGGCGAAGCCCACCGCGCAGAAGGGTTCCAATGCCGCGCCGCGCGCGAGGGCGCACACGTGCTCCGCCAGCAGCGCATGGCGGGCGATGCAGACGACGCGCACGGGAGCTCGCGACGGATCGCTCACTGGTGTCCCTTTTTCCGCGCGAGCGTCGGATACGCGACATCGGGCGGCGCGTCGCCGTTCGGCCAATCGCGCTCCTTGCCCGGCAGATCGGGACGCGGCCGGCTGTCGATGTAGGCGGCGAGATCGAACGCATCGGCATCGCTGAGCGTGCCCGGCTTGTCGTATGGCATGTTGCGGCGAATGAACGCCGCGGCGGTGCGCGCGCGCGCCATTCCCGCGCCGATGTTGTACGAGCCGTTACCCCACACCGGAGGCGCGACGCGAGTGCCCTCCCCCGCGGCGCCGTGACAGACGGCGCACGTCGCGCCGAACAGCCGCGCGCCGCGCGTCGAGTCGCCGGCGACCGGCGTGAGCTTGGCGAAGCCCTGCCCTTCCACCTCGCCCCCGACCGGGATGCCCCGCGACAGGAACGCCATGTAGGCGACGATGTCCCGCATCTCGCGGCTCGTCGCGCTGAGTGCGGTCCCGTTCATGCTGCGCTCGAAGCAATCGTTGATGCGATCTTCGAGCACGTTGACCGACGCACTGCGGCTGCGATACTGCGGGAAGCGCGCGTACACGCCGATCCACGGTGACGACCAGGCGCGCATTCCGCCGTCGAGGTGACAGCTCGCGCATCGGAGCGCGTTGCCGACGTTCCGAGGCAACGAGTCGCGCGTGTCGAGGAGCAGCGCGCGTCCTCTTCGGATGGACACGCCGAGCGGGCCGGCGGGAATCTCCGAGTCGGCGGGCACGCGAAGCGGCGCCGCAACTGGCGCCTGCTCCGCGCGCGCGACGGCCGCGGCCGGCTTGGCGGTGACGCGCTCGCACGCCGCGAGCGCGAGCACGAGCACGATTCTCTTCGCCCGCGCGCCGGAGCGCGCGCGGCCTCTCACCCGGTTGGTCATGCGGAGTAACTTTTCATCCGGCGCGCGCCGCCGCCAGATTGCTCGTCGTGATGCCCGTCACCTTTCCCAGCCATGGACTCCACGAGTGCCCTCCGCATGACGACCGGTCGCGTACGCTTTCTCAATCGGTCGAACGGCGGCGTCCCAAAGACACCGGTTGCCGAAGCGCGCGTCACGCGCGACGGGCTGGAGGGCGATCGCCAGCGCCATCGCGAGTTCCATGGCGGTCCGATGCGGGCGCTCTGTCTCTACGCGATGGAGCGTATCGCCGCGCTCCAAGCGGAAGGACATCCGATCGCGCCCGGCACAGTGGGTGAGAACGTCACGGTCGAAGGAGTGCGGTGGGAGCACGTCGTGCCCGGCGTGCGGCTGCGCGTTGGCGAGGTGGAGCTCGAGGTGACGGCGTTCGCTGCGCCGTGCAAGACGATCCGACATTCGTTCGCCGAGCACGAGTTCACGCGCATCTCCGAGAAGCTCCACCCGGGTTGGAGCCGCGTCTACACACGCGTGCTCGTGGAAGGAACGATCCGCGAAGGCGACAGCGTAGCGATCGTCGAGCCCGCCTGACACGAGCGCTCAGCGCGGCCCTTCGATCATCCGGCGCGGCGGCGGCGGCGCGACGACGCCGCCGAGCGTGCGCTCGAGGTACTGCGCGAGCAAGTCCACCGTCCGCGGAGCGAACGTTTTGCTCCGGCACGCCTCTGTCGCCTCGGGGACGATGTAGCCGTCGCCGCCCTCGCACGCCGGATAGACATCGAACGCCACACGCACGCTCTCCGCCAATTCGATTGGGCGGCCGTCGGCGCGGGCGACGTCACCGACGATGCGCGAGCCGTTCGGGCGCGCAACCTCGTAGTGGAAGGCGATGCCGGAGACCTGAAGGAACGCGCCGTGCCCCAGGCCGGCGTCCGATACGCTCTGTTCGAGCAGCGCGCGCAGACGGGCGCCGGTGAGCGTGAACGTGACGACGCGCGTCTCATCGGCAAAGAGAAAGATCGACTCGAGCTGGTACGACGAGATTGGCCCCGCGGCGATCACATCATCGAGCCGCAGCGTACCCGAGTTGATCAACGCGACATCGGTCGCCGTCCCGGCGCGCATCGCATCGGTGACGATGTCGCCGAGCTGTGCCTCGCGTCGCCGCGAGACAGCGTCGCGAGCGTCGATCGGCGCGGTCGCGCGAGCGACGATGCGCTCGGCGCCCAATCGCGTAATGAGCGAGTCACGCCACCGCCGCGCCACGCGTTGCGTCGCCGGGTCGAGCCGTCCTCCGCGGTCGAAGCGGAGCAGGGTGTCCGTCGCGCGCCACCCGTTCGCCGAGCCGCCCGCATCGCGTACGAGCGTCACGAACTGCGCGCTGCGGGAGTTGGCATCGGCCTTGGCGACGATGCGCGCGCCGGCGCGCACGAGGTGCCATTCGTGCTCGTGCCCGCCGAGGATGAGGTCGATCGCCGGCTCGCGGACGAGGAGCGCCGAGTCCTGCGCGAGGAACTGATGCGTGATCGCGACGATGGCCTGCGCGCCCGCGGCGCGCAGCGCGACGACGGCGGCGTGCGCCGCGCCGTCGGGATCGCCGCACCGCACATAGCGCCGGTACTCGAGCCGGATGGTGAGACCGAGAAAGCCGACCTTGGTGCCGGCGATCGTCGCGGTGTCCCAGGACGCGACGCGAGGGAACGGCGTGCCGTCGGCCTGCATGCAGTTGCTCGAGATCCACCGGAAGCGTGAATCGGCGATGCGCTTGACGAGCGAGTCGCGGTCGAGCTCGAACTCGTGGTTCCCGAAGGTCGCGTAATCGACGCGCGCCGTGTCGAGCGCTTCGATCATCTGCCGCCCGCCGTACCACTTGCTGAGGAGGCTGGGCGAGACGAAGTCGCCCGCCAGGGTGAAGATCACGCGCCCGCCGACGCGCTCCAACGAGTCGCGCACCGCGGCGACACGAGACAGGGCTCCCGTGCCGTCGCGGAGCGTGTCGAGAAGGTAGATGTCGTTGATCGCCAGAAAGCGGATGCCGGCGGTGGGTGCCGTCCGGACGGCGGCGAGTGGGGCACACGCCGACGCGAGGCACGCGAGACCGATGAGCGCTAGACGGGACATTGGGCTTCGGCTGAAAGATCGCAGATGGCAGGGCGCACGGTGATCATCGCTACACGATCTTCGACGCATACCGCAGCACCTTGGGGTCTGCCGCCGGATACTCGAGGTGCATCGACGCCAGAGCGCGGGCGATCGTTCTCGCGATCAGATAGTTGCGCACTCTCTTGTCATCGGCGGGCACGATGTACCACGGCGCCCACTCGGTGCTGCACTTGCGCAGCACGTCGCGATAAGCGCGCGTGTAGTCGGACCACAGGGCGCGGTCATCGAGATCGCCGGCGCGGAATTTCCAGTTCTTTTTCTTGTCGGTGAGCCGGTCGATGAGGCGGCGCTTCTGCTCGTCGCGCGAGATGTGGAGAAAAAACTTGAGGATCACCACGCGATTGGCGGCGAGCATCCGCTCGAAGTCGTTGATCTCGGCGTAGCGGTTGGACCAGGCCGATTTCGGCACGAGGTCGTGCACGCGAACGACGAGGACGTCTTCGTAGTGCGAGCGGTTGAAGATGCCCATGGTGCCGCGTCCGGGCACCGCCTGGTGGACGCGCCACAGATAGTCGTGCTCGAGCTCGATCGCCGTCGGCTGCTTGAAGCTCGTGACGACGCACCCCTGCGGGTTCACCGCCTCGAACACCTGGCGCACGGTGCCGTCCTTCCCCGCGGCGTCGCGGCCCTGCAGCACGACGAGCAGTGCGTGGCGACCGTCGGCGTAGAACACCTTTTGCAAATCGCCGATCTTGGCGACCTGCTTGGCAATCGCCTCGTCCAGCGCATCGCCGGCCGGCGCCTTCTTCGGCGGCGCGGCATCCCGGTCGCCGAGCGTGAGGACGGTGTGTTTGGTGACAGGGTCGAGATGCATGTGATGCTCGGTGATCGGTGATCGGTGATCGGTAATCGGTGATCCGGTGCGGGACATCTTACTGCGTGCGCCACGCGCCGTACACTTTACGGAGAACATCATCGAACGGCCACTCGCCTTGGACGGAGAGCACCCGGTGCATCGAAGCGTCGCGCGGCCCCTGGGGCGAAGGACCTTTCTGCTCTCGCTCTCCGGCGTCACCGCCCTGGCGAGCGCATGTCGCGGCGCGTCGCTCGCGGAAGCGGATGGCTACGTGCCGGGGCGGCTCTCGTCGCGGCCACGCGCACCCGACCGCACCGCGGCGCCGCAGCGCGGCATGCAGCCCCTCGGTCTCGCCAGTGGGCGCGATGGGCTCGTTTACCTGCCCGCAGCGTATCGCGGCAATCGGCCGCTCCCGCTGGTGATGTTGTTGCACGGATCGGACACGGCGGCGGTCGACGCACTGCCCATCCTGCGCGACTTCGCCGAGGCGACGCCGTTCATCCTGCTCGTCCCCGAGTCGCGGCAGCGCACGTGGGACATCGTTCTCGGCCGCTTCGGTGCCGACGTCGACTTCATCGATCGTGCGCTGGCACAGACCTTCGCGCGCTACGCGATCGACTCCGGGCGGATGGCGCTCGCCGGCTTCTCCGACGGAGCGAGCGAAGCGCTGTCGCTCGGCATCACGAACGGCGTGATGTTCCCGCTGATCATGGCCTTCTCGCCGGGCCTGGTCGCCTCCACCAGGGGATATGGTCACCCGAAGGTGTTCGACGCCTACGGCGACCGCGATCACATTTTTCCACTCGACACGAGCCGCACCGTCGTGCGCCAGCTGCGCCGCGCGGGACTCGACGTGACCGAGCGTCAATTCGTCGGCGATCACGGCGTGCCACCGGAGATCGCGGCGGAAGCGATCAGCTGGCTCACCCGGCACTGGGAATAGAGCGGCAGATCGCGAAGCACCGAGGCGGCGCGAGTCTGTTTTCGTCTGTGCGAGATTCGGTTCTGATTGGTTGTCCGGCCAACCCTTTCCCGCCCCCCATTGTCTCAGGGATGCTTCTTTTTCCGGCGGAGTCAGGTATGTCACGAATGGTGCGAGTTTCGATCTGCGTTCTGCTCGGTGGCGCGGCGAGTGCCGCCTCGGCGCAGAATGTCGGCGCGCGCGTCGCGGCGGCGCGCGACGGGTCGGTGCTCCTCACGTTCGCCGCGCGCGCGGGCGTGTGCGGCGACGGCAAGAGCTACATCGGCGAGATGTTGTCGGCACCGGATGGCTTCACGATGTATTCCGTGGATGGCGGGTACGACGTGATCAACATCGGTAGCGGCGGCCGCGGCAACATGAGCGGGACATGCGTTCCGGGCCCGGTGCGGGTGGTGCTGACGGTCGAGAACCGCAAGGTGACGGCGGTGCGTCCGTACGTCGGCCCCGTCACGTCGAAGACCTCCGGAGTAGGCACCGACCTCGGAGCCGTCGCCGCCGCGGAGGCCGCCGACTATCTCCTCGCGCTCTCCACGAAGAGTGACGAGCGCGCGGGACGATACGCGATGCTCGCCGCCGCGATGGCGGACAGCGCGCGTCTCGAGCCCAAGCTCGCGGCGATCGCGCGCGATCGCGACGTGCTCACCGCGGTGCGCGAGCGCGCGCTCCACTGGCTCGCCGTCGCCGGCGAGCGCGACGACGACAAGCAGGTCG
>JBDUCS010000321.1:0-4697 GCA_040003335.1 Gemmatimonadaceae bacterium | reverse complement strand
GAACTGCTTCGCAACGAAGAAGTTCTGGCCGAGGAAGCGCTCCATCCGGCGGGCCCGGCCGACGATCAGCTTGTCCTCCTCGGACAACTCGTCCATGCCGAGGATCGCGATGATGTCCTGGAGCTCCTTGTAGCGCTGTAGAATGCGCTGCACCGAGGTCGCCACCTTGTAGTGCCGCTCGCCGATGTACTGCGCATCGAGGATGCGGGAGCTCGACGCGAGTGGGTCGACGGCGGGATAGATCCCGAGCTCGGTAATGGCGCGCGAGAGCACGACCGTCGCGTCGAGATGCGCGAAGGCGGTCGCCGGTGCCGGGTCGGTGATGTCGTCGGCCGGAACGTAGATGGCCTGCACCGAGGTGATCGACCCGTTTTTGGTTGACGTGATGCGCTCCTGCAAGTCGCCCATCTCCGTCGCCAGCGTCGGCTGATAGCCGACGGCGCTCGGCATACGGCCCAACAGCGCGGACACTTCAGAGCCTGCCTGCGTGAAGCGGAAAATGTTGTCAATGAAGACGAGCACGTCGGCCTTCTCGACGTCGCGGAAGTACTCGGCGACCGTGAGTCCGGAGAGGCCCACGCGCAGACGCGCACCCGGCGGCTCGTTCATTTGGCCGTAGATGAGCGCGACCTTGTCGAGGATCTTTGCTTCCTTGAACTCGAGGTAGAGATCGTTCCCTTCGCGGGTTCGCTCGCCCACGCCGCAAAACACCGAGCGGCCGCCGTGACCCTTGGCGACGTTGTTGATCAGCTCCTGAATGATGACGGTCTTGCCGACGCCGGCGCCGCCGAAGAGACCGATCTTGCCGCCGCGCACGAACGGCGCGACGAGGTCGATGACCTTGATGCCCGTCTCGAAGATCTCGGTCTTTGGCTCGAGGTCCTGGAAGTCCGGGCTCTTGCGGTGGATCGGCCAGCGCAGCGCGTCAGCCGGGATCGGAGGCCCTTTGTCGACCGGCTCGCCGAGCACGTTGAGGATGCGGCCGAGCGCCGGCGCACCGACGGGGACGGAGATCGCGGCGCCCGTATCGGTCACCGCCATCCCGCGCTCGACGCCGTCGGTGCTCGACATCGCGACCGCCCGCACCTGGTTGCGGCCGATGTGCTGTTGCACCTCGGACACGACGCGAATGTCGTTGCCGTTTACTGTCTGCTTGATCTCGAGCGCGTTGTAGAGCTCGGGGAGATGCTCGGCCTCGAACTCGACGTCGAGCACCGGTCCGATCACCTGCACCACCTTCCCCGTATTCAGCGTCACCATGGCGTTCAGTCTCGAAAAAGGTTCTGGCTACAGCGCTTCGGCGCCGCCGACGATCTCGGCGATCTCCTGCGTGATCTGCGCCTGGCGCGCACGATTGAACGTGCGTCGCAAGGTGTTCAGCATGTCGCCCGCGTTGTCCGTCGCGCTCTTCATCGCCGTGCGGCGCGCGCCCTGCTCGCCAGCGGCGGTCTCCACCAGCGCGCGGTAGACCGCGTTGCGCACGTAAAGCGGGAGCAGCTCGGTGAGAATCGCCTGGGCCGATGGGAAGAGGAGATAGTCGCGCTGCGCCTTGTCGTCCTTCCGGTCCGGTGGTGTCACGGGAAGAATGCGCTCGGTCACCGGCGGCGTCGACAGGGGCGAGTTGTACTTGGCGTAGATGAGGTAGACCGCGTCGATGCGGCCGGCGATGAA
Organism: Gemmatimonadaceae bacterium; assembly: GCA_040003335.1. Lineage (GTDB taxonomy): Bacteria > Gemmatimonadota > Gemmatimonadetes > Gemmatimonadales > Gemmatimonadaceae > JALZAE01. Next base: position 3,026 of record JBDUCS010000321.1, on the reverse strand, counting down.
CGACTCCATCACGCCCGTGATCAGCTCGCGGGCGTTCTCCGCCGTCGGCCGGTCGGTGATGTCGGCGCGCTGCGTCGTCATCGCGCGATTGACGTACTTGAAGAAGCCCGCCCCCTTGCGGCCGACGACGTGCAGCTCCGTCTCCACACCCTCGCGATCGAGCCGCGCCAGCAGACCGCGCGCCTCGCGAATCAAATTCGCGTTGAACGCGCCGGCGAGCCCGCGATTGCTCGTCAGCATCAACAGCGCCGCGCGCCGCTCCTGCTTCGGCTGGCGCAGCAACGGGAACTCCTCGGCCAGCGCCGGCGAATACAGATCGGCCATCACCGACGCGAGCGCCTGCGCGTAGGGGCGCGCCGCGACAACGCGGTCCTGCGCGCGCTTGAGCTTCGACGTCGCGACCATTTCCATGGTCCGCGTGATCTTGCGCGTGCTCTCGACGGATTTGATCCGTCCCTTGAGCTCCCGACCCTTGGCCATGCGTGGTCCCCGTCAGCTCGGTGGGATCAGCGCTTCGCGGGAGCGGGCGCGCCGACCGCTTCGCGCGCGCCGGCCGCCGTGAGCACCGGCGAGGCAGGCTGCGTCGAGGCGCGCGTCGTTTCCTTGAACGTGCCGATGCCGCGCTTCAATTCCTCTTCCAGGTCGTTGCCGAGCGCTTTTTCTTTCTTGATCCGGTCGCCGACCTGCGGAAAGCGCGCCTGCATGAACTCGTGAAAACCCTTTTCCCACGCGCGGATCTGGTCGACCGGAATGTCATCGAGAAAGCCGTTGGTCACGGCGTAGATGATCATCACCTGCTGCTCGACCGGCATCGGCTGGTACTGCGGCTGCTTGAGGATCTCGACTGTGCGCGCGCCCCGATCGAGCTGCCGGCGTGTCGCGGGATCGAGGTCCGATGCGAACGCGGCGAACGCCTCGAGCTCGCGATACTGTGCCAGGTCGAGGCGCAGGCGGCCGGCGACCTGCTTCATCGCCTTGATCTGCGCGTTGCCGCCGACGCGCGACACGGAGATACCGACATTCACTGCGGGACGCGTGCCGGCGTAGAACAAGCCTTCCTCGAGGAAGATCTGTCCGTCGGTGATGGAGATGACGTTCGTCGGGATGTACGCCGAGACGTCACCGGCCTGCGTTTCGATCAGCGGGAGGGCGGTCAGCGAGCCGCCGGCCTTGAAGATCGTCTTGTTGTCGACGATCGCCGGATCGGTGCTCATCTTCGCCGCGCGCTCGAGCAGGCGCGAGTGGAGATAGAAGACATCGCCCGGATACGCTTCGCGGCCTGGCGGGCGGCGCAGCACGAGTGAGAGTTGCCGGTACGCGGCGGCTTGTTTCGAGAGGTCGTCGTATACGCAGAGCGTCGCGGCGCCGTCCGTATACATGAAGTACTCGGCCATAGCGCAGCCAGAATACGGCGCGATGTACTGCATCGGTGCCGGCGTGTCGGCCGTCGCGACGACGACGATCGTATACTCCATCGCGCCGGCCTGGCGGAGACGCTCGACCGCCGAAGCGACGGTCGATCCCTTCTGGCCAATCGCGACGTAGACGCAAATGACGCCGGTGCCCTTCTGATTAATGATCGTGTCGATCGCGATCGCCGTCTTGCCGATGCCGCGGTCGCCAATGATCAGCTCGCGCTGCCCGCGGCCGATCGGAATCATCGCATCGATCGCCTTGATGCCGGTCTGCAACGGTTCCTTCACCGGCTCGCGGACGATGATGCCGGGCGCTGGCGACTCGACCTTGCGCGCGTTCTTCGCGTTGATCGGTCCCTTGCCATCCTGCGGAATGCCGAGCGGATCGACGACGCGGCCGATGAGCTCGGGCCCGACCGGCACCTCGAGTACGCGCCGCGTGCGCCGCACCTCATCGCCCTCGCGCAGGATGAGATAGTTGCCGAGGATGACGGCGCCGATGTTGTCCTCTTCGAGGTTCAGCGCCAGCGCAGTGACCTTCGAGCCCTTCTCCGACGACGTGATCTCGAGCATCTCGCCGGCCATGGCGTTGAGCAGGCCGTAGATGCGCGCGATGCCGTCCTTCACCTCGAGAATGGTCCCCACGGACTCGACATCGAGCTCGGAAAGGTCCGCCGCCTCGATCTCGCGGAGCAGGATATCCTTGATCTCGGCGGGGCGCAGCGTGGTATCGGAAGCCATACGGGGGTGCTCGCGGGCCAGGGTACGGGTGGCATCTGGTGCTTGTGAAAAATATCACAAGCTCTGGATTCTGACAAGAGCCGTGTCCGAGAAAGAAGCGCGGAATTGCCCGCGCCGGCTAGCCGCGGCTCCGGCCCCGGCCTTTGGCAAACCGGTCGAGGAGGTCCACGCCGCGCAACCGCGACAGCGACGACGCGGTTGCGCCGGCGGTGCGCGTCGCGGCGCGCGAGAGGTGCGCCACGGACGCGAAGCCCAGCACCCGGGCGACGTCGCGCGTGTCGTAGCCAGGATTCTTCGCCAGCTCCGCCGCGGCCAGGACGCGCACGAGGTCCATCGCGCGTTTGAGATTCACCACGCCCGCCGACGAGAAGCTGCGACTCAGATGCTCGCGCGTCACGCCGAGCCACGACGAGAGGGCTGAGGAGCGAACGGCGCGGCCGGCGTGCGCGCAGATCGCGCGCCACGCGGAGCGCTGCAGCGGCGAGTCGAGGCCGAGCGTCGGCGGCGGCTCGCGCAGTGCGAGCGCGAAGCGAGCGGAAAAGCCGCGCGCCGCGACCAGCGGGCGGAGGAGCGCGTCATCGATCCCCTCGGCGAGCACGTCGGCGAGCTCGAGGAGCGCGCGCTCGGCGATGCGCGGCGCGTCGGCGGCGCGGAAGGGCGCGATTCCCACGAAGGCGACGCTGGGGTAATCGCGCGCGACGCAGGCGGCGTGCGTCGACGCGTCGCCGGGCGCGCCGAGGTCGACGACGGCCGCGTCGACGACATCGTCGCGAAGGGCGGCGCGGAACTCGTCGAGCGTACGCGCGACCACGACGCGGCCGCGGCGTCGGGGCACGGCGCTTCGCGCGATCGAGCGCACGCGCTCGCGGG
>JBDUCS010000046.1:0-15996 GCA_040003335.1 Gemmatimonadaceae bacterium | reverse complement strand
TCCTCGCCAACATCCGCGAGACCGACGCGATCGTGCACGTCGTGCGCTGCTTCGAGGATCCCGACGTCGTGCACGTGATGGGGGCCGTCGACCCGGCGCGCGATCGCGAGGTGATCGAGTTCGAGCTGGCGCTGGCCGATCTGGCGACGGTCGAGAAGCGGCTAGACCGCACCCGACGCGCCGCGAAATCCAACGAGAAGGAAGCGCTCGCCGAGCTCCCCGCGCTCGAGCGCTCCTTCGCCGTTCTCAGCGACGGCAAGGGACTCTGGGAGGCGAACCTTTCGAAAGAGGAGCGCGCCACGCTCGCGCCCCTCTCGCTCCTCACCGTGAAGCCGGTACTCTACGCCGCGAACGTCAGCGACGGTGAGCTCACCGGCGCCGAGGGTCCGCATCTGCGGGCGCTGCGTGCCGCGGTCGGCCGAAGTCACGAGGTCGCGGACATCGTTCCGTTCTCCGCGAAGATCGAATCGGAGCTCGCCGAGCTCCCGGTCGAAGACCGCGTCGACTTTCTCTCGTCGCTCGGCCTCGCCTCCGCCGGGCTCGACCGGCTCATCCGCGCCAGCTACGCCCTGCTCGGCTTGCAAACTTACTTCACCGCCGGTGAGCAGGAGGTGCGGGCCTGGACAATCCACAAGGGCGACACGGGCCCGGAGGCGGCCGGCGTTATCCATTCCGACTTCCAGAAGGGGTTCATCCGCGCCGAGACGGTGTCGTACGACGCGTTCATCGCCAACAATGGCTGGAAGGGCGCGAAGGAATCGGGTGTCGTGCGGTCGGAAGGCAAGGAGTACGTTGTGCAGGACGGCGATGTGATGCTGTTCCGATTCAACGTCTGACCCTACATTCGGCGCACCCGGCACGCCGCACCGCACGCCGCACCCGACAATCCCCCCGATGGACAACGACATTCACGTCGCGAATTCGCAAGAGCGCGGCGCGCACTCGTCCGCCGCCCGCCTCCAGCTCGTGCTCGACAGCATGCCCGAAGCGTTCATCGGCGTCGATCGCGACTGGATCGTCACCGATGTCAACGATCGGGCGCTGCGGTCGAGCGGCGCGGCGCGCGACCAGATCATCGGACGCGATGCGTGGTCCATCTGGCGTCCCGCGCTCGGCACCAAGCTGGAAGCGGCGCTGCAGCGCGCGATGACGGAGCGGCGGCCCGCCGAAGTCGCTGACCGGTACGAGCCGCTCGCCGGATGGATCTCGTGCCGCGCCTACCCGACCGCCGGTGGCGGGCTCGCCATCTTCATCCGCGATGTCTCGAGCGAGCGTCGCACAGTGCGCCGCGCCGACCGCGTGCACGCGCTCGTGGCCGCGCTCGCCGAAACGACGTCGACGGACGAGGTCGTCGCCGCGGTCGTGCAGCAATCGCTCGCCGCCTTCAGCGCCATCGGCGCCGTCGTCGCGCGCGTCACCGCTGACGGCGGCAGCCTCGAGCTCCTCGGATCGCGGGCGATGCCGTCCGAGACCTATGAAGAATGGCGTCGTTTCCCGATCGATGCCCAGGTCCCGCTCGCGCACGTGGCGCGAACCGGTGAGGCACTCTTCTTGGAGTCGCAGACCGACTGGGCGCGCCACTTCCCGGAACTCCTCTCGCTCGTCGTGGAGACGGGCCACCATGCCAACGCCGTTCTGCCGCTAATCATCGATCGGAAGACGGTCGGCGCGCTCGGCATCGCCTTCGACGCGCCGCGCATCTTCGACGCCGATGACCGTGCGCTCGCCACGACGACGGCGCGCCAGTGTGCGTTGGCTCTCGAGCGCGCGCGGCTGCTCGACGCCGAGGCTCGCGCGCGGCGCGACGCGGACCGGCGGCGTGATGCCGCCGAGGCCGCCAACCTCGCCAAGAGCGAATTCCTCGCGGTGATGAGCCACGAGCTCCGCACGCCGCTCAACGCGATCGCCGGCTACACGGAGCTGCTGGCGCTTGGCCTTCGCGGACCAGTCACCGCGGAGCAGGCGGAAGACCTGCGGCGCATTCAGACCAGCCAGCGGCATCTCCTCGGCTTGATCGGCGAAGTGCTGGACTTTGCGCGCGTAGAGAGCGGGCAGATGAGCTACACGCTGTCGGCGCTCTCGGTGGACGAAGCGCTACGCGCCGCCGAAGCGCTCGTCGCGCCGCAGCTCTCCGCCAAGCGACTGAGCTATCGCTACGACGGCTGCGATCCGTCGATCGTCGTGCGCGCCGATCGTGAGAAGCTACAGCAGATCCTACTCAACCTCATCACCAACGCGATCAAGTTTACGCCGCCTGGCGGTCGCGTGTGGGTCGACGGCACGACGGAAGGCGGCTCGGCCATACTCCGCGTGAGCGACACCGGGATCGGCGTGCACGCGTCGCATCTCGAATCGATTTTCGAGCCGTACATGCAGGCCGGCGAGCGGCCGCCACGGGCGGGCGACGGTGTCGGGCTGGGCCTCGCGATCAGCCGCGACCTCGCGCGGGGAATGGGCGGCGACATTTTCATTCGCAGCACGCTGGGCGAAGGATCGACATTCACGCTCGCGCTCCCCGCGGGCTGAGACGCCCGCTCGACTGCGCGGCCCCAAGACCTTGCCGCTACACGAATTGCCCCAGCCGGCCGATACTCGCTATCAACCGCCGCGTGGCGACTCGCTGTTCTGCTCGTCCGTCAGAGAGTCGGGATGTTGCTCTCGCGCGACCGTTAGCCGGGTCTTATACTGTCGGACCGCAGATGTCGCGTGCGCGGAGTGTCGTCGCACGCCGGAGCAGAAAATGGCCGTACGTAGCACCCATCCCGTTGTCCCGACTTCCACGCCGGTCTCCTGCGCCGCACGCGCGCGTTCGGCGTTCTCACTGATCGAGATGATGATGGTGCTCGCGCTCGTGGGGATCGTCGTCATGATCGCCCTGCCGTCGAGCACCGAAGCGATCGCGCGCTCTCGGGTCAATCGGGCGTCGAACGTCGTGATGGGCGACCTCGAGCTGGCCTTCTCGCTCTCAGCGCGCCAGCATCGGCCGCTGCGCATCGTGTCCGGCGGAACGAGCTACGCCATCGTGGGCCGCGCGAACGACACGCTCCAGGTTCGCTGGCTCGGCGACGGCTCGGATTTTGGCATGCAGACGGTGACCTTCACGCCGACTAGCGCGGTCGACGTCTTTCCGACGGGGCTCGCCTCGGGATCGCTCACCATCACGATCGCGCGCGACGGCTTCACCCGCAGCGTCACGATGACGCGCGCCGGCCAGGTCCGCAGCGGTCCATGAGCCAGCGTCGCGGCATGTCCCTCGTGGAAATCATGATCGCGATCACGGTGCTCGCGATCGTCGTCGCGTCGATCGGGATGTTGAGCATCGGCGTCGCGCACAAGTCGTTCGCGGTCTCCGGCAGCTCGTTCCTCAGCGCCGAGGTGACGCGTCAAGTGAATCGACTTCAGACGCTCCCGTTCGATAGCCTACCGGCCGAAGCGGGGACAATTGCCGTGCCGGCCACGCCATACCCGTACGCGCGCGACGTCGCGATCACGGACGTCACGGGCACGGACCGGCAGATTCGGCTGATTCTCACACCCGTCAACCTGCTCTTCCGGCCCGAGACGCTCGTCTTTAACCGAACGCTGCAGCCGATCGGCAGTCCGATGAACGCGCAGTGATCCAGCGTCGCCATCCACGCCGCGGGCAGTCGCTCGTCGAGTTGCTGATCGCGCTCGCCGTGCTCGCGATCCTCGGCACCTCGGTCACCCGGCTCCTCATCTGGCAGTCGCGTTTCTACGACCAGCAGGCGCAGGGACGCGCGGCGCGGTCGGCGTCCCGCAGCGGGATGAACATGCTTCTGAGCGAGCTGCGGATGCTCGATGCATCGGGGGCCACGGCAGTCGACACGGTCGGCGTCGATTCGTTGCGGACGGGGGATGTCTATCTGCGCGTCCCCTTCGCGTTCGGCATCGTGTGCGACAACACCGGCGGCGCGCAGCTGTCGATCAGCATCCTTCCAGTCGATTCCCTGCTCTACGACGACGCGGTGAAGCCGGCCTCGGGCGGCTTCGTCGGCTTCGCGTTCCGCGACAGCGTGTCGGGCCGCTACCACTACGTGGAGCGCTCGACGATGCCGGTGATCACCAACGCCGGCGGTACCCAGTGCGCCGCGGTGAACATCGGCGCGGCGACGCAGGGCCGATACGTGCAAATCACACCCGGTGTTCCGGTCGGCGGCATGATGCCCGGCGCGGGCGCGCCGGTGTATCTGTACCAGCGCATTCGCTATCGCTTCGCTGCATCCACGTCGATTCCCGGCACGGTCGCGCTCTGGCGCACGATCGTTCGCACGGGTGCCGACGAGGAGATCGCTGCGCCCTTCGACGGCACCGCGCAGTTCCGGTGGTTCATGAAGGACAACAGCGCCGTGCCGACGACCGTTGCGCCGGCCTCGCTCGCCGACGTGCGCGGGCTGGAGCTCTTGCTCAACGGCATCAGCGCGCGCATCGCCGAGGGCGCCGCAGCGCCGGCGAGCGCGCCGGTGTCGACGTCGGTGTTTTTCAAGAACAGGCTCGACTAGTGAGGATGCGGATGGAGATGATGCGAACGCGCGGCGCGCGGCGCGGACTCGCGCTCCCCGTGGTGCTGCTCGCCACGGCACTCTTGACGGTCGCCCTCGCCGTGACGTTCACCATGGTGGGCACGGAGCGACGCGTCACGAACAATTTCCGGGGCCAGCTTCTGGCGTTCTCGCTCGCGCAGACGGGACTCGAGCGATGCACGACGAGTCGTATCACGTGCGGCTTCGCGACCGCCGACCCGTCCGGCGCCTACGACTCGTCGCGTGTCGCCCTGTCGAACGGCTACGCCGATGTGATCTTCGAGCAGCTTCGCGACACGATCGCCGGCGGTGTCGGCATCTACGCGGTTCGCTCACGCGGCGTGCTGACGACGCGCGGCGCGAGTGCCGACCCGCTCGCCGAGCGCACGGTGGCGCAGATCGCGTATTACTCGCCGCGGAAGTTTTCGCTGCCGGCTGGTTTTACGGCATTGAACGGCCTCTCGTCGCTGTCGGCCACCACGATCCTGATCCGCGGCACGCCGCCCGTGTCGTGCGTCCGGCCCGGCGTCAACAGCTTCGCCGCACCGGTCAGTCCGAGCTACACCGGAACGAGTCCGGCCACCGAGCTCCCGGAGCTGATAAGAAATCTCGGACCGGCGGTGACGGCGGGCGATTCGATCCGCATCGACTGGGACGGCATCGTGAACCGCGGCACCGTGACTCCGGACGTGAAGGTCCCGCCGGGGACCTTTCCCGTGGCGCCCGTGTGGCAGACGATCGAGGCGACCGCGAATCTGATCGTCGACGCCTCCAACAGCGGAAGCGGCCTGCTGATCGTTCACGGCAACCTCAACGTGAGCGGCGCGTGGAGCTGGGACGGCCTCGTGCTCGTCGGTGGCTCGATCACCGGGGCGGGCGACCATACGGTGCGGGGCGCGATCGTCACCGGTCTGAACGTGAAACTGGGCATGGCCGTGCCGCTCGCCTCGGACCTCGGCACCGGCGACCAGCGCATCACGTACAACCCGTGCATGCTCGACAGCGCGCTCGCGCGCATCGGCGGCTTCGGCGTGTTCCGGAACGTGTGGATGGATGCGTGGAAGGCGTACTAGCGGCTTGGAGCTACGGTCTTGGGGCTCGGCGCGTGGGAGGGTGTGAGGGGGCGAGCCTTTTCGGATGCGCCCTAGCCCCTAAGCCCTAATTCCTAGTAGTTTTCGGATATATCCCTCCTCCCGGCGCACCGGTCCGGGGGGCGGCAGTCGACCACAGGGAGAACTATCCGCACTATGCCTCGCTCCTACGAGGCGGTGTACATCTTCGACTCTACTCTCGAAGATCCCGCCATCCAAGAAAAACTCGCGCGCTTTCACGGCCTGCTTGGTACGACGGACGATATCGCCGTCGACCACTGGGGCCGTCGCCAGCTCATGTACTCGATCGGTACACGCGAGAACGGCTACTACGTCGTGGCGCGCTTCTCCGCCGAGTCCGCCGTGCTACCCGAGTTCGAGCGCGCTTTGCGTTTGGACGAGGGCGTCGTTCGCTATCTGCTCACGCTGCACGAGCACGAGGTCGGCGCGCCGCCGATGACCGAAGAGCAGATCGCCGCCGGCGCCAAGACGCGCAAGGACGACGATGAGGAGGACGACGAGTAATGCGCCGCCCACAGAAGAGCTGCCCGTTCTGCGAGACACGGGTTCGCTTCATCGACTATAAGGACGACCGGACGCTTGGCCGTTTCATCACCGACAACGGAAAGATTCTCCCGAGCCGGCTGAGCGGCGTTTGCGCCCGACATCAGCGCCAGCTGTCGATCGCGATCAAGCGCGCCCGCTTCCTCGCGTTGATCGGCTACATCCGAGGGCACCAGGCGTAGCGATGACCGACGGCCTCGCGCCGACGCCGCGAGAGCACGGGTGGACGCGCATGGTCCTCGCTCTCGCGGCGTTCCTGTTGTTACCGGCGGTCCCCAAGCTGCGCGCCGCCCCGATTTTGGCGGAGCTGTGCGCGGTGCTGCCGGTGAGCGACACCGTCGTCCTCCTTCTGCCTGCGCTCGCGGCGTGCTTCGTCGCCGGCTGGTGGGCAGGCGGACGGTTTTGGGCCGCCGTCGCCTGGGTGGCGCTGGCGGCGCTGGCATTGGCGCCGCCGGGATTCGTGTCGATGTCCGCGTATTCGGACCTGGTTCGGGGATGGGCGCTCGTCGTCGCCGGTGCGTTCGGCGTCGTCTGCGTGGTGAGCCCGGGGCAGCGTTTTTTCGGTCGCGCGATGACGGCGGCGGGCATCGCGTCGCTGATCGTTATTGGCGTCGTCGCCGCGAGCGGGCTGCACGCGGGTAACGCGCAAGGCGCATTCGCCGATCACTTCGCCCGCGAGAATCAGTTGTCGGATGCGGCGCTCGAGGCGGTGGCGACGCGGATGCCCTGGCTGCGTACGGTATGGCTCGCGCCGACAGCGGTGATTTTGCCGCGCTTGTCTCAGGCGGCGGGTGAGCTATATCCGGCGCTGCTGGCGCTGGAAGCACTGGTCGCCTGCGCCATCGCGTGGGCGTTGTACCATCGCTTGTCGCGGTGGCGGCTCGGTGCGCCGCTGGCGCGGTTGCGTGATTTTCGGTTCAACGATCAGTTCATCTGGGCGCTCGTCGCCGCGGTGACGATGTTGTTTTTTTCGTCGCTCGGTGCGCTGCGGCCGCTGGGCTACAACCTGGCGGTATTCTTCGGCGCGCTGTACGCGTTGCGCGGGCTCGGCGTCATGGCGTGGTTCGTGGCGCGGTGGGAGCGGCCGGCGACGGCGATCATCTTTGCCGCGGTCGCCGTGCTGCTCGGCTGGATCACGCTCGGGCTCGCCTTCGCGATCGGCGTCGGAGACACGTGGGCCAACTGGCGCAACCGCCCACCGAGGGCGACGCTTCCCGGACGCGCCGGTCCGTTGTTGTAAATCGTCGTTCGCATCACTCGTCCGTAATCAACGTAGCACTGCTCGCTTTCCCCGATTCCCGCCGGAGCTCGCCATGGAAGTCATCCTTCGCCAATCGATCGACAACGTTGGACACCCGGGAGACATCGTCGAGGTGTCGGCCGGCTACGCCCGCAACTATCTGCTGCCTCGCGGATTTGCCTACGAGGCGACGACCGGCAACCGCAAGAAGATCGCGCAGGAGAAGGCGCGCCTCGAGGTGGCGGAGAACGAGCGCCGCGGCGCCGCGCAGCAGCTTGCCACGCGGCTCGAGGCGGTCTCGCTCACCTTTTCGGCGCGCGTCGGAGAAGAGGAAAAGCTCTTTGGCTCGGTGACCGCCGCCGACATCGCGCAGCAGCTGCACGCGCAGGGCTTCCCCGAGATCGAGAAGCGGCAAATCGACCTGCATGACCCGATCAAGGCGCTCGGCGTGTATCGCGTACCGATTCGCCTGCACGCGGATGTGAAGCCCGAAGTGCGGGTGTGGGTGATCAAGCAGTAGGTCGGTGACGGGCGAGCCACCGAGGCCCGGCGCGCGAGCGCTGGGCCTTTTCACTCGCCGGTCCTGATGTTAGCTCGAAGCATGCGCGCGTCTGGCGCGTCTCCACTCTATCCACGACTCGAATGGCTGAAACGAAGGCGCGGTCCCAGAACTCCGCGCTCACCGATGCGCACCGCGCGGCCGCGCTGGCGCACGATCTCAAGGCGAACAACGTCGTCCTCCTCGATCTCCAGAAAGTCGCCAACGCGACGGACTATTTTCTGATCGCCAGTGGGACGTCGGACACGCACGTGCGGTCGATCGCCGAGCACATCATGACGCAGATGAACAAGGCTGGTGTCCGCGCGCATCACGCCGAAGGCCTCCAACAGGGACGCTGGGTGCTGATCGACTACGTCGACTTCGTCGTGCACGTCTTTCATCCGACGCTGCGCGACTTCTACCAGCTCGAGCGATTGTGGGGCGACGCCGAGCGCGTCGCGGTGGCCGGCGCGGGCGCCGGGGTGTGACGAGCGAGCGCGCGCGACGCCTCGCTGGCGCCGCCGCCCTCTCCCTCTCGGCGGCTGGCGGCGCTCGCGGTGTCGCCGCGCAGCAGTACTTCGGAATGAATCAGGTCCAGTACGACCACTTCACGTGGCGTATCATCGAGACCGAGCACTTCTTCATCCACTACTATCCGCAGGAGCGCCAGGCGGCGCACGACGCCGCCCGCATGGCGGAGCGCGCGTACGGCCGGCTGTCGCGCATTCTCGGCCACGACTTCCGCGAGAAGAAGCCGATCGTCGTCTTCGCGTCGCGCGCCGACTTCGGTCAGAACAATGTGACCGGTGATCTCGGCGAGGGGACCGGCGGTGTAACGGAGCCGCTGCGGCACCGCATGCTCCTCCCCTTCACCGGCGACTACGCGAGCTTCGAGCAGGTGCTGACGCACGAGATGGTGCACGAATTCCAGTTCGACGTCTTCGCGCGCGGCAAGGCGGGCAACGGGCTCACGTCGCTCGCGCAAGCGAATCCGCCGCTCTGGTTCATGGAAGGGATGGCCGAGTACCTGAGCATCGGCCCGTACCATCCACACACCGCGACGTGGATCCGCGACGCTGCGCTCAACGCGAGCCTGCCGTCCATTGCGCAGATGACGGAGCGCCCCGACAAGTATTTCCCGTACCGGTTCGGCGAATCGTTGTGGGCGTACGTCGGTAAAGGATGGGGCGATGAAGTCATCGGGCCGATCCTCCAGGGCGCGACGACCGTCGGCGTGGAGCGCGCCATCCGCCGCGAGCTCGGCCGCTCGCTCGCCGACCTGAGCGACGATTGGCAGGAGGCGATGCGCGAGCAGTATCTCCCCGAAGTGGCGCAGCTCGAGCGCGCGCGGACGTTTTCGGAGCCGTTGCTGACGCGGAAGCGGACGGGCGGGGAGGTCTTCGTCGCACCCGCGCTCTCGCCCGATGGGCGCTACATCGCCTTCGTCTCCAATGGGAACTTTCTCAAGGGCGAGGTCTTCACCGATCTCTGGCTCGGCGACGCGACGACGGGCAAGCGCATCACGCGACTCGTGAAGAGCCAACTCGATCCGGACACGGAAGAGCTGCAGATCCTATATTCGCAGAGCGCCTTCTCGCCCGACGGAAGACTGCTCGCGTTCACCGCGTTGAGTCACGGCAAGGATGTGCTCTATCTGCTCGACGTCGAGCGGCGGAAGACCGTCGAGCAGATCGAACTTCCGCTCGAGGTCGTGACGAGCCCGACGTGGTCGCCCGACGGCAAGCGGCTCGCCTTCTCGGGTTCGGTCGGCGGCATCACCGATCTGTTCATGGTCGACGCCGACGGCTCGCACTTTCGGCAACTGACGCGTGACACGTACGGTGACCTGATGCCCCAATGGTCGCCGGACGGTGAGACGATCGCCTTCGCCAGCGACCGCGGACCGGGCACCGACCTGTCGCTGCTCCGCTTCGCGCGCTGGCGCATCTCGCTCTATCATGTGGGCGACGGCCGGGTGGAGACGATCCCCGGGCAGGACGGACTCAACATCAATCCGATGTGGGCGCCGGATGGCAAGTCGCTCGCCTACGTGTCGTCGCGCACGGGCATCCAGAACGTCTTTCTCTACGACTTCACCGACGCGACGCACTACCAGCTGACCAACGTAGTCGGCGGGGTGTCGTCGTTCACCGAATACAGCCCGGTGATCAGCTGGGCGCGCGGCCGCGATGCACTCGCCTTTACGCTCTACGAGAACGGCGAATACACGGTGTGGATGCTCGGCGACCCGCGATCGCGAAAGCGGGAGCCGTTCACCGCCGCGCGGCCGGCGCTCGTCGCGCAACGCGGCGGTACGAGCGACACTACGCTCTCCGCCGCCGCGATCGGTGGGAACATCAACGCGTCGGCGCCGCTCGCCTTTACCCCGGCGCCGAGCGCCAGACCCGCGCCCCCTGCGGCGGATACCGGCAACTCGCTGGCGACGTCGCTCTACCGCACGCCGTCCGCATTCCGGCTGTCGGGCGCCGCACCATCGCCGGGCGAGGCCCGGCGTTCGAGCGCATCGAGCGTCGCCGCGGTGCTCGACAGCGCCGCGTTAGCGCTCCCCGACACGCTGCGCTTCAAGGACTACCGCTATCGCATCGCCTACTCGCCGGAATACATCGCGCGGCCGACCGTCGGCTACGCGCGCGACGCGTACACAGGCGGCGTCTTTGGCGGAACGACGATCATCCTGAGCGACCTGCTGAGTGACCATCATCTCGCCTTTTCGGCGGAGGTAAACGGCCGCATCAGCGAGGCGATGGTGTACGCCGCGTACACCGATCTCTCGCGACGGCTGCAGTACAGCGCGGGGCTCTACCAGCAGCCGTACTACTTCTCGCAAGGCGCCACGCTGACCGGCGCGCCGGGCAATTCCGCGCAACAGCTCGAGTCGGACATCTTCACGCGCTACATCGAGCGCCAGGCCTTCGGCGTCGGCATCTATCCGTTCGACCGCTTCACGCGCGGCGAGGTCGGGCTTCGCTTCACGAGTCTCGAGCGTGCGGACCTCTTCATCAGCCGCGGCTTCAACACCATCGACGGCTCGGCGAGCGCGTTCGTGCTCGACAGCACGACGAGCCACCGCGCGGTGAACTACCTGCAACCGTTCGTCGCCTACGTCTCGGACAACACGCTGTTCGGCTATACGTCGCCCATCATGGGGCGTCGCTTTCGCCTGCAGGCGACGCCAACGGTGGGCGACTTCCGCTGGCTGGAGTATCTCGCTGATTACCGTCGCTACGATCCGATCATTTTCAACTATCTGTGGATCGCGACGCGCGGGCTGGCGAGCGTCTCTACCGGCCGCGACGCCGACAGCCTGCGAAAGTACATCGGCTACCCGGAGCTGGTGCGCGGTTACGATCGATATACGTACGTCACGCAAGGATGCTCGGCCAGCGGCACGCCGGCCTTCTACAAATGCTCGTCGCTCCTCGGGAGCAGGCTCGCGATCGCGAACGCCGAGCTGCGGTTCCCGATCTTCCGGCGCGTGCAGATCGGCTCGTTCCCGATTCCGATTCCGCCGATCGAGGGGCTCGTGTTCTACGACGCAGGCGTCGTCTGGTTCGGTGGGCAGACGTTGCGCTGGAACGCGCGAGCCGGCGACGACGTGACGAAGGTTCGCACGGTGATGCGCAGCTACGGCGGGGGACTGCGTGTGAACGTCTTCAACTTCGCGATCCTGCGCTGGGACTACGCGAGGCCGCTCGACACGCCGGATCGGCGCTGGACGTGGCAATTCACGTTTGGACCTTCGTACTGAACTCGAATCGGGTCCAACGATCCCGATGCCCTCGAGCTCGTCCTGAGTTCGGAAGGCTGAGTGTACCATTCGCAGTTTTGCTGCCCGATGCCGTGGACAGGAAACTGCGAACTGGCAACTGAAACCGGTGAACTACGAACCTGTGGACTTGTTAGCCGGTGAACGCGCCGAACAGCCACCACAGCCTTGTTGTGCAGCCGTTCGAACCGTAACTTGGGAACGTGCGCACGCCACTCGCGTTGGCGCTCGTGTTGGCTCTCGCGGCTTGCTCCCGCGACAAAGCCGGCGCTCCCGCCGTCTCAGATGCTCCATCCGCCGCCAGTCGAACGCGTGGCCCCGACCTGCTCGTCTTGCGATTTCCGCTGGGCGGTGGTGCGGCGCGCGCGTTCGTCTATCCGCGTCTCGACTCCGCCGTCTGGACGTCGGCGCAACGCACACCCGCGATCGAGCGCATCCTCGGCTTCGACCCGAGCGCGGGCTCGGTCGTCGCGGTCGATGCGAAGGGCGTCCCGATCCGCGTCGACCTCCGGCTGAACACGATCGAGCGCGCCAGCGCGGCCAAGCTCGCGCACCTCGCCTCCAACGACGGCGCCTCGGTCTACGGCATGGCCCCCGATGGCCGCATCCGCCGATTCGCGCCGAGCGATTCGGGCTGGGTGTTCAAGCCGCCGGCGCCCGCGCGCGAGATCTTTCCGCAGCCCGACGGTTCGCTCTTCGTCCTCTCCGACCGCGGCGCGACGACGACGATCTGGCACCTCCGTCCGCCGCTGAACACGATCATCGACAGCGTCGTGCTCCCGCGCGCCGAGCGGGCGATCGGCACGCAGATCGGCGACCGGTTGTATCTCACGGTGAACGACGCGTTGATCGGCGTGCGCAGCAAAGACATGAAGAACAAGACGTCGATCACGCTCCCCGGGAAGGCGCGCACCGCCGTCACGACGCCGAGCGGCGACCGGATCTACGTCGCCGCGGATTCTGCCGCCGAGCTGTGGGTGATCGACCGCTACAACGGCAAGGTCGACACGAAGATCGAGCTCCCCGATCAGGCATCCGAGCTCCGCATGGACGCCGCGGGGCGCTACGTCCTGGCGCGGCCGGTCAAGGGCGACTCGGCCTGGGTGATCGCCGTCGGCACCGACCGGCGGCTGGGGACGGTGCGCACCGAGTGGCGCGGCGATCTGCCGACGGTGATCCCGGACGGAGCGATCGTGCTGCTGCACGGCAACGATGTCGCCTTCGCCGACGGCGAGACGCTGCGGCCGAAGTCGACCGTCTCCGGCGGCGCCCGCGACTCGTGGCTTTTCGTCAGCTGGAACGGCTTTCGCGCGCGCGGCGCGATCGGCCAACCAACCATGGCGCACGCCGTCACCACCGCCACGGATTCGGCGGCCAATGCGAACAATCCGTTCGCCGGCCAAGTGCCCGGACACGACAGCGTGACGGTCGCCGACACCGCAGCGCGCGCGCAGCCGAAGGACAGCGCGGTGCGGTCGTCGCCCGGCTTCATGGTGCAGTTCGCCGCGTTGAGCGGGGAATCCGCGGCGAAAGAGATCGCGAAGGCGGTGTCGGTAACGACCGACGGGGCGCGCGTGGTGTCGACAGTTCGCGATGGAGTGGCGATCTTTCGCGTCGTCATCGGACCCTACGCGACGCGCGCCGAGGCTGACCGGGCGGCGAAGCTTTCGGGCCGGTCGTACTGGATCTACGAAGGAGCGCCTTAGTGACTGCGCCATCGATCGCCGGGGTCGAATCGCCCTGGGAAGCGGAAGGACGTCGCATCGCCGACACGTTCGACGGCCTCACGTCGGCCGTGCTGGTGACGAGCGAGCCGGCCGCCGCGGCGCTGCTCGCGCTCGGCATCGCGCGCGTGCAAGCACGCCGCCGCCGCGTCGCGATCGCCGACTGCTTCGGCGAGATCAGCCAGTTGCAGGCGGTGCTGCCGCGCGACGCGGTGCACGGCATCGTCGACTCGTTCTCGTACGGCGTGTCGCTGAGCAAGATCGCGTACCCGATCGACGCCGCGCAGAACCTCTTGATCATGCCGAGCGGTGCCAGTCCGCTCGACCACGAGATGCTGTTGAACAGCGATCGCTGGCTCAAGCTGGCGCGTGACTTCAAGGAGGTGGACGCCCTCCTGCTGATCATCGCGCCCGGCGGTGCGCCCGGGCTGGATGCGGTCGTGGCGTCGACGGAAGGCGCGGTGCGGGTGGGCGATCCGCAGGGGATGATGCCCGAGCCGGTGCTGCAAGAGGTGCGGATCGCCGTCGAGCCGGAGCCCGCGCGTGTCGCCGTAGCGCGACCGCCGTCGACGAGCGGCGCGCCGGCGCGAGTCACGACGGGCGACACGCGCGCGTTCGACGACGAGCTCAAGCGGCGCGTGACGCTTTTCGGCGGCGGCGTCGCGGTGCTCGTCGTCGTGCTCGGAAGCGCGCTCTGGTTCACGTCGCGGTCGGCGCCGCGCGAGGCGGCGCCGCGCGTGACGGCGCCGGCCGCCGCCGTCGGTGCCGAAGCCGCCGCGGCGTCCGCGCGGCCGGGGAGCGCGATGCGCGTCGAGAACCCCCAGGACTCGGCGCGCGCCACGCCGTACGGTATCGACCTCGTGCAGCAGCAGGCCTACAACAACGCGATCGTGCAGCTGGAGCAATACGAGCCATCGCAGCAACAGCCGCTGCAGCGCTTCGTACCCGCGACCACGATCTCGCCGATCACGGTGAACCAGACGACTTCCTTTCACGTCGTCGCCGGCGCGTACGCGACGCGCGCCCAAGCCGATTCGCTCCTCTCTCGGATGCGCGACGACCGGCAGATCACACCCGGCAACGGACGCGTGATCCGCGTGCCTTTCGCGCTCCTCGTCGAGCGCGGCGTGGCGCGCGCCAACGCGGCATCCTTCGTGAGCAGCTATCGCCGGCTCGGGCTGCCGGTGTACGCCCTCCTGCAAGATGAAGGAACCGCCAACCTCTACGCCGGCGCATGGGAATCGCCGGAGCAGGCCGCGACGTTGCGCGACACGTTCACGCAGAGCGGCAAGGACGTGACCCTCGTGTATCGAACCGGGAGAATTCCCTAGGTGCGGTTGACCAAGCTGGAGTTGCACGGATTCAAGTCGTTCGCGGACGAGACGGCGCTCATCTTCGAGCCAGGCGTGACGGCGATCGTCGGCCCCAACGGCTGCGGCAAGAGCAACGTCTCCGACGCCGTGCGCTGGGTCCTCGGCGAGCAGCGCGCGCGCGCGCTCCGCGGCGCGAAGATGGAAGAAGTCATCTTCCAGGGATCGTCGGCGCGCCGTCCGGTGAACATCGCGGAAGTGTCGCTGTACTTCGAGAACGACGACGGCGCGCTCCCGGTCCCCTTCAAGGAAGTCGTGATCACCCGGCGTCTCTCGCGCTCCGGCGAGAGCGAATATCTGCTCAATCGGTCGCCGTGCCGGTTGCGCGACATCCACGATCTGGTGCGTGGCACCGGGCTTGGCGCCGATTCGGGCGTCGTGATCGAAGCGCGCATGATCGACGCGCTGCTCAGCGATCGTCCCGACGAGCGGCGCGAGCTGTTCGAGGAGGCGGCCGGCGTCAGCATGTATCGCGACCGCCGCCGCACCACCGAACGACGTCTCGAGGAGACGGCGATCGACCTGGCGCGGCTCGACGACCTGATCGGCGAAGTGCAGACGCAGGTGCGCTCGCTCGCACGCCAACGGAAGAAGGCGGAGCGGCACACCGAGCTCACCAACCGTCGCTTTCACGTCGAGCTCACCCTCGCCACGCGCGAGATGGAAGCGTGGCACGAAGAGCTGGCGCGCCTGGAGGGTCGGGTGACATCGCTGCGCGCGGAAGGTCCGGTCCTCGAGCAGCGCGTGCGCGACGCCGAGCTGCGCCGCGAGGACACGCACGGCGCACGCGCCGCGGCCGACGGCCACCGCGCCGAGCTCGCGCGACTAGTGACGGCGCAGCAACAGGATGTAATGCGACTGCAGAGCGAGATGGCCGTGGCCGAGGAGCGCCAGCGCAACGCGGTCGCCCGGCGGGAGCGCGCGGAGACCGAGCGCCGGCAGGGCGAGGCGATGGGCCAGCAACTGATCAGCGATCGCGAGCACGCCGTCGCCGAGCTCGCGCGGCTCGAGTCGGCGCTGGCGGCGGCCAGCGAGCAGCTCGCCTCTCGCGTGCAGGCCGAGGAGACCGCGCGGCGAACCGTGGTCGACGCACGCGCCGCGTTCGATGAGAGCGAGCGCAGAGCGATGGAGCTGCGCG
>JBDUCS010000320.1:0-4714 GCA_040003335.1 Gemmatimonadaceae bacterium | reverse complement strand
CAGCACCTCGCGGCAGAAGCCGGAGTCCGCCGCTCAGGGCGATGGCATGCCCAGGCGAGGATGCCGACTGATTCGCCACCTAGTCTCGTGCGTCGCCATCCTCGATCCGTCCACTGACTCGCGGATGGGCAGCCTCAGTAGTAGATCATTCGGATGGGAGCGGCGCGTCGCGCCTTGCCGCCGCGGCTAGTTCGCCGTCAGCGCGCTGCGTCAACAACATCCGTCAGAGGAACACTCGTGACATTGGAGCTCCTCGAGAAGTACGCGGAGCGGAACACGCCGCTGCCGCGCGAGGAGGTCACCACCATCATCGATCAGATCGCCAACGCCGTCGACGACGGGCACCGCGTCGGGATCGTCCATCGCGACTTGAAGCCCGAGAACGTGATGTACGACCCCGCGACCAAAACGATCAAGCTCCTCGACTTCGGCATCGCCGCCGGGGCCGACCTCTCCCCCGAGGAACGCCTCACCCGCGCCGGCTTCTTCGTCGGCACCCTCATGTACGTTGCCCCCGAAGCGCTCTCCGGTCTGCTCGTCACCGCGGCCGCCGACCAGTACTCGCTCGCCACCATCGCCTACTACCTCCTCACCGGCTGCCTCCCCTACCTCGGCAAGTCCCAGCGCGAGCTCTTCACGCAGCTCCTCTCGCAGCCGCCGGTGCCCCTCAACTCGGCCCGGAAGGGGTTGACGTTCGATGCCGCCGTGGAGCGCGTCATCATGCGCGGACTCTCGCGCACCCCGACCGACCGCTACCGCGATGTCGTCAGCTTCGCGCGCGAGCTCACTCGCGAGTTGCTTCATCCGAATCGCTGACGCGAAGGCCTGCCCGCGTGTCCGCTATCGCCAATTCGCGAGCCTGAGGAACGGGGACTCGAGGGCACAGCAACGTGGCGCCGCACGGAGTCGACGCGCTATCTTCGTTGCTCGCCCATAAAGAGAAACGCCGTGCCCTTGTCGCTCGTACGAAGAGAGAGCGGCGAGGCTTCGAGGCCCCAGGCACCAGTCACCCGACACCCGGCACCCACCATGGTCGGCAAAGACGACATCGACGCATTCCTCACGCGGCTCGGCGCCGACGGCGCGACGCATTCCGAGATCCAGCCGGGCATGTGGATCGTGCATCCGGGCGGCCGGCTCGACGCGGACGTCGTGGTGCACTATTCGCCGCCCGTTGTCCTCCTAAGGCTCAAAGTGATGGACGTGCCGAAGGACTCCAAGGAATCGTCTGAGCTGTATCGCCGGCTCCTCGAGCTCAACGCGAGCGAGCTGGTGCACGGATCGTACGGAATCGAGGGCGACGCGGTCGTCCTCACCGAGGCGCTCGAATTGTCGCACCTGGATTACGAAGAGTTCCTGGCGAGCTACGAGTCGATGACGCTTGCTCTCGCCGCTCACCTGCGCGAGCTCGCGCCCTACCGCGAGACGCGCTGAGGCTTTCCGCACATGGGCATCTTTGACCGTCTCTCGACCGTGATCCGGTCGAACATCAATGACATGATCTCCTCGGCGGAAAACCCCGAGAAGATGCTGAATCAGATCATCGTCGACATGCGCTCGCAGCTCGCGCGCGCCAAGCAGCAAGTTGCCGGGGCGATCGCCGACGAGAAGCGGCTGAAGGATCAAGTCGACAACGAGTACAAGCAGGTGAAGGACTGGGAGCAGCGGGCCGTGCTCGCCGTCCAGGAAGGGCGCGACGATCTCGCCAAACAGGCGCTCGTGAGGCACAACGAGCACATGGTGCACGCGCAGCAGCTCGACGCGACGTGGAACTCGCACCAGGCCGAAACCGAAAAGCTCAAGAACTCGCTCCGCGATCTCAACGACAAGATCGAGGAGGCCAAGCGGAAGAAGAATCTCCTCGTTGCACGGCAGAAGCGGGCCGAGGCGCAGAAGCGCATCCAGGAGACGATGTCCGGGATGTCGGAGAAGTCGGCCTTCGAGGCCTTCTCGCGAATGGAGGCGAAGATCGAGGACAGTGAGCGCCGCATGCTCGCCTCGGCTGAGATCGACGAGGAATTCACCGGCGACAAACTGCAGAACGAGTTCAAGCGCCTCGAGAAGAGCGCGACGACCAACAACGCCGACTCGCAGCTCCTCGCCCTCAAGCAGAAGATGGGGATGCTCAACGCCGGCTCGCCCGGCGGCAACAAAGCGCTTGGCTCGGGCAGCGCCAAGCCCGCCGAAACGGTCGACGCGGACATCGAAGGCAGCGGGGAGCAGAAGCCGAAATGACCCCTCTCACGGCGGGGCGCTTCCGCTTTGCGCCAGCGCTCGCCGCCGTCGTCATCACCGTTCTCCTCCTCCGCCTGTTCGCCGAAACGGCGGAGCTCTTTCTGCTCCTCTTCATCGCCGTCCTGATCGCGCTCTATCTCGGCGCGCTCCGCGACGCGTTGATCAAGTACGCGCGCGTCCCCCGCGGCGCGGCGTTCGCGGTTGCCTTCCTCGGCTCGGTCGCGCTGCTCGTCGGCATCGTCTTGCTGATCGTGCCGCCCGTCATCTCGCAGACGCAGCAGCTCGTGAAGGTGCTGCCCGCGTACGTCACGCAATGGGAAGCGTCGATCCAGAGCATGATGCTGCGCAATCCAACGCTGGCCGACATGTGGCGGCAGCAGGGCCAGCACCGGATCATCGAAGCCGTGTACGAACAGGCGAGCGGTTACGTGAGCAACCTCCTGCCCAAGGTGCTCTCGCTCCTCCAGGTCACGATCTCCGTCTTCTCCGTACTCGTGATGGGGATCTATCTCACGACGCAGCCGGCGCTGTACCGCGAGCTGCTGATCTCGCTCTTTCCGCCGGTGCACCGCGACCTCGTGCGCAACCTGATGAGCGAGCTCGGCAAGACGCTCCGCGCCTACATCGTCGGGCAGCTGGCGTCGATGGTCTTTCTCGGCACGGTCACGGCGATCGGGCTGTTCGCGCTCGGGGTGCCGTACGCGCTCACGTTCGGCGTCTTCACCGGGCTCGTGTCGATCATCCCGTTCTTCGGCACGCTCTTTTCCACGCTGCTGCCGGCGATGTTCGCGCTCGGCAGCGACGGCGGTGTGACCAAGGCGCTCCTCGTCGTCCTGCTCGGGGTCGTCGTGCATCTCCTCGAGGGCAACTTCGTCACGCCGCGCGTCATGCAGCGCCAAGTGAACGTGCCGCCGGTGCTCTCGATCATGGGCGTGCTGATCGTCGGCAAGCTGCTCGGGCCGGTGGGCCTCATCGTCGCGCTCCCGATGCTCGCGGTGCTACTCGTGATCGTGCGCCGCGTCGTCATCACGCGCATCTATGAGGGGCACGGCTTCCGCCGGACGGTGCGCGACAACGCGTTCGTAGTTCGCGCGCCGGTGCCCGATGGCGTGATGCTGACGATCGAGCCCCCATACCCCGACATCGTCGCCGCCGCCGAAACGAGCCGTCGCCAGCGCGTCGCCTGACGCGCGGCGGCCCCGCCCGCCTCCCGCCTAACGAGTCGTCCGACCCATGCCGCGCGATCTCCGCTTTGTCATTCTCGCCGAAGGCCAGTTCGGCCCGCTGACGTCCAAGACCGCGAACTCGTGCATCCGCTACACGCCGGAGCGCGTCGTCGCCGTGCTCGACTCGCGCCGCGCCGGCAAGACGGTGCAGGAGGTGCTCGACTTCGGTGGCGACATTCCCATCGTAGCGTCGCTGAAGGAGGCGCTCCCGCTGGAGCCAACGGCCCTGCTGATCGGCATCGCGCCCCAGGGCGGCAGGCTCCCCGCCGAGTGGCGGGCGACGATTCGGCTGGCGCTCGAGCGCGGCCTCGAGATTTGGAGCGGGCTCCACACGTTCATCGGCGACGATGAAGAGCTGGCCGCGCTGGCCAAGCAGCACGGTGTCGCGATCCACGATCTGCGACAGCCGCCCACGGATCTCCCGGTCGCGATGGGCCGCGTGCGCAACGTCGACGCGACGGTCGTCCTCACCGTCGGCACCGACTGCAACATCGGGAAGATGACAGGCGCCCTACAGATGCGTGACGGCCTGAAAAAGAAGGGCCGCCGCGTCGCCTTCGCCGGCACGGGACAGACGGGCATTCTCATCGAGGGGAGCGGCATCGGCGTCGACGCGGTTATCGCCGACTTCATTGCCGGCGCCGCCGAGCGGCTGGTGGTCGACGCGGCAAAGCACGCCGACATCGTACTCGTGGAGGGGCAAGGGTCGATCATCCATCCCGGCTATTCGGGCGTGACGATGGGGCTCATTCACGGTTCGCTCCCACACGCCTTCGTGATGTGCCATCAGCCGTCGCGCGAGCACATCAACAACAACACGTGGGTGAAGATCCCGCCGCTGACGGAGTTCATTGCGATGCACGAGATGATCGTGCGGCCCCTCCGGCCGGCGCGCACGATCGCCGTATCGCTCAACACCTACGACCTGTCGGACCGCGCGGCGAAGGCGGCCATCGCGCGCATCGCGGCCGAGACGGGTCTCCCGACCACGGACCCTGTCCGCTACGACCCTGCGCCGCTCGTCGACGCGATCGACGCGTTTCATCGCAAGCGTACGAGGCCGAAGACGAAGCCGAAGTCGAAACCCTAGTGCGGGTGCGCCTCGCTTCTATCTCGCGTTGCCTCGCGCTCGTCTCGCTGTCCGCCGGCGGCTCCTCGCGGCTCGCGCTCGCTCAAGACTCGTCGGTCTCCGTGATCCCGCGGCCGGCGCACGTGACGACGCGCGCCGGCACGTTCACGCTCACGGCGCGCAC
>JBDUCS010000319.1:0-4718 GCA_040003335.1 Gemmatimonadaceae bacterium | reverse complement strand
GGAGCGGCGGGATCGCTTCGCGCTGAATCGGCGTCGGCTCTTCGTAGCCGAGCGCCGCGAGCGTGGGGAGGACCTTGGCGTCGAGTCCGAGCGCGGCGAATCCGCTCGTGCCGTCCATCGCCCCCTCCTGTGCAGTCGCGCTATCGAGTTCGATCATCACGAAAGCTAGCCAATCCCAAGAGCAACAAAAAAAGAAAAGAGGAGAGTGGCCCGCATTCGGCTCCTTTGCTCTCTTTTGTTATTGCTCGACGATCACGCTTCGCTTCGCATCGGCAGCTGCACCGTAAACCGGCTGCCGCGATCGGGCTCGCTCTCGACGGCGACGCTGCCACCGAGGAGCATCGCCAATTTCCGCACGACGGTGAGGCCGAGCCCCGTGCCGCCGGCGCGGCGCGCCAGATGCTGCTCGACCTGCCAGAACGGATCGAAGATGTGCTCGATGTGCTCGCGCGGGATGCCGATGCCGGTGTCCCATACCTCGAACTCCACGTTTGCATCCACCTCGCGCGCGCGGAGGCCGAGCTCGCCCGTCTCGGTAAACTTGACGGCGTTCGCCAACAGGTTGAGCAGGATCTGGCACACCTTGCGATGATCGGTCTGCATCGTCACGGGACGCTCGGGAATTTGCACGACGAAGCGCAGCGCCTTCCGGCGCGCCAGCGGCTGGATCAGCGCGCGCGTATCGGCGATGACTTCCGACAGTTCCACGTTCGCCAGCGAGACAACTTCGCGCCCCGTTTCCAGCTTGGCGAAGCTGAGGAGCTCCTCCACCAGTAGCTGGAGGTGCTCGCCCGCCGCCTTGATCCGATCGATCTGCTCCTTTTGCACCTCGGGCACCGGTCCGAACACTTCTTCACTCAAGAGGTCGGCGAAGCCGAGGATCGCTGTGAGCGGCGTGCGGAGCTCGTGGCTTATCGTCGCCAGAAAATCGGATTTGGCGCGACTCGCGTCCTGCGCCATCGCGTAGAGTCGCGCGTTGTCCGACGCGAGCGCGACTCGGTGCGCCGCCTCCTCCGCCAGCACCAGATCGCGCGCGTCGAATCGCCGCTCACCGGCGCACAGCATGAGCGAGAGGGCCCCCAGAATTCGCCCACGCGCGAGGAGCGGCGCGACAATCACGGACGTCGCGCCGACGTCGCGCTCGAGCGCCGCGCTGGCGTCGGACCCGATCGGCGGGACGGCGACATTCGCGCGCAACGACGCGCGGCCGCTGTGCAGCACGTCCAGCACGCCGTCAGGCACCGGCACGCCCGGGCCGACGGCGAGCACCCGCGCCACGAGCGCGTCCGCGCCCTCCCCATCGCGGTGCGCGGCGGCGGCGCGGTGCGGCGCGCCCTCGTCGTCGAGCAGGTCGATCACGCAGCAGTCGGCGAATCCATCGACGCACCGCCGCGCGACGGCGCCCAATATCGTCGCGACGTCGAGCGCCGTGGTGGCAGCGCTCCCGACATCGGCGAGAAATCTGCGCCCCTCTTCGGCACGCTTTCGCTCGGCGATGTCGCGAAAGTAGCACGAGAAGCCGGACGGCGACGGGTAAATGTGCGCCTCGATCCACATGTCGCGGACCGGCGAGCGGCCCTCGTAGTGCACCGTCTCCTCGTCGCGCATCGCGCGCAGCATTGCGCGGTGCGCGTCGCTGCCGCGCAGATGCGGGAAGACGTCGAGGACGCGCCGGCCGAGGAGGTCGTGCCGCGACCGCCGCCAAACTTCTTCGGCGTGGCGGTTGACGTAGACGAAGCGCCACTCGAGGTCGACCGCGAAGAAGGCGTCAGTGATGCTCTCGAGGATGTCGGCGACGTGCGGCCGGATGAGCGGGCTCGCGCCGGGTGTGGCGGGCCGGGTCAGGCTGTGTTCTAGAGGTTGTTCCGGTGCCGGCGACCGGCCCGCGTCGTGTTTCATTCCGCTCCTACCGATGCGACTGCTGCATGCCGTTCGATTCTACCACGGCGCGTGGACAACGGGAATGGAGCTGACATTAGAGGCGAAAACGGATCACGACAGCAAAAACGCCGATCGGGCAGCTCGACCAGCGTCGTCTCCACTGCGCTCCGAACGTCGCTAGCCCCTCTTCAGCGTCCACTCCCGCCCGCGGATCGCCACGAGAAACGTCGGGACGATGAAGAGCGTGATCGGCGTCGAGAGCGCGAGCCCGCCGATCACCGCGAGCGCCAGCGGCCGCTGCATCGCGCTCCCGGCGCCGAGCCCGAGCGCCAACGGCAGCAGCCCGAACAGCGTGCAGAGCGTCGTCATTAAAATCGGCCGCAGTCGCACATGCGCCGCGTGACGGATCGCCACCTCGAGGCTCTCGCCCTCGGTGCGCATGCGGTGGCGCGTGAAGTCGAGCAGGATGATGCCGTTCTTGACGATCAGTCCGACGAGCAAGATCAGCCCCATCATGCTCGACACGTTGAGCTGCGTGCCCGTGATCCAGAGTAGCGCGATCGCGCCAACGAACGAGATCGGCGCAGCGACGACGATCACCAGCGGCTCGATGAACGACTGGAACTGGATCACCATGATCGCGATCACGCTCACCGCCGCGAGGCCGAGCACGATCATCAGCGCGCGAAACGACTCCTGCTGATTGGCGTACTGCCCGCCGATCTCCACGCGCACGCCGGCCGGCGGCGGGTTTTGCGCCAGCACCGTCTTCACGTCGGACATCACCGAGCCGAGCGCGCGGCCGGTGACGTCGGCGGTCATCGCGATCATCTGCTGCTGGTTCTCGCGCAGCAGCTCGGCGCGCGTCTCGGTCGGCGTCACACTCGCCAGCGCCGACAACGGCGTGGTCGCCCGCGAGCGCGCGTTGACGATCGGAAGCGCCGAGAGCGACAGCGGGTCGTACCGCACCGAATCCGGCGCGCGCACGCGCACGTTGATCGTGCGGTCCTCGAGGCGCACCTGGCCGGCCGGCGCGCCCAGAAGCGCGCCGCTCACCGTGGCGCCGACCTGATTCGGGTCGAGGCCGAGCCGGTTCACCTCGGCCTGATTCACCCGCAGCATCATCTCGGCCGCCGGCTCGCTCACGCCGCTGAAGAAATCCTCGAGGCCGTCGACCTTCGCCATCTTCGGCGCGATCGACTTCGCGTACGCCTCCATCGTCGAGAGCTGCGAGCTGTACAGCTTCACCTCGACCGGCTTCGCGGCGCCGGCGAGATCGTTGATCACGTCCGAGAGAATCTGCACGAACTCGATGCGAAGGCGTGGCGCCGACGCGTTCACCTTGGCGCGCACGTCGTCGATCACCTCGAAGCTCGAGCGCGAGCGGTCACCTTGCCGCTTGAGGCGCACCACCATGTCGCCGCGATTCTGCTCGGTCGCGAACAGACCGAGCTCGGCGCCCAATCGCCGCTGCGTTCCCGTGACCTCCGGCAACCCGGCCAGCACGAGCTCGGCGGTGTGTACCAGGCGGTCGGATTCCGTGAGCGACGTGCCGCCCGGCGACCAGAAGTCGAGCACGAACGCGCCCTCGTCGATCTCGGGCAAGAAGCCCGTGCCGACGAACCGGTGTACGACGACGCCGAGCGCGACCAGCACGAGCGCGCCGGCTACCATCATCCGCGGATGATGCAGCGCGCCGCCGAGCGACCGCTCGTACCGGTCGGCGAGCCCATCGATCGAGCGGCCGACACGGGCCAGCAGGCCCGGCGCCTCGGCGTCGGCGGCGAGCTCCGTGTCGGTCTCCGGCCCAAGAAACTGCTCGGCGAGGAGCGGGATGATCGTGAGCGCGAGGAGGAGCGACACGAGCACGGCGATCGTCAGCGTGATCGACAGCGCCTTGAAGAATTGGCCGACGACGCCTTGGAGAAGCCCGAGGGGAAGGAAGACGACGACCGTGGTGAGCGTCGACGTCGTGACGGGCCAGACGAGCTCCTGCACGGCGTCGCGGATCGCCTGCATTCGGTCGTGGGTCAGCCGCGTGTGACGCACGATGTTCTCCGTGATCACCACCGCGTCGTCGATCACGAGGCCGATCGCGATCGCCAGCGCGCCCAGCGTCATCAAGTTGAACGTTTGTCCAATGAGCGACATGACGAACACCGTCATCGCCAGTGTCAACGGTATCGAGGTCGCGCTGATGGCGGTGATGCGCCCGTGCCGCAGGAAGACGAGCAGGATGATGACGGCGAGGAGCGCGCCGATGAGCATCGCGTCGCGCACCGACGTCACCGCGTCACGCACGAGCGCCGCCTGGTCGTAGACGGGCTTGAGGTGCACCCCCGGCGGGAGCGTCTTCTCGAGCGTCGCAACGACGGTGGCGACGCTGTCGGCGATCTGTACGGTGTTGCCGCCGATTTGCCGCGTGATATTGAGCAATGCCGCGGGGCGGCCGTCGCCGGCGACGGCGCTCACGCGATCCTCAGTTCCCACCGACACCGTGGCGATGTCGCGCACCCGGAGGCCGGCCGCGACGACGACGTTGGCGACGTCGTCCGCCGTGTGCGCCTCCTGGTCGGCGACGACGAGGTACTGCTTGTAGTCCTGGGACACGCGGCCCACGGCTTCGACGCCGATCGACTTCGTGATCGCCTGCGCGAGATCGGTGAACGACAGTCCCTGCGCCGCGAGGCGCGCGGGATCGGCCACCACCTCGATCTCGCGGATGCCGGCGCCCTGCACCGTGACGCGCCCTACGCCCGGGATGCGCGACAGCACCGGTCGAATCTGGTAGCGGGCGATGTCGTACAGCGTCGCCGGGTCGCCGCCCTCGAGGTTGT
>JBDUCS010000318.1:0-4726 GCA_040003335.1 Gemmatimonadaceae bacterium | reverse complement strand
GCGTTGCGCGTGAATTGGAGCGAGCCGAGCGACGGCGCCTCGAATCCGTCGCGATAGGCAGCGACGAGCGTGAGCTCCACGCTCGGTCGCCGCTTGAGGACGAGGCTCTCGCCGCGCCGCTCGATCACGAGTCGCGCGTCGAGCTCGTCGCTGGCGTACGTGCCGGCGTACTCGCCGAGCGCGGCCCCGCCCACCTCGCGGGGCATCTCGGTGAACACCTCGGTCCCGCTCGCTCGCGTGGTCACCCGCAGCGTCCGGGCGCCCGGTGGTCCCTCGATCACGAGGTCCGCCGCACCCGCGTTCACGTGGCCGGGGCCGATCAGCACGAACGGCAGACCGGGGCGCTGCGGACTCACGAGCCGTCCGTTGCGCGACTCGATGCGCATCACTTCGCCGGAGCGCGCGTTGCGATAGACGCCCGCGATGCGATCGAGCTCGGCCGCGGTCGACGCCATGCCGGCGGGCGCGGTGGGAACCGGCTCCGATGCCAGCGTGCCGAGTACGAGATCGGCGGCCTGATGCGCGCCCGCGGTCGGGTTTGCGCCCGCCGCATTGCAGAGCACGGCGATCGACACGTGCTGCGCCGGATAGCGCGCGAGAAAGGTGCGATAGCCCGCGGTCGATCCGCCGTGACTCACTTCCGCCACGCCCCGGTACGACGACACCGTCAGGCCCAGCGCATAGTCGATCGTGCGGCCGTCCGTGAGCCGGCCGCGCGTCTCCATCGCGTCGACGAACGCGCGCCCGCCGACCTTCGGCGCGTCGAGGTTCTCGTTCCAGAGCAGGAGATCGCCGACCGTCGTGAGCAGGCCGCCGTTCCCGATCATGTTCGTGAACGGCATGTCCAGTTTAAAGAGGCCGTTCGCTGCCGGCGCGTACGCGGTGGCCCGCCCCTTCACCACGCGCGTGAAATCGTCGCGCCATTGCGTGTGCGTCATGCCGAGCGGACGGAAGAGCTGCTCGGTGGTGAATTGCGCCAGGGTCTGCCCGCTCGTGCGCTGCACGATCACGCCGAGCAAGACATAGCCGGTGTTGCTGTACAGGTATTCGCTCCCCGCCGGAAAGTTGAGCGATTTCTGGTGCGCGACCAGATCGAGGGTGGTCGCCGGCGAGTGCACCTGCGTACCGGGCCCCAGCCCCTCGATGTCGAGCAGCCCCCACTGATCGCGCAGGCCGCTCGTATGATTCAGGAGATGCCGGACGGTGATCGTCTGTCCGGCGAAGCGCGGGATCTCCGGGACGTATTTCCGCGCGTCATCGTCGAGCGAGAGCTTTCCTTGCTGCCCCAGCAGCACGATGGCCGCGGCGGTGAACTGCTTGGCGACCGACCCGCTCTCGAAGATCGTCGCTTCCGAGTTCGGCACGTCGTACTCGAGATTCGCCATGCCATAGCCGTGCGCGTAGACCGTCTTCGCATCGCGCGCGATGCCGATGGCGCAGCCGGGGCGATCGGCGCCGCTGAAGCGCGCGAAGATCTTGTCGACCTGGGGGCCGAGGTCCGCCGACCCTTGCGCGACGGTCGGCGCGGGCCATAGCAAAAGCAGCGACACGAGAATCGCACGGGGCTCGCGCACGACACAAACTCCACCGATGGGATCCGCCGAAGATGCCGACAGGCACTCGACACCGACAGTCTGTCCGTGACGCGCATCCAGAACACTGCGGTCGATCCGTCGCGTCCGGGTCAGAGCAGGGCGACCGGATCCCTGTCGAGCGACACGCGCAGCTCGTGCCGCGATGGCACCTCGAATTTCTCGAGAAAGTACTGCGACACCGCCGTCATCATCGACGGCTGCTCGCCGCGCAACATGAGGTGCCAGCGCCAGCGGCGTTTGATGCGCTCGATCGGACACGGCGCGGGGCCGATCACCGCGACACCACTCACCCCACGCGCGGCGATCAGCGCGCGCAAGAACTCGCCGCCGGCTATGGCGAGCGTCGCGGTCTCGCTCTCTTCCGTGCCGCTAAAGATCAGGTTGATCAGCCGCACTGTCGGCGGGTACGGCGGATGCACGCGCGCCGGAAGCTCCTGCCGCACGAACGCGTGGTAATCGTGCGTCACGGCGCAACGCACTGCGTGATGGTCGGGCACGCGCGTCTGGATGATCACGGCGCCCCCCTTCGGCCCGCGACCCGCGCGGCCCGCCACCTGGCTCAACAGCTGAAAGCTCCGCTCGCTCGCGCGGAAATCCGGCAAGTTGATGCCGACGTCCGCGTCGATCACGCCGACGAGCGTCACATTCGGGAAGTCGAGGCCTTTGGCGATCATCTGCGTGCCGAGCAGGATCTGGACTTCCCCGCTCGCGACGCGATCGAGAATTTCGGCGTGCGCCCACTTGCCGCTCGTCGTGTCGACATCCATCCGCGCGAGCCGTGCCGCCGGAAAACGCTCGGCCAGCAACTTCTCGACCTGTTGCGTGCCGAGCCCGCGCTGCATCACCGCGGCGCCACCGCAGCGCCGGCACGTCTCCGACGATGCCTCCTCGTGCAGGCAATAGTGACAGACGAGCCGCTCAGGGCTGCGGTGGTACGTGAGCGTGATCGAGCAGTTGGGGCAGCTCCGCACGTCGCCGCAGCTCTCGCACTGCACGAAGCTCGCGTAGCCGCGGCGATTGAGCAGGAGAATGCTCTGCTCGCCGAGCAGGAGGCGTACCGACAGCGCGTCCTCGAGCGGCTCGCTCACCACGTGACGGAAGGCGCGCTGCGCTTGGGTTTCGGCGCGCGTCGCCAAGTCGGCCGCGCGCACGACGGTGCGCAGATCGACCACGTCGACGTGCGGCAGCCGTCCCGCGCCGACTCGCTCCGGAAGCGACAGGAGCGTGTACTTCCCCGACTCGGCGTTCACCCAACTCTCGAGACTCGGCGTCGCCGATCCGAGCACCACGACGGCACCCTCGAGCCGTGCGCGGACGACCGCCACCTCGCGCGCGTGGTAGCGCGGCGTCTCGCCGTTCTTGTACGACCCCTCGTGCTCCTCGTCGACGACGATCGCGCCGAGATTGGCTAGCGGAGCAAAGACGGCCGAGCGCGCGCCGACGGCGATGCGCTTGTCCCCGCGCTGGAGTGCGAGCCACGCGTCGTAGCGCTCGCCGTCGCTCAGCGCCGAGTGCAGCACTGCGACCTGGTCCCCGAAGACGGCGCGGAACCGGTCGACTGTCTGCGGCGTGAGAGCAATTTCCGGGACGAGCACGATCGCCGTCTGGCCGCGTCGGTCGACGATCTCGCGCAGGAGCTCGATGTAGACCAGCGTCTTGCCGCTGCCCGTGATGCCGTGCAGCAGCGCCGCGTCGCCCGCGCCACTCGCTGTCAACGTCGCGATGGCCGCGCGCTGCGCCTCGGTCGGTCGATGGTCCGCCGGTGGCTTGCCCGGCCGCGCCGCGAACGGATCGCGGCTCAGCACTTCGTCCTCGACGGCGATCAGTCCCTTCGCGGCGAGCGCCTTGAGCACGCTGTCTGTGATGCCGAGCTGCTCGGTAAGATGTGCGATCGTCGAGCGGCCACCCAACGACTCGAGGAGCTCGTAGACCTCGCGCTGCCGCTTCGCGCGACCGAAGAGCGCGTCGCGCTCGGTCAGCGTCGGCAGCTCGCGCGCGAGGAACGCGACGCGCTGTGTCTTGCGCACCGGCGTCGGCTGGCCGATGCCGGTGAGCGCCGCCGGGAGCATGCTCCGCAGCGCGATCCCGATCGGCACCACGTAATACTCGGCGATCCACCGTGCGAGCTCGAGCATCTGCGGCGTGAACGCCGGGGCGGCGTCGGGGACGTCCAGAATCGCCTTGGGGCGCGCGACGCCATCGCCCGTGGAGTTACCCGTGCAGATCCCGATCGCGTGCTTGTTGCGCACCGGCACGACGACGCGCGAACCAGGTGCGATCGCGTGCGCGAACAGGCGGTCGATTTTGTACGTGAACGTCTGGAACAGCGGGAGCGGGAGCGCGACGCTGATCAAGCGCGGCGCGTCGGACACCGTCATGCGCGCGTGACGCCGAGGCCCGGTGCGTCGGGGATCGTGATCCGCCCCCCCGCGATCGACGCGCCGCGGTACGGATCGTCGGATAACAGCGCGGCGCCATCGAGGTCGGCGTAGTCGAGCAACGGCGCGAGGTGCGCCGCGGCTGTGATGCCGAGGCTCGTCTCGATCATGCACCCCATCATCACGAGCAGGCCGTGGCTGCGCGCCGTATGGATCATCCGCAACGCCTCACGCGGCCCGCCGCACTTCGCCAGCTTGATGTTGATCCCGTCCACAACGCCGAGCATGCGCGGGATGTCGGCGCTCGTGACGCAACTCTCGTCGGCAATGATCGGAAGGGGCGACCGGTCGCGCACGAAGCGCAGCCCGTCGAGATCGGCGGGCGGCAGCGGCTGCTCCACGAACTCCACGTCGTACTCGACGAGAATCTCGATCATCGACAGCGCGTGCTTCGCGCTCCACGCCGCGTTGGCGTCGACGCGCAAGATCTTGTCCGGCGCTTCCTCGCGAATGATCGAGATGATCTCCTCATCGCGGTCGGTGCCGAGCTTCACCTTGAGGATTGGATACTCGTCGGCTTCGCGCACCTTGGCGCGCAGCTCGTCCTCGGTGCCGATGCCGATCGTGAACGACGACGGGCAGGCTTTGGCCGCGCTCAGGCCGAGCATGCGATACAATGGCGCGCCGAGCCGCTTGCCCTGCAAATCGAGCAGCGCCGCGCCGACGGCGCTCTTCGCCGCGCCGTTGATGCGC
>JBDUCS010000317.1:0-4728 GCA_040003335.1 Gemmatimonadaceae bacterium | reverse complement strand
CCGAACGCGAGCACGGCGCGTGCGTCCATGCGGCCGCTCGGGATCGGGCGCAGCCGCGTGCGCGCCATGCGGTCGTCGATGTCGCGATCCATGAACATGTTCACGGCGTTCGCGCCGCCCGCCATCAGGTAGCCGCCGAGCGAGACCGAGAGCACGAGCCACGCGCTCGGATGGCCGGCAACGAACATTGGGATGATCGTCGTGAGCAAGAGGAGCGAGATGATCCGCGGCTTGGTGAGCATCACCAAGTCGCGCCACACGGGCGTCGCCCGCTCGTCGGACACCGCCGCTCCGGTCACGACCGTGCGCCCTTCGGGCCGGACGGACGGAGAAACGGGACGCTCACCTCCGACGTCGTCGCGCCCGTGAACTCGCGAACGGCGGACAGCCGCGCCAGCGCCGCGAGCGTGAAGAGGGAGAGCCAGACGAGCGCGCCCGCCGCCTGATGCGCGCTCCGAAGCGCCGGCGGCAAATGACCCAACACCATCGCGGCCGCGATCGCGATCTGCACCACCACCGCCGCGAGCGCCACCCGTGACGCGGCGAGCACAGCGCCGCGCTCGCGCCGCTTGGCGACACCGATGGCGAGCCCGATGACGTGCAACGCCAGGAGATAGGCGAGCACGCGATGCGTCAGCTGCAGATGTCCCATACCGCCCTTCGCCATCAGCTCGTTGCAGAGCGGAAAGCCCATGCAGGCGACGTTCGCGCCCGGCAGGTTCGCCGTCAGCGCGCCGAGCACGAGAATCACGAACGCCATGCCGGCAGCGACGCGCGCGCCACGAAAGCTCTTCGCCGTCGGCGCGGCCGCGACGCGCGATGCGCCGAGCCCGCCGGCGCGCACCGTCGCGAGGGCGAGCGTGGCGAGGAGCGTCATCGCGATCGCCAAGTGCACGACGATCACGATCGGCTCGAGCGTCATCTTCACGGTGATCGCGCCGAAGATCGCCGCCGTGACGACGAGGCCCGCCGCGACTGCCGCGGGACGCAGCACGCGATTCGCGACGGGCTCCCCGCGCCGCCGCCACGCCGAGACCAACAGCGCGATGATCGCGACCGTGACCAGAAGCGCCAGGTAGCGGTGCGTCAGCTCGATCAACAGGTCGGTGCGGTCGAGCGGCGGGAACCAGTAGCCGGCGCATTTCGGCCAATGGTCGCCGCAGCCCAAGCCCGAGTTGCTGATGCGCACGATGGCGCCGAAGACGATCTGCACGTACGCGATCGCCAGCGCCAGGTACGAGAGACGGCGGATGGATGGGTCGTGGTTCACCGGAGGCTCGGCGCCGCGAGCGCGAGCGCGCCGGCCGGCGCCGGACGATGCTCGCCGGCCGTCGCCTGCTCGTGCATGGCCCGCCACGTCAGCACGAAGACGACGACGAGAACGATGCCCGGCACGATCGTCCACGCGATCTCGGAGGGGCGAGACGGCAGCGGCACACCGTCCTGCACGTCGGCGCGGTTCGGCTTGAGTGCCGACCGCACGATGAACGTCTGCGCGATCGCGCAGCACGCGACGGCAACCCAGAACAGCGTCTCCGACATCGCTCTAGACAGCGCGCCTCCGGGAAATCTTGGATTCTCTTCGCAACACTCGTCGCGCGCACGAAAAGTCGCACGGGAATGGTGATCCTGCAAATCCCGGCCTGCCGTTGTCGACAGGATTGATGAAAACTCCTCAGCCTTCAAGGCCGGCGACTTTCAAAATCCTGTAAATCCTGTAAATCCTGTCCAATTTTTTTTGGACAGGATTTCCACGACTGGTAGTAGTCGCCCGAAATCGGCCGTGCCCGTCGTCGTCCGCCCCCCTCGTGAACGGCATCTACATTCATTGGCGCATCTCCGACCTCGACAGTACGATGGTGCATGGCCATTCCGATAACGAAGCTCAATGCATCCGACGACGCGACATCCCCGACGGAGCTGCCGCGCACGCTCGGCCTGTGGAGCGCGACGGCGGTCGTCGTCGGGATCACGATCGGGTCTGGCATTTTCCGATCGCCGGCCGGGATCGCGAACCGCTTGCCCGGTCCCGGACCGCTGTTCGCCGTCTGGATCATGGGCGGCGTGCTCGCGCTCTGCGGCGCGCTGACGCTCGCCGAGATCGCCGGCGCGCTGCCGCGCACGGGCGGATTCTACGTATACCTGCGCGAAGGGTGGGGACGGCTTCCGGCCTTCCTTTTCGGGTGGTCCGAGCTCGTCATCATCCGCGCCGCCGCGCTCGGGGCGCTGGCGACGACGTTCGCCGAGTATCTGTTTCGACTGCTGGGATACGACGTGGGCATCGCGCCATACGATACCTACGTGCACTACGCCGCGGCGGCGACGATCGCCGTGATCGGCATCATCAACATCCTCGGCGTGCGCCTCATCTCGGCGCTGATCAACGTGACGACGATCGCCAAGTTCGGTGCGATTCTTTTCATCTTGATCGCCGCGATCGCGATCGGCCTCGCGAACGGCGGCGCGGCGCATTTCACGCCCGTCGCGCCGGTCGGGAGTTTTTCCGTCGGCGCGTTCGGTCTCGCGCTGGTGTCGGTGCTCTGGGTCTACGACGGGTGGGGCGATCTCACCTTCGCCGCCGGCGAGGTAAAGGACCCGCGGCGGAACCTGCCGCGCGCCCTCATCTTTGGTACCCTGGGCGTCATCGCGATCTACATGATGGCCAACGTCGCATACCTCGCCGTGCTCCCGATCGCCGAGATGCGCGTGTCGAAGTTGGTCGCCGCGGATGTGGCGCAGAAGCTCGTCGGCGGGTGGGGCGTGGTGCTCGTGTCGCTCACGGTGGTGCTGTCGACCTTTGGCTCCCTGAGCGCGTCGATGCTGACGAACCCGCGCACCTTCTTCGCGATGGCCGACGACGGGCTGTTGTTCAAGAAGATCGCGTCGGTGCATCCGCGCTACGAGACGCCGTGGGTCGCGATCGCGCTCGCCGCCGCGCTGGGGATCGCCTTTGTGCTACTCCGCACCTTCGAGCAGCTCGCCGACACGTTCGTCACCGCGATTCTGCCGTTCTACGCGTTGGGCGTCGCGGCGATCTTCACCCTGCGACGCCGTCCCAACTGGGATCCACCCTTCCGCTGCCCGGGCTACCCACTCGTCCCGCTGCTATTCGTGCTGGCGACGGTCTACCTGTTGGCGAACTCGCTCTGGGATCCGACGAGCCGGCTCCCGACGCTCGCGGTCATGGGAGTGATCGTGCTGGGCATTCCGGTCTACTATGTCGCGGAATCTCGATCGCGGCGCTGATCGCCCGGTCTGATATCGCGGGGGCAGCAGATTCCGTTTTTCTGTCGGGCCGTGATTCTGCCTCGCGCCGCGACAACACACGATCCGTCGTCAGAATATCCGAACGTTGATGTATTTCTTCGGATTCTGCTTCAGGTCGGCGAGCAGTGAATCGGTGCGCGCGAGCAGGTCTTGGAGGTTGAGGTAGACCTTGTCGTCCCGCAGCAGCTTGCCCGCCGTGCCTTCGCCGCGCTGCAGCCCGGCCATGATCGAGTCGGCCTTGGACGTCGTCATCGCCAGGGTGGTCGTCAACGTGTTCAGATTCGCCGTCGTCTGCTGCAGGTTGCGGACGGTCGAGTCCACGCGTACCGAGTCGACGGCGTTGAGTGTCCGCCGGAACGAGTTGAGCGTGAGCGTGAGCCCGCGCGACTGCTCGACGGCGATGTCATTGAGCTGGCGCGTCAGCTTCGCGGTCGCGGCGATCGTGGCGCGGATATCCGCCATGCCGCCGTTCTGCACGAGCTGAAACTGAATCGACTGCGTGACGTCGGCGAGCTTCATCGACATGGAATCGACGCGGCCGAGGATGTCGTTGAGCGTCGGCTTCAACGGCCCGACCGGGATCGTGTCGCCGGGCGAGAACATCTGCCGAACACCGATCGCCTTGGGCGTGAGCGCGATCGATTGGTCGCCGAAGATGCCGACCGGCTCCACTGTCGCCTGTGAGTTCGCGGGCACCTTGTAGTCCCCGACGATGCGATACTCGACGTCGAGAAATCCGTCGTAGCGCAGCTTGACGTCCGAGACGTAGCCGACGTTCACCCCGGCGAGGAGCACCGGTTGTCCGTTCTTGAGCCCCGCGCCCCACTTGAACGTCGAGTAAAGCGGATAGCCTTTGCGCAGGCCGCCGCGCGCCAGCCAGAGCGTGCCGATGACCGCGACGGAGACCACGATCGTCGTCATGATGCCCACGAGCACTTCGTTCCGTCGCTTCATTCGATTCCGGTCGGGATGCGGGTGAGCGGGCTCAGCGCAGGTATTTGGCGAGCACCGCGGCGGTGAGCGCGTCGAGCACGAGGATCGCGACCGACGTGATGACGACCGCCTTGGCCGTCGAGCGGCCGACACCCTCGGCGCCACTCTCGGTCTTGTAGCCCTCGAACGTGCAGAAGAAGGCGATCGCCAGGCCGAACAGCGCCGCCTTGATGAGACTGTAGATAATCTGGAATGTGCTGAACGCGAGCCGCAATCCCAGCTTCATGTCCTCGCTCGTCACGTCGGTCGCCGTGATCGCCGTGCCGTAGGCCGTCAGCACACCGATGGCGTCGGCGACCACGGTCAGCATCGGGAGCATGATGAGCGCGGCGAGGAGACGGGGCACGACGAGATACGCCATCGGGTCGTAGGCGAGCGTCTCGAGCGCATCGATCTGCTCGGTGACGCGCATCGTCCCGATCTCCGCCGTCATCCGCGCGCCGACGCGTCCCGTGAGGACGAGCGCGG
>JBDUCS010000316.1:0-4764 GCA_040003335.1 Gemmatimonadaceae bacterium | reverse complement strand
CTCGAGCGCAATGACGTCATCGAGTCGTTTCCCATCGGGCGACGCCTCGCGTTCGACGAGGCGAAGGGGCGTCTCTGGGTCGTCTGCCGTCGCTGCACGCGCTGGAATTTGACGCCGGTCGAGGAGCGCTGGGAAGCGATCGAGCAGTGCGAGCGGCTGTATCGCGACACACGGGCGCGCGCGTCGACGGAGAACATCGGACTCGCCCGGTTGCCCGAAGGATTGGAGCTGGTGCGCATCGGCAAGCCGCTGCGTCCCGAGTTCGCTGCGTGGCGGTACGGCGATCAGTTCGACCGGCGGCGCAAGCGGGCGATGATGGCCGGTGGTGCAGGCGCAGCGGTGGCCGTCGTCAGCGCGCCATTCGCGACCGCGGTGACGACAATCTTTGTCCTCGGTTACCTCGTCCCGTCGCTCGCGGTTCCGTACACCGCCGTTCGCGACTACCTCGTGCTCGAGCGACCGGTGGCGCGGGTGCGGGTGGGCGACGCCAAGCTCAACGTTCGCGTCAAGCACCTCCGCGACTCGACCTTCGTCTCCGACGAGCCGGGCGACGAGCCGGTGCTGGAGTTGGCGCACGATGCCGGACGCGAATCGATCCGCGGGTCGGCGGCGCTCCGCGTCGCGTCGGCATTGCTCGCGCGCACGAACATGGCCGGCGGCAGCCGAAGCGAAGTGCGCGACGCCGTGCGCCGCATCGAGAAGGTCGGCGACCCGGCGCACTTCTTCGTCAGCGCCTCGCGTCTGTCGCGTCGCCTCGGCGGCCGCATGATGCCCAAGATGCGCGGCATCGGCGCCCTCAATCTGTCACCGATCGAGCGGCTCGCACTCGAGATGGCGCTGCACGAAGAGACCGAGCGCCGCGCGCTCGAGGGCGAGCTCGCGCTGCTCGAGGACGCATGGCGCGAGGCCGAAGAGGTCGCCGGCATCAGCGACGGACTCTTTCTTCCAATCGAGATCGACGCGCGCCACCGGTAACCGCGTGCCAGGTGCCGGCTGCCGGTTCACGTTCCGGCCTGGACAACAGGACGCGCGTTCCGGTGTACGACGGCAACCCGACACCCGGCCCCGATGTACACCACCTGTCTCTTCTGTCACGCACCGCTCCCGGGCAACGACGTCATCGAGTCGTTTCCGGTCGGGCGACGCCTGGCGTTCGATGCGGCGAAGGGGCGCCTCTGGGTGGTCTGCACCGCGTGCGCGCGCTGGAATCTCACGCCACTCGAGGAGCGGTGGGAGGCGATCGAAGATTGCGAGCGGCGCTTTCGCGGAACCACGCTGCGCGTGAGCACGGACAATGTCGGACTCGCGCGGCTCCCCGAGGGTCTCGAGCTCATTCGCATCGGGCAGCCGCAACGCCCCGAGTTGGCCGCGTGGCGATACGGCGATCAATTCGGAAGACGACGCCGGTCGATGCTGCTCGCCGTGGGTGCCGGCCTCACCACCGTGGGCGCGCTCGCCGTCGGTGGCGTCGTGCTCGGCAGCATCTCCGCCTCCGCGACGTGGTGGGGCATCCAGATCGCGCAGACCGCACGCAGTGTACGGCTGAATACTCGGGTGCTCGGCTCAGCCGTGACGACCGATGGAGACGCGGCACTGGTTCGCGGTGCACACCGCCACGAGGCGCGACTCGTCCCCGGCTCCGACACCACGTGGTCGCTCCAGCTCGCGGCATCGAATAAGCGCACCGCAGGCGCGGCGAGCGACTCGATGCGATTCGAGGGGCGCGAGGCGATCCGCGTCGCATCGATGCTGCTCGCCCGCGTCAATCGCTTCGCCGGTACGTCGCGCCAGGTCGCAGACGCAGCACGAATCCTGGATCGCGAAACGACGCCCGATCGATGCTACTCGAGTGCCGCCCGCCTCGCCTCCGATGACTGGATACGGCTGCAGCACTTGCCGCCTGCGATGCGCCTCGCCCTCGAGATGGCCGCGCACGAGGAAACCGAGCGCCGGGCCCTTGAGGGCGAGCTCGCCGAGCTGGACCGGGCGTGGAAGGAGGCCGAGGAGATCGCCGCGCTCGCCGACGACCTTCTTCTGCCAGCGAACATCGCGCAGTTGCTCGCGAAGATGCGCGATAGACGGCGACTAGCCGACGACTGACGAGCGACGACTCGCATCCAGCTCACCGATGAGCCCCGGCGGTTCCTTTTCTCGCCTATGTTGTGAAGCGGTTCTCGTCCTGCTCACGCCACGTCAGACCAGTCGTATGATCGAGCAGCAACGCGTGCCGCATGCCTGGGCGCAGGCCAGCCATAGTCTGGTCCAGAATTCCATCCCCGACAGAGAGGACGACATGGACAGACTACCGAGCCGGAAAGATTCCACGGATACTGGGGCGAGGACCACCCTCCGCAAGGCGTATTCAGTCCTTCGACGACCGTCGTACGCCGCGCCCGCAGTCGCCGTATCGGCACTATTCGCGCTGTCGGCGTGCGGAAGCAGCAATTCGACGCAGCCTGCCGGCGCGCCGCCTTCTCACGAGACAACCGTCCCCGTAGCCACCTCGGGA
This sequence comes from Gemmatimonadaceae bacterium, assembly GCA_040003335.1. Lineage (GTDB taxonomy): Bacteria > Gemmatimonadota > Gemmatimonadetes > Gemmatimonadales > Gemmatimonadaceae > JALZAE01. Next base: position 2,255 of record JBDUCS010000316.1, on the reverse strand, counting down.
TTCGTCGAGGCCAGAACGTCGCAGATCGTGACGAACGGATCCCCCCCGTCGCAGGTCTTCGATGACTTCACCTTCACCCAGACCGGGACCATCACCACGGTTGGCTGGCAGGGCATCTACTGCGTCCAGCAGGTCAATGCTGCCGCTCCTGCTCCGACGGCATCGAGCTTCACCGTGTCGTTCTATCCTGACGCAGCTGGACGACCGAACCTGGCGGCGAGAATACAGACCTCGACGTACACCGTCGCGCAGACAGGCCAGGTACTCGAGAAGACCGTCCCAGGCCTCACCTGTGGCACGGCCGCGAATACGACATGGCCGTTCTACCGGTACTCGGTGACGCTCGCCACTCCCCTCACCGCAACGGCGGGCACGAAATACTGGATCAGCATTCAGGCGACCACCCCGTCGTATGACGTGTACTTCGGCTGGCGCGATGGAACGCCAAACAACAACTCGTCGCTTCAGCTCTTTCAAGGCGTGTACACGACGTACAACGTCGACCGCGCGTACTCTCTCAAGCCGTAGTGAGATCGATCGCGGCCCCCCGAAATTCGGGGGGCCGTGTCGCATCCCATTCGTGGCGAGCAACCAGTGACGACGGAGGTCCCGCGCGCCTCACCTCGCCCGTGTTCACCAGCGTGTTGCGGGAATCTGCGCAAGTCCGACGCACTGACGACTCACGACTCACGACTGCGGTCATTCGACCTCAGCCCAAATGCCGTCTTGTCGCGTCTCACGCAGAAAGATCGACCCGACGATGAAGGTCATCAGCGACACGCCGATCGGGAAATAAAGACCGGCGTACATGTTCCCGGTCTTCACCGTGATCGCCGTCGCGATCAGCGGCAGCGCGCCGCCGAACCAGCCGTTGCCGAAGTGGTACGGCAGCGACATCGACGTATAGCGGATGCGCGCCGGAAAGCTCTCGACCAGAAATGCCGCGATCGGTCCGTAGACCATCGTCACGAACAGCACCTGCACGAAGATGAGCGCGACGAGCATGGGCACGTTGGCGTGCAGCGCGGTCTTCGTCACCGGATCGATCGCGCCCGCCGCGTCGGCCATCTGATGGTAAATCGGCAGATACGCGAGCGCCGCGATCAGACAGCCCGCCATGATGATCTTCTTCCGGCCGATCCTGTCCGACAGCGCGCCGAAGACGAGGAAAAACGGCGTCCCGATCAATAAGCCCACCGCGACGATGATGTATGACTGCTCCAGCGGCACCTTGAGCACCGTCTGGAGAAAGAGCAACGCGTAGAACTGGCCCGTGTACCACACCACCGCCTGGCCGGCCGTGGCGCCGAGCAACACCGTGAAGAAGATCCTGAGACCGCGCGCCGTTCCGAAACTCTCGGAAATCGGCGCGGTCGACGTCTTCCCTTCGCTCTTCAGCTTCGCGAACAGCGGCGACTCGGCCATCCGCACGCGGATGTAATACGAGATCACCACCAGCACCGCCGACACGAGGAACGGGATGCGCCACCCCCACGCCTTGAAGGCGGCCTCGCCGACGCCCTTTCGCGTCACGAGAATCACCGCCAGCGACAAGAAGAGGCCGAGCGTCGCCGTCGTCTGGATGAACGACGTGTAGTAGCCGCGCCTGTCGTCCGGCGAATGCTCGGCCACGTACACCGCGGCGCCACCGTACTCGCCGCCCAGCGCGAGTCCCTGCAGCATCCGCAGCGCGATCAGGATCGCCGGCGCCATCACGCCGAGCGCGCCGTAACCGGGCAGCAACCCGATCGCCGCCGTCGAGCCGCCCATGATCAGAAGCGTCAACATGAACGCGTACTTGCGGCCGACGACGTCGCCGATGCGGCCGAACACGAGCGCGCCGAACGGCCGCACCATGAAGCCCACCGCGTACGTCGCCAACCACTTGATGATCGAGATCGCCGCGTTCGCCTCCGGATAGAAGACGCCGGAGATGACCGCCGCCAAGCTCCCGAAGATGTAGAAGTCGTACCACTCGATCACCGTCCCCGCGCTCGACGCCGCGATCACGCTCCAGATCTGGCTCGATGCCTTTTGCTGCGTCGCCCCCGCCACCGCCGTCGCCATGCGTGCTCCTGGATTCGATATTCGAGCTTCGCCAAGCTGCGCGGCCAGTCGCGCGCGTCAAGCACGCGCCTTGAAGTGTGGCCGCTCAGTGGTCAAACTCGTTACCGGATGTGGCAGAGGAAGCAGTCACCGATCACCGATCACCGATCACCGATCACCGAACACCGAACACCAAACACCGATCACCG
>JBDUCS010000315.1:0-4771 GCA_040003335.1 Gemmatimonadaceae bacterium | reverse complement strand
GGCCTGCAGAAGTACGGCATGTACCCGGATGGTCATCCGCTGCTCGACACGGCGGTGACCGCGATGACGTACCGACTCGCGGCGCTTCTCGTCGAGCGGGAGCCGATGGTCGTCGGCGTGGCGCGCGACAAGCTGATCATCGACGGCACGCCGACCGAGAGCAACAGCGCGGTGCTGCGCGATTTCGCCGGCAAGCTCTTCCGCCGCGAGGTCGGCGCGATTCGCTTCGCGCCCGGCGTCACCGAGCTCGAGCTCACCGAGCTCCTTAAGTTCATCGCGCGCGGCACGGCCCCCGAGGCGGAAGTGGGCTGGGCGCGCATCACCGGGCTCCCGTCGGAGGGGGACAAGCGCGAGCTGCGGTGGGAGCACGTCGAGCTCTTCCCGCTCAACTACACGCAGCTCAAGCTCGTCGAGGGCGACAGCGACGAGGATCCGACCGACGCCGAGCTCGAGAGCGGGTCGTCGCGCCTCTGGCAGCGGCTGGCGCGCGCGGCGGGACTCGTCGGCCTCTCGCACGATGCCTCGCTGAGCGAAGACCCGGCCGCGCTCGCCGGCCGTCTCGCCGCGAGCTCCGGCGAGGCGGGGGTCGCCCACGAGTTCTTCACCACGTTCACGCAGCTCACCGACCAGATCAAGCGGGAGAGCGGCCGCGTCGCCCGCGCCTTTGGCCGCCGCGCGTCGGAGCTCATCAAGTCGCTCGCGCCCGACGCGCTCGAGCGGCTCCTCCGTCTGGGTGGTGATCCGTCGCAGCGCCGGCAGATGCTGCGCAACGCGACGCACACGCTGGCTGCGGACACCGTGCTCGACCTCGCGCGCCGCGTCGCCGCGTCGTCGAACCACACGATGTCGGAGGCGCTGCTCATGCTCCTCTCCAAGCTGGCGAAGCACGCCGATCAGGGATCGAGTGCTCGTCGCTCCGTGGCCGACGACGCGCTGCGCATGAACGTCCGGCAGCTGATCGATGACTGGGACGGCGCCGCGCTCCTTCCCGAGGACACCTACTGGGAGACGCTCGAGCGCCTGGCCAACGAGCCGACGTCGCCCGTCGCCGCCGCGAGCGTCTACGAGCCGCCGCCGGCCGCCGTCGTGCAGATGTGCCTGGAGATCGAGGTCTTCGGCATCACGGCCAAGCACGCCGTGACTGAGATGGTGAAGCAGGGGAAGATCGCGGAACTGATCGCGATGGCCGACCATGCGCCATCGTCGAATCGCGTCGTCTGGACGCTGCGCCGGCATCTCGACAACACGCGCACCGTGCGCCGGCTTCTCCAGGACAACCCGGTCGACTTCGACGTGTTGGAGCGCATGATCGCGCGCGTCGGCTTCGCCGCCGCCGCGCCGCTCCTCGATGCGCTCGAGCACGAGGACGACAGCCAGGCGCGCTGGAAGCTGTTCGAGATTCTGGCGACGCTTGGGCCCCGCATCGGCGACGCGATCGTGCAGCGACTGCCGAACGCGCCGTGGTACCTGCAGCGCAACCTGCTCCTCCTGATGGGCCGGCTGACCGAGTGGCCCGCCGAGTTCAACCCTGTGCCGTACACGCAGGCCGCCGACGCGCGCGTCCGCCGCGAGGCGTTCGCGCTCGTGCTCAAGGCGCACGACCCGCGCGGCCGCTGGTCGCGCGATGAAGCGGTAAGCCGCGGCTTACGCGACGGCGACGAGCGCATCCGGCGCGCGGCGCTCACCGCCGCGCAGGCCATCGGCTGCCCGAAAGACGCCGTGCCGATCGTCGCCGAGGGTCTGCGTGATGGGTCGCTCGCCGGCCCGCTCGGCGAGCTCGCCGTGCGCACGCTCGCACCCGTGCGAAGCGCGACCGCGCTCAAGGCGCTGGTGCAGGTGTCGTCGGGCGGCACGCGCTGGTTCCGGCGCACGCTCGCGCCGAAGTCGCCGATGCTCCTCGCCGCGCTCGCCGCGCTCACCGACAACTGGAGCGCGGAGTCGAGCGCCCAGGCCGTGCTCGCCGTCGCCGCGCGCAGCAAGGACGCCGATGTGCTCGCGGCCATCCGGCCGGGGCCGCGACCGGCGCGGCGTGAATCGAATGCCGAGCCGCGCACCGGATCCCACGAATGAAAGCCGCCGTCACGTTCCTCACGTCGCTCGGCCAGAGCCTGTCGACGATGATGCTCTACTCGCGCGACCACCCGGCGTGGGAGCGCGCGATGGAGATGTCGTTCAATTCGCTCAACAAGCTCCAGTTCGAGAACCGCGATCCGCGCTTCTCGTTCATCGGCCGCGACGTGATCTACGAAGATTCGCCACTGCACGAGCTGCGCGATTGGCCGTGGTCGGCGCGCCTCGCCGAAGTCGGCATCCAGCGCCTCGAGTTCGGGCACGGCGTGCGCAAAGAGGAGTACGCCGAGTTTCTCGCCGACGTGTTGTCGCGCATTGTGCGTGCCGGCGTCGACACCTACGCCATCCGCACGATGCCCGTCGGCGCGTCGCTCGATGAAGCGGAAGTGCCCGGCGCGACGTCGTTGGTGAAGCGGCGCAACATCCGCTTCGGCGCGCTGGTCGTCCACAACGAAGAGGGCGTCCCGGCCGACGAGGCGATCCGCTCGCTGCGATCGAAGACGCCGGAGCGCGGACTCGCCTTCGGGCTCGCCGAGGAGATCAACGCGGTCAACTGGATCCAAACCGAGGTCGAGACGAAGGATCAGGTGCCGCTGATCGAAGCCGACGCCGTGGTCCATTCGCTGTCCGTGGCGATGCGGGGCTCGAGCTCGATGATCGTGCCGCTCCTCCGCCTGAAGGCGTCGGACCCGTACAACGCCATCCACTCGATCAACGTGTCGGTGCTCGTGATGGCGCTCGCCGAGTTTCTCGGCATGCGCAAGCGTGACGTGCACGCGTTCGGGACGGCCGGACTGCTGCACGACATCGGCATGGCCCGCATGCCCAAGGAAGTGCTCGCGAAGCCCGACCGGCTGACGGACGACGAGCGCGCGATCATCGAGCGGCATCCGCTCGACGGCGCGCGGATCATCGCGGCGAGCGACCAGCGTCTCGAGATCGCGGCGTCGGTCGCATACGAGCATCATCTACGCCCGGATGGCTCGGGCTATCCGCATCGGGCGGTGCGCCGTCCACCGCAGTACCCGAGCCGGCTCGTGCGCATCTGTAGCGTGTACAACGCGCTCCGCATCGCCCGCGCGCACCGGCAACCGTACTCGGCCGCCGCGGCGCTGACGTTCATCGAGGAGCGCTCCGGGACGGAGTTCGACGCCGAGATCGCCAAGGGATTCGCGATGATGATGCGCCGCCTCGACGCGCGCGTCTCCGACTTCGACCGCGACGTCGCAATCAAGACGCCCCCGATCGCGAGCGAGGCCATCTCGGAGCACGAGATCCACCACTGACGGCCGGCGATCGGTGATCGGTGTTCGGTGTTCGGCCACACTAGCCTCTGTACGTCCGGCGTTCGAGTAATCGGGCGCCGGTTTTTTCGTTGGCGTGATCGGCGGCGAACTGAACACCGATCACCGATCACCGCCGACGTCGCGGAGCGACGACGGACAGGCGATCTTAGGGCATGTCGATAGCGGAGACCGCGCTCGTTCAATCGCCGGCCGACAGGAAGCTCGTGCTGCAAGTGGTGCAGCCCGGGCTGCTCGGATTGATGGACGGAAGCGTGTCGACGCTCGCGCCGCTGTTCGCGGCGGCGGAGCTGACGGGGAGCGCGCACGCCGCCTTCTTCGTCGGGCTCGCGGCGTCGGTTGGCGCGGGGATCAGCATGGGACTCGCCGAGGCGCTGTCGGACGACGGCGAGGTGAGCGGCCGCGGGCGACCGCTCGCGCGCGGAACGATCACCGGTGTCGGCACGACGCTCGGTGGCATGTTGCACACGCTGCCGTTCATGCTGGGCAACTTGCACCTCGCGCTCTCGATCGCCTACGTGGTGGTGGTGATCGAGCTCGTCGCGATCGCGCTCATCCGCTGGCGCTTCATGCGGAGCTCGCTCTGGCGCACGACGGTGCAAGTCATCGTCGGTGGCGGCATCGTCTTCGCCATAGGAATTTGGCTCGGCCACCTTGGCGCAAGTCGATGAGGGAGCGATGATGGCGTGTTTCACGTTTCAATTTCCATAGACGGAGGACGGGATGGCGCACGAGGATGAAGAGCGGAAGCAGGTGGCGCGGGAGATCGCCGATCGACTGCGGCGGCGCGGAGTGAGTGTGGAGGAGAACGAGCCGGGCGACGAGCTCGTAGAGCTGCTCGAGGCGGTAGAGGCGTTCGAGCGCGAGGTGGAGCGCGCCGGCGGCGACCTGATGGTCGACGAGGCGCCGTCGCGCGAGCCGGACGATGCACGCTTCGCCCTTCCGCGGCGCAACGCCACCGAATCGGTGCGCGCCTACATCACGCGAATCGAGCGGTCGACGGACCGGATCGCCAACTCGTGACGATGCCGAGGACGAGTCGTTCGCGACGCTCGAGCTCAAGATCAATTTCCTGCGGCCGGTCTGGCGGGCCACGCTCACCGCCGAAGGCGTGGTCGTGAAGCGCGGCGGCACCGTCGGCCTGACCGAGTGCAGCGTCATCGACGAGAAGGGTCATCTCGTGGCGCGCGCGAGCAGCACCTGTCTCACGCTGCGCGGCGCGCAGGCCGCCGGGCGATGAGCGACGGCGACGAGCCCCATCCGCATCGCGCGGAGGCCATCGAACCGCCGCCGCCCCACTCGCGACGCCCGACGTCTCGCGGTACGATCACGCATCGACCACCGCGGATCGCGCATGGCAACCTGGAAAGGCATCGTCGGCAAAGGCTTCGCGCCCG
>JBDUCS010000314.1:0-4794 GCA_040003335.1 Gemmatimonadaceae bacterium | reverse complement strand
CGACGCCGAGGATGACGATGTCCTTCACCGCGGCGGTCCACGCCGAGCCGCGCACGCCCGAGATGATCACGTACGCGACGAGCGCGGCGGTCGAGCCCCACACCGCCTGCGCCGGCGACACGGTTCCGTACGACGCCTCGGAGACGATGATCCCGAGCCCTTTCAGCTGCAGCACGAGGTACGGCACCATCGCCACGACGCTCACGACGGCGACCACGGCGCCGAGCGCGCGACTCTCGTATCGGTGGGCGAAGAAATCCGCTTGCGACACGAGCTGGTGTTCCTTCGCGTAGCGCCAGATCAGCGGGAGCAAGAAATACGAGAACGAGTACGCGATGGCGCCGTAGCAGAGAATGTAGTACGCCGGCGCGCCGCGCCCGTACGCCCACCCGCTTCCGCCGAGGAAGGTGAAGGTCGTGTAGATCTCACCGGCCATGAGAAGGAAGACGAAGATCGCGCCAAAGCCGCGGCCGCCGACGCTCCACTGCTCGAGACTCATCGTGTGGCCGCGTCGCGCGAGCAGTCCTAGCGCGATGGCGAACGCGAACGTGACGCCGATGATCGCCAGTGCCGCATTCACGCCGCGTCGTCCCCCGCGCGGTCGAGCAGGTAGATCGTGCCCATGATCGCCGAGGTGACCAGCACCCAGCCGACGATCCACGCGAGCAGGAAGGGGAGCCCGAAGACGAACGGACGCACGTGATTCGCGAAAAGGGGTCCCGAGAGGAATCCGAGCGCCGGGAGGACCGCCAGAAGCCGGTACGGCCGTTTCACGGAGCGAATCGCCGATCGCGGTCCGTCACAGCAGCGCAGCCTCGACGAAGATGCGCGTCGCGTGATCGAGAGCACGCTCGTCGAGGTCGAAGCGGTCGTGATGGTGCGGGTGCACGATGCCGCGCTCCTCGTTGCGCGCGCCGACGAAGAAAAAGGCGCCGGGCGCGCGCTGCTGGTACGCCGAAAAATCCTCACCGCCCATCGTCGGGATCGCTTCCACCAACGCGGCGGCGCCGAGCGCGCTCGTGATGGCCCGCCGCAGGAGCGCGCACGCCGTTTCGTCGTTGATCACCGGTCGGTAGCCGCGCTCGTAGAAGAAGGTGTAGGCGGCGCCGTGCGCTTCGGTCACGCCCTTCACGATGCGCTCCATCAATTCGGGGACGCGCGTGCGCAGCGCGGCGTCGAAGGTGCGCACCGTTCCCGCGAGCTCGACCGACCCCGGAATCACGTTGAAGGTGGTGCCGCCAACGAACTTCGTGACGGAGACGACCGCCTGGTCGAACGGATCGACGTTGCGGGCGACGACGTGCTGCAGATTGGTCACGACCTGCGCCGCGACGGCGATCGAGTCCACCGTCTGGTGCGGCGCGGCGGCGTGTCCGCCGGCGCCGGTGATCGTGATGATGAAGTTGTCCGGCGACGCCATGAGCGGGCCCACCTTCACGGCGACCTGGCCCACGTCGAGCGGCAGCCAGAGGTGCGCGCCAATCACGAGATCGACGCCATCCATCACGCCTGCGTCGACCAACTCCTGCGCGCCGCCGGGGTAGATCTCCTCCGCGTGCTGAAAGATGAAGCGGCGCTCGCCGCGAATCTCATCGCGCCGGCCGGCGAGTACCTTGGCGGCGCCGAGAAGTGCGGCGGTGTGCCCGTCGTGTCCGCACGCGTGCATCACGCCGGGCGCGGTGGAGACGAAGTCGTGCGCGTTGCGCTCATCGATCGGGAGCGCGTCGATGTCGGCGCGCATCGCGAGCACGGGACCGGACAACGCGCCGGTCAGGTGCGCGACCACGCTGGTGCGCGTCGGGCGCGTGATCGTCAGACCGCCGAAGCCCGCCAGCGTGTCGGCGACCCACTGCGCCGTGCGCTCTTCGTGGAACGAGAGCTCGGGATGCATGTGCAGATGGCGGCGCCAACTGATTACCGTCTCACGAACCGAGTCCACCGTGTCCTGCGCTGCCGACCGCGTCGCCATGCCTGAGTCCCGAATCGAGTCGGGCGTATTCTATCACGCGGTGTGCGCCGCGTCAGTGCTCGGTGTTCGGTGATCGGCGCTCGGGTTCATTCGCGCGAGCACCGAACACCGATCACCGGCCACCGCGAACGCTGCAGCGGATCCAGAGGGGCCAGGTGACGCGATGCGTCGCCGACGCCTCGCCCCAGTGCGGCCGGAGTCGCTCGACGAGCGCGTCGACCGGATCGCGGCCGTTGGCGGCGATGTAGCGCTGGGTGGCAGACCACGTACGGACATAGCCGGCAAGGCCGGCGAGCGTCCAGTCGGCGGCGAGCGGGATGCGCGGCGCCGATACCTCGGTGAATGGCATGACGAAATTCCGGTACTCGGAATCGAGCACCTTGCGCGCTGGGGGCCAGTACGGGCCAATCGTCTCCGAGTAAAAACGGTGCAGCTCGCTCGCCAGTGCCGGCGTGTCGAGCGCGCCGTCGCCGTAGCCCCACACGGCCAACGCGCCGCCGACCCGCACGACGCGCCGCACCTCGTCGAAGAATGTGTCGAGCTCGAACCAGTGCATCGCCTGCGCGACGGTGACGAGGTCGACAGCGTCCGCGGCTACGCCGCTCGCCTCGGCGCGCGCGACACGGTACTCGATGTTGGGCGCTGGGGTGGCGTGCGCGAGCTGCGCATCGCTGGCATCGGTCGCGATGACGCGCGTGAAGAGCGGAGCCAGCGCGCGCGCCGCTTGACCGTTTCCCGTCGCGCAGTCCCACGCCAGCGCACGCCGCGCCGGGAGCGTAGCGAGGAAATCGAACAGCGCGCGCGGGTAGACCGGGCGATGCAAGGCGTACTGCGCGGCGACGCTGGAGAACTCGTCGCGGAAGGGCGCAGTCATCGAGAGCGGGCGCCCCATTCCCACATCCCGAACATTGCCTGCTGCGACACGGGAGCGCCGAGCTGGCGGGCGAGCATGGTGATCTGTCCGCGGTGATGGGCATCGTGCGACACGAGGTAGGCGAAGAAGCCGGCGACGTCGGGCCTGAAGTTCTTCACGCGTCCGTCGCCGGCGCTCTTGCGCGCGGGCGCGGTCGATTTCGGCATGGCTACTATGCTAGCGCCGCCCTTGCCAGACGCCAGCGCGCGCGCGCCACGCTCGGTGATCGGCCACCGGGAATCTTCCGCGCGAGCGACACGGGCGCCAGTTACATTCTGGCGTTCATGGGCGTGTCTTCCTCCTCCTCCCCAGGCGGCCGCGCCCGCGGCGCCGCGCTCGTCGTGGCGCTCGGCGCCGTGGCCGCCGTGCTCGCCGCGGCCCCTTACAAAACGTTCGATCTCGATCGCTACTTCGTGCCAAAAGAGTTGGCGCTGTACGCGACCGCCACGTTGGCCACCGCGCTGTGCATCTCGCGCGCACGACGCATCACGCTCGCCGCCGCGGACGTGGCGCTCCTCGGCTATCTCGCCCTCAGCGTCATCTCCGCGCTCTTTGCGCCGAACAAATGGCTCGCCGAGCGCGCGATCGGCGTCTCGCTCGCCGGCGCCGCGGTGTACTGGACGGCGAAAGCACTCGCGCGCGCCGGCGCCGCGCGCCCGGTGCTCATCGGGATCGCGCTCGCCGCGGTGGTCGCCGCCTGCACATCGCTCCTGCAGGCGTACGGCTACGAGAACCAGTACATGAGCGTGAACCGCGCGCCCGGCGGCACGCTCGGCAACCGCAACTTCGTCGCGCACGTCGCGGCGATCGGCGCTCCGATGCTCGTGCTGTGCGTGATCGAGGCGCGGAATATCCTCGGCTCGTTCGCGGCGACGCTCGGTGTAGCCGCCTGTAGCGCGGCGCTCTTCATGTCACGATCGCGCGGCGCGTGGCTGGCTGTGATCGTGGGCGCGGCGGTGTGCGTCGTCTGCGGATTGCTCGGGAAATCGCGCTGGCACGACGCGCGCCGCGCAGGGAGGGTCGTCCTCCTCATCGGCGCGACCGTCGCCGGCGTCGCGGCGGCGTGGCTCCTGCCCAACACGCTCGACTGGAATAGCCGCTCACCCTATCTCGATTCGGTGCGAGGCATCGTCAACTCCAAGGAGGGGAGCGGACTCGGCCGCGTCGTGCAGTACAAGCACACGCTCCTGATCGCCAAGGCGCATCCGCTGCTCGGCGTGGGGCCGGGCAACTGGCCGGTTGCGTATCCACGCGTCGCGCCGCGCGGCGACCCGTCGCTCGATCACGAGACGGGGATGACGTCGAACCCGTGGCCGAGCAGCGACTGGATGGCGGCGATCGCCGAGCGCGGCGCGCCGGCGGCTCTGCTGCTGCTATTCGTCTTTGCGACGATCGCGCTGTCGGCGGTGCGGGCGATGTACTGGGCGAAGGACGGCACAGCGTTCGTCGCCGCGGTCGCGCTCCTCGCGACGCTCGTGGCCACGTTGATCGTCGGTGCGTTCGACGCGGTGATGCTGCTCGCGCTACCGTCGCTCCTCGTGTGGGCCGCGCTCGGCGCGCTGGGTCCGCTGGCGGCGCAAGCGCCGAAGGGAGGCGAGCGCGCTCTCTCGGACGCGGCGCGAAAGCGGCTGCTCGTCGCCGTCATCGTGACCGGAAGCGCGTTCGCGCTGCGCGGCGTGTTGCAGCTCGTGGCGATGGCGTCGTACTCGAGCGGCGAACGTACGGTGATGATCGAGCATGCCGCGCGCGCCGACCCGGGGAGCTATCGCATCCGGCTCCGGCTCGCCGAGTCGTACGCATCGCGCGGCGACTGCGAGGGGGTGCGGAAGGAAGGGGGCGCCGCGCACGCCCTGTTTCCGGAAGCGGCAGCGCCGAAACGGCTGCTGTCGTCGTGCGGAGTGAAGAGTGGGCG
>JBDUCS010000045.1:0-16285 GCA_040003335.1 Gemmatimonadaceae bacterium | reverse complement strand
ATGCCGCCCCAAATGCCTCCTCAAATGCCCGTCATGCCCGATGCCGTGCAGCAGGGCGGCAACAACGGCTGGCCGACGCCGGTGACGCCGGTACCGAACGCCGGTGCGGGCGCCGCGTCGAGCTCGTCGGAATCGACGACCGTGATGGAGCAGCTCAAGCAGCTCGCTGCGCTGCGCGATGCCGGCGTGCTCACGCCGGCAGAGTTCGACTCCAAGAAGTCCGAGCTCCTCAAGCGGTTGTAAGGCGGCTCCGTTCATGGCTACGAACACGCCGTTGATGATGGCTTGTACCACCTGCAGCGCGGAGCTCGGTGCGGACGCGAGGTTCTGCATTCATTGCGGAACCGCGGTGTTCGCGTTGGCGCCGGGTTCGGTGCTCCCGCAATGGGGCGCCTTCGGTTACGGATGCCAGACGTGTGCGGGCGACGGGTCGACACTCGCCGCCGCGCGCGTCTACTGTCCGGAGTGCCGGTGGCTGCGGCCACTCTGCCCCGGCTACGAGATGGACATCAACGCATTCCTGTGGGCGCTCGACGCGGATGCGATGAACGTGCTTCGCTCGCTCGGCCCGCTCACCGCGGCGGCGCACTTCGTGTCGGAGCGCGTCGGCCGGCCGTGGCTCGAGTCGTCGGTGAACGGTCTACGGCTGAGCGAGCGGCAGCTCCCTGACGTCTTCGCGCTCGCCATTCGCGCCGCGCGCATCATGGCGCTGCCCTATCTCCCGGAGATCTACGTCTCCGGCGACCAGATGTGGGAAGCGATGACGCTCGGCACCGACTCCAGCGCGTTCATCGTGATCGGGAGCGTGCTGACGAACTTCAAGAACGACGACCTGCTCTTCATGCTCGGCCGCGAGATGGGACACGCCCGCGCCGGCCACGCGCTCTGGAAAACGGTCTCGCAGTTCATCTCCGGCCGGGGGCACAAGCGGTCGATCCTCGGCGACGGCATTCTGCACGCGCTCAATCCGGCGAAGCTCGCCGAGAGCGTGATCGATGCGCCGCTCATGGCGTGGGCGCGTCATTCGGAGATCACCGCGGACCGCGCCGGAATGCTCGTCGTCGGTAAGGAAGAGGTCGCGCGCAAGGTGCTGATGTCGTGGACGCTCAAGTCGTTTCCGCTCCAGGCGCGCATCAACGCCGATGCGTGGCTCGAGCAAGAAGCCGAGGCGAACGACGTGTCGCGATTCGCCGAATGGACGCAATCGTCGACGCCGTATCTCGCCGGACGGCTGCGGCTGATGCACGAGTTCGCGCAGAGCGAAGAGCAGCTCGCGTGGCGCGCGGTGATCGATCACTGGGCACCGCCCGATCCGGCCGCCGACGCCAAGCCGGAGGCGCCCAAGACCGCGCCCCCGGCCGATGCGGCCAAGCGCGCGCCACCACCGGATGATCCGAACAGCATCCGTCTCGTTTGCGTGAAGTGCAACGAGGCGATGCGCATTCCAAAGAGCGCCCTCGCGGGAACCGAGCCGGTGAACGTCCGCTGTCCGAACGCGGCGTGCCGGACGGTGCTCACCGTCTCTCCGAAGAAAGCGGCCCCGTCCGCTCCAACATCGACACCGGCGACGGCCGCCGCGCCTCCGGCATCGGAGACGGACACGATCCGACTCACCTGCGTGAAGTGCAAAGAGGGGATGCGCATTCCGCGGAGCGCGATCGCGGGCGGCGAGACGGTGAACGTGCGGTGCCCCAACGCGGCGTGCCGCGCCGTGCTCGCGGTCGGTACGAAGCCGCCGGAGCCGCCCGCGCCAACACCGCCGCAACCACCCGAAGCGATGACACAAGACCAATAGTTTCGACAGCGCAACGAGGGAGCACCAATGGCAGACAGCATGTTCGGAGACATCGCGAAGGAATTGGGCGGAGTGGTCGCCCCCATCATCGAGGCAGGCGTTCTTCAACAGATCGCCCCCGCGCTCGAGCAGATGGGGCACATGCTGGAGCGCGACGGCGCGCTGAATCCGTCGAACATGACCGACCTCCTTCAGGGGGTGGGCGGCGGGTTGGGCGGCATCGTCGAACAGCTCGTCGAAGGCGCCACGCCGCCGCCGGTACCGCAGGAAATCGAGCTTCCGGCGGTATCGCTAGACGCACACGTCGACGCTGCGGCGAACGCGCCGTCTGCGACGGGCTCGGCCGCGACCGAGGCCCCACCCATGCCCACCGTCGTCGTCCCGGAGCTCGACAACGCCGCCGCGCAGCTCCATGACCTTTTGGCGAAGGATCCAGAGGCGATACAGCATCTCATCGACGCCGTGGCGACGGGGCACACCGATACGAGCCCGCAGGGCGGCTGGTTCACGACGGCGCACAACGTAGAGGAAGCGGCGAACGACGCCGCGAAGTTGGAGGACGCGGCCACTGTCCAGCTGCAGAGCGCATCGCGCGCCGATCAATTGCGGGGCCAGGAGTTGATGGAGGCGGCCCAGCATCGCATCGAGGAGGCGACGCAGCTCCTCCAGCAGCAGCACGACGCGGCGGCGGACGTCCTGCGGAACCTCGGCGGTGCTGACGGGCACGGCGGCGGCGCGAGCGCTGGAGGCGCGGGCCAGGGAACGGGCGGCGAGGTCGGCGTTACCATGTCGCATGATGCGACCCACGCGACGATCGACGCGCTGCCGCTTGATGCGCACGCCGACGGGCACGAGGCGGTGCACGTGGATCATCCCGATGCGGGCGTGCCGGTGATCGAGGCGCACGCGGTGACCGACGTGGACGCGACGGTCGCCGAGCCAACAGTCGGCGGCGTAGCCGGCAAGCCGGTCGGCACCGTGCGCGACGCTGCGCGCGACGGCGTGCGCGAGTCGGCGCCGGTGGCCCACCAAACGGAAGTGGTCGTGCAGACGGCGGACGTGTCGGCGACGACCGACCCGCACAGCGCGCACGACTCGGCCACCAGCTCAATGATCGACCATTCCCACGAGACTCGCGAGGAGGAGCCGGCTGCCGAAGAGCACGTCGACGACACACCGCACGTCGAGCCGCCGCACGTCGAAGAGCCGGCGGCCGACACGCACGCCGCCGACGCGACGGCGGCTCACACGGAATAAGGCCGGCGGGATGATCCTCGCCGGGCATTTGTTACGCCCTTTAGAGAAGCGAAGCTTTCCTCACACTGGAGCTGACAATGGCAGATTCATTCCTGGGCGATATCGGCAACACCGTCGGCGCCACCGTCGGTAGCATATTGAACGACGGCACGGTCTCCGGCATCGGCTCCGCGATCGGCGAGGCGGTGTCGCACCTCGAGCTCGACGTCAGCGCGGCCACTGCCGCTCTGACCCAGTCGGCGAGCACGCAGGTCGTTGAAGCGGTGCACGACCTCGGCCACCCGGTGACGCAGGAGGAGCTGGACGACCTCGTGCACAAGGCACAGGATGCCGACGCGCACAAAATCGAAGCCGAGGCGCTCCAGCACCAGCAGGCGAAGGCGGCCGAGGAAGGCGACTACCACAAGGCGCACGAGCTCCAACACGACGCCGAGTGGAACCTGCAGGCCGCGGCCGACGCCGGCGGGCACGTGGGCACCACGGTCGTCGACGCGCAAAAGGAAGGCGCCGCGCTCGGCAACGCGGACTGGCAGCAGCAGATCGCGCACGAGGCGGTGCATGATTCCGTGGCGTACGCCGAATCCGGTGATCTCCACACGGCGGCGAACTACGCGCACATCGCGGACGACCACGCAGCGACCGCGGCCGACTATGGCCACGCGGGCGATCACGGCTCGGTGGCGGCGCCCGACACCAGCGCCGACGCGGCGCACGACTCATCCGCGGCGACAGAGTAAGCCGGATCGCGGACAGAGAAAAAACGAACCACGAAGAACGAAAACATCAGCCGAGCTCG
This sequence comes from Gemmatimonadaceae bacterium, assembly GCA_040003335.1. GTDB lineage: Bacteria > Gemmatimonadota > Gemmatimonadetes > Gemmatimonadales > Gemmatimonadaceae > JALZAE01. The sequence continues at coordinate 12,437 of JBDUCS010000045.1, read as the reverse complement.
ATCGCCGTCTTCGTTTTTCGTGATTCGTTTTCGGAATTCAGCGGAGGGAGCGCGACATGGCGGACACCGAATTTCCGGGCGGCGGCTCGTACGACCACGCGACCTCGGCGCCGTCGCCACTTGCCGACGACGCGACGCGTGGGAGCGCGAGCGCATCGTCGCCGCTCGAGTCGTTGACGCTGTTCGTGACGGAGACGGTGCCGAGCGCGCTCGTCGACATCATCGAGGCGGTGCACGATCACTTTCAGTCGCCAGAGGATCACGCCAAGGAGCACATGGAGCACGTCACCGAGCTCCATCAGCAGATGATGGAACACCTCGCCGCCGGCGATGTGGATGGGGCGGTCGCGCTGAACGCACAGGCGGCGGACGAGCTCAACTCCGCCGTGCTGAGCCTGACCGACCCGAACCACCGGGATTCGCATCACCACGAGAGTCACGACGAGGCTCCCGCGGCCGTGTTCTTCCCGCAGCAGGACGAGACGCCCGCGGTCGCGTTTTTCCCGCAGCCGATGGACGGGGCTTCGCAGCTCCCCGGCGAGTACGGACACGTCGATGACCATGCCGGCCACGGCTGACCGGCGGCGCGCCGTGACGCTTCCGCTGGGCGACTTCAGCGTACAGTACGAATGGCGCGCCGCGCCGCTCCCGCCGCCGCATCACTGGCAGTACACCATCCGCATTGGCGTCGGCGGTGACAGCGAGCTGGTGGTGGTGCCCGACTATCCATCGGCGAGCACGCCGGTCTGGAGCGAGCGCTTCACGCTGGCGCGCGAGCACATGGAGTGGCTCTACCGTACGATGCTCGAGCGCGGACTCCTCAGCGGCGGTTGGCACGCCGCTGAGATCCCCGTCGGCGGTGGCGCCGAGTGGATGACGGTGCACGGCGGCGGGATCGTGGTGGAGATTCCGGCCTACGTGGAGTCGGGCCGCGCCGAGGCGGCGGCGGCGATGTGCGGCGCCGTAAAGGCGCTCGTGCCGCGCGAGCTCTGGCAGCGGATGGACGGCGCTCGCCAGCAATATGTGTCCGCTCGCGCGGCGGAGCTCCACCGCGACCCGCCGCCCGTCGTCACGCAACCGGCGAGCGGCGGCGTGTCGCCGCGGCTCCGCGTGCTGATGGGCGTGATCGCCGTCGTGGCCGTGTTCGGGACCGTGATGATCGGACTCGCCATTCTTCTGAGGCTCACGCGATGAACGAATACGTGGTGATGAGGATCGTTCTCGTCGCGCTGTTCGCGACGACCGTCCTGAGTGGGCTCGCGTACTTCGTGCTCGGCGAGAAGCTGCTGCGCGAGGTGCGCGACCGATTTCCGCTCGCGTGGGGCGGCGCCGGCAGCCCGACGTTTCTCTCGTTCGCGGCGTGGGGCGCCGGGTATTGGCGGCCGGTGAGTGCGGGGAATTTCTTCACCTTCAAGCGCTACGCGTCGCTCGACGATGCGGCACTCGCCGGCCGCTGCGCGCGCGTGCGCCTATTGCAGTTTCTCAGCTACGGCGCCTCCATCGCGCTCTTCGTGATGGGCTTTGTCATCACCAAAATCGAAGGGTAGCGGACTGTAGTGCGCTTGGCCGGTCGAGCGGCAGATCCTTCGTCGCTGCACTCCTCAGGATGACGGTGCCGCTTGTTCTTGAAGATGATCCCCCGCGCGCGCGAACTACGCTTTACCCAACAAGAGACTGCCGCTCCAGTACCGGCCCCATCGACATCACCGGCAGAGGAGATCCAAAATGCTTCGCATTCGTTCGCGCGTCGCGCTGGTCGCGGCGATGATTCCGGCACTCGCCGTGTCGGTCGCGGCCCAACGCCAGGACGGCTCCATGTATCGTGACCCGTCGGGACGATTCGCACTCTCGGTGCCGCAGGGATGGAACGCCGTCCCGCAAGGCCAGGGCGTCGTCGTCACGAACGGGACGGCGATGGTGGTGGTGTCGCCGATGAAGCCCGCGTCAGGACAGGAGATCGTCGGATACGTGTCGCAGCAGTACGCACAGCAGTGGCAGAACTTTCAGAGCGCGAACAAGGGCGACTTCCAGCTCTCGGGCCAGCCGGCGGCGTACGCCATGTTCACGGGCACCAACCCCAAGGGCGTGGCGGCACTCCTGCGCATTGCCGGCGTGTCGGCTGGGGGCCAGGGGTACGCGCTCATTATCAGCGCGCCACGCAATGAGTTCAACAGCGTCGCGCCAACGCTGCAGTCGATCGAGACGAGCTTCACGCTCGGCGGCGGCGGCAGCGCCACCGGACCGCGCGGCGGCAGCACGACTCCGCGTTTTCCCGACCAGGAACCCGCCCCCGCGCCGGCAGAGCGCGGCGGCCCGCCGTCGGGCGATCGGGTCACGCTCGGCGTGGCCGCGCGTGATGTCGAGCAGCAGGACTTGCAGCAGCTCGGCCTGCGCGAAACGCGCGGCGCGCTCGTCGGCCAGATTCAGCCGGGCAGTCCGGCCGAGGCCGCCGGCATCGCGCCCGGCGACGTCATTCTCACCATCGACAAGCAGAGCGTGATGCACGTCGCCGATCTGCGACGCATTCTGGATGAGCACCGCCCCGGTGATCAGGTCGAGATCACCTTCTACCGACAGGGGCAAGTCCAGCAAGTTCGGGTGCGCTTCCCGGGACGGCGATCAGGATCGCTCGTTCCCACGAGCATGGAGCGCGCGCCGGGGGTTCCCGGCGCGCGTTTCGCATCGGACGACGGCGGTGTGCCTAACGAGTGGGCGGGCGACGAGGCACCGGGCAACTACTATCGTATGAAGTGGGTGCCTCTCCTCGACCGGCACGGCTTCGGCGAACCGGTGGAAGTCGCGCGCTTTCTCATTCCCGCGGACTGGACGTTCGAAGGTGGCGTCGAGTGGGGGCCGGCGACCGGCTGCACCGCGAATCTCGTCCGCGTCTCGGGGCACGCGTCGAGTCCGGATGGATCGTCGTCGTTCGAGTTCTTTACGCCGTACACGTGGCAGTGGCACGACGATCCGATGAATCAAGCCAGCGGCCGCCAGTCCATGCAGCTCCAGCCGGCGCTGCGCCCGTGCGACATGAGCCAGCCGGTGGGCGCGGCCGACTTCATCCAGAACGGCGTGATCCCGCGCTTCCGCCGCGGCGCGCAGGTCGTGCGCGTCGAGCCACTGCCGCAGGTGGCGCAGGCACAGCAGGCGATGCTGCAGTCTCAGAACGCGCAGATGATCCAGGCCGGCGCGGTGAAGGGCGTGCGCGTCGACGCGGCGAAGGTCGTGCTGGCCTATCAGGTCGGTGGGCAGCCGGTGGAAGAGTGGATCACCGGCACGGTCGAGATCATCGCGCACCCGGCGTACTCCGCCTCGGCGGCGATGAACGGCGGGATGGCGCAGGTGCAATCGTACAACATCACGGCGGGCAACCTCACCGCGATGCGTGCGCCCGCCGGCGAGCTCGAGCGCCGGTCCAAGCTGTACGCGACGATCGTCGGATCCACCCGCCCAAACCTTCAGTGGATCGTCGCCGCGCAGCAGATCCTGGCGGGCATCGGCTCGGCGCAACAGCAGGGCGCGATGGACCGCGCCGCGATCTGGAGAAAGGCGCAGGGTGAGATCAGCGAGAGCATCGTGGCGCAGTACAACGCGCAGCAGGCGGTGCAGGACCGGTTGGCGGGGCAGTACAGCCAATCGGTGCGCGGGCGCGAGACCTTCATCGATCCGTCGAGCCACGAGCGCGTGGAGCTGACAGCCGGCTACAACCAGGCGTGGAGCAACGGCAAGGGCGAGTACATCCTGAGCGACGACCCGAATTTCGACCCGACGAAGGATCTCCACGAGACGTGGACGGAGCTGCGCCGTCCACGCTGACCGATCAGCGGGCCGGGACAGCCGCCGTCAGCTCCCACTTCACCTCCACCTCGGGACCATGCGTCCCCAACTGCACCCGGTCGCCCGCCTCGAGCACCACGGGATGAATGATGCGACGGCCGTTGACGAACGTGCCGTTGCGGCTGCCGAGGTCGGACAGCACGAAGTGCGTTGGCTGCTCGTCCGTCCATCCGATGCGCGCGTGGTGGCGCCCGACGCTGCCGTCGGCGTGCGGATCGAAGCGCACCGCGGCGGACGCGGCGCGCCCCAGGATCAGCTCGCGATGCGCGCCGAGGGGGATGACGTCCACCTCGGTCGCCCGCGAGCCGCTGATGTGCCGGATGATGATTCGGACCATCGCCGCCCCCGCTCGGATTTCGCGCGCCCATCGCATCATCCTGTAAAGCGGAAGACCGGCCGGCGATGGCTCAGGGCGATTTGGCGACGAGCTTCGCCTTGAAGGCCGCCGACTTCTCGGGCTGCCCCCATGCGTCGTACAACGCGACGATTCGCTTGACGTTGGTCTGCGTGCGCGGGCTATCCGCGCCCATCACGCCCCGCAGCACCTCGTCCGTGTGCAGCAGCAGCTGCTCGGCCCTGCGATACTCCTTCGTCAGGACGTAGTGCTCGCCGAGGACGCCTTCGGAGCTGGCGATCAGCCAGCTGCCGGCCGGGAGATACCTCTTGCGCAGCTCGAGGCTCTCCGTGAGCGCGCGCGCGCCGCCCGGCGTGTCGCCAAGCTGGTCGAGACAGCGGCCGACCGTCTGCAGAGCCGCGGCGACGGACGGATGGCTCTCCGGCAGCGACTTGCCGCGCAGCGACAAGACCTCGCTCGCCAGCTCCATCGCGTGCGCGTACCGCTTCTGGTCGAACTCGAACATCGCGTAGTTGAAGACGGTGAAGGCGTAGTCGGGATGCTCGGGTCCGAGGAGCTTGCGGCGCATCGTCACCGTCTCGACGTACGCGCTCTCGGCGGCGGCGTTCTTTCCCTGCAGGTCGAGCGCGGTCGCGAGCGCGTTCATGGCGTCGGCGACGAGCGGGTGCGGCGTGGGATGGTTCGCCTCGAGAATCGCGATCGCCTGCCGGTGCAGCGACTCCGCCGCGGCCCACTTGTTTTGGTCGCCGAGGGATACCGCGACGTTGTTGAGTGAAAAGGCAACCATGTCGTTGCGCGGGCCCGAGATGTCGCGCCGGATCGCCAGTGCCTGGCGATGAAACGTCTCACCCTCGAGATCCTGGCCCCGCCCGTGAGCGACGCTCCCGAGATTGTCCAGCACCGAGGCGAGAAGCGTGTCGGGTTTGGAGGAGGTGCCGCGCTTGAGTGCCAGCGCCTCGCGGAACATGGTGTCGGCCTTGTCGAGCTCCCCGCGGGCGAGGAAAAGTCCGGCGACGTTGTTGAGGCCGATGACGGCCGAGTTGCTTCGCGCACCGTCGACGCGGCGGCGCAACGCAAGCGCGGTGTCGAGGTGGCGCTTCGCGTCATCGTAGCGGCCGAGCGATTGATAGCTTCCGCCGATCACGCTCTCGAGCTCGGCGCGCACCGCCGGTTCGCCGGCGAGCTCGGTTTCGATGCGTTTCGCCGCGCCGTCGAGCACCTCGGAGACGGGTACGTCGCGGCCTCCCCTCTCAGGACGCACCGACGCGAGGAGCTCGGCGAGGAACCCGCTCACGCGATCCGACTTGAGCTGCGCGGCACGCGCGCGACGCGCCTGCGCGGTGGTCGAGATGACGCCGCCGATGAGGGCGAGAAGGACGAGCACGGACGCGGTGACGGCGGCGAGATTGCGCTGCGCGAACTTACGCAGGCGGTAGCCGGCCCAGCCGCGTTGCGCCGCGATCGGGAGACTGGTGAGATGGCGGCGCAGGTCGTCGTCGAAGGCGTCGACAGACGCGTACCGCAGCGTGGGCTCGGGACGCAGCGCCATCAGCGCGATCTGGTCGAGCTCGCCACGGAGCCGGCGGCGCAGGCGGTCGGCCGTGCGCTCACCGCGCCGCGCCGCCGCGTCGTCCGTAACCACGGCGCTTGGGCGCGGCACCGCGGCGGTGAGCACCACCTGCTCGATGTCGATCACCGCGTGGCTCGTGAAGAGATGCGGCCGTCGCCCGACCAGCAGCTCGAAGAAGACGACGCCTAACGAGTAGACGTCGGACGCGGTCGAGAGCTGGAGGCCGCGGATCTGTTCGGGGCTCGCGTATTCCGGCGTGAAGGCGCGCGCGCCGCCGCGCGTGAGCGGCATGGCATCGTCGTCGCCCTCGTCGCCCAACAGCTTGGCGATGCCGAAGTCGAGGAGCTTCGCCGTGCCATCGTCGGTGACGAGGATGTTGCCCGGCTTGAGGTCGCGGTGCACGACGAGATTCTTGTGCGCGTGCTGCACCGCGCCGCACACCTGCCGGAAGAGGGCGACCCGCTCGCGGATGGAGCGGGCGCGCGCGTCGCACCAGGTGGTGATCGGGTCGCCCTCGACGAATTCCATCACGAGGAACGGGCGCCCGTCGGGCGTCACGCCGCCGTCGAGGAGCGTCGCGATGTTCGGGTGCTCGAGCGAGGCAAGGATCTGCCGCTCGCGGCGGAAGCGCGCGAGCGTGAGATCCGAGTCGAGCCCGCGCTGCACGATCTTGATCGCGACGCGCTTGCGGTATTGATCGTCGGCTCGGACCGCTTCGTAGACCGCGCCCATGCCGCCCATGCCGACGAGCCGCACGACGTCGTAGGCGCCGAGCCGCTGCCCGACGAGCGGCGCAGCGTCGGGCGGGGGAAAAGCGCGCGCGCCCATCGGGGACTCGAGCCGCACGTCCGTCATGTCCGACGAGGTGATGAGCGCTTCGACCTCGCGCCGGAGGAGCGGGTCGCTCGCCGTGACCTGATCCAGGTAGGAGTCGCGGTCGGCGGGCGGGAGATCCATCACCGCGTCGAACAGCTCGCGCAGCCGGCGCAGCCGCTCGGGCGTGTCGCTCACCGCGTCTCCTCGGCGTCTCCCGTCCGGCCCTCGCCGAGCGCGCGGGCCAGCCATGCCTTGGCGAATTGCCAGTCGCGCTTCGCGGTCGCGGTGGAGATGCCAAGCGCTTCGGCGACCTCCGGCACCTCGAGTCCGCCGAAGAAGCGGAGCTCGACCACCTGCGCCCACCGCGGCTCGGCGGCGGCGAGCCGCGTCATCGCATCGTCGAGCACGAGCAGGTCGACGATGCGCTCGTCGGCCGCAGCGACCGATTCGTCGAGCGTGACGCGGAAGGCGCCACCGCGCTTGGCGGCGTTGCGCGCGCGCGCGTGGTCGACGAGCACGCGCCGCATCGCCTGCGACGCGGCACGGAGAAAGTGCGTGCGATCCTCGAACGGCGCCGGCGTGGGGCCGACAAGGCGGAGAAACGCCTCGTGCACGAGCGCCGTCGGCTGCAGCGTGTGGTCCGGCCGCTCGCCGCGCATGTGGCGCTGCGCTATCCCGCGCAGCTCCGTGTAGAGCAGCGGCAAGAGGCGGTCGAAGGCCGAGCTGTCGCCGCGGCGCGCGTCATCCAGCAATTGGGTGACCGTGTGTGCGGGCGTACCAGGATCGGCGATGGTGGTGCCCTCGTGTCAAGGGAATCGAGGACGTACTCGTCGGACCGTCATCATGAGTGACGGCTCACGCGCGACTAGAATGCGTGCCGGTGCACGCGCGCGCCAGCGCGACGCTACCCTACGGCTTGACCTTCTGGAGCTCCATCGTGCCGCCTTGGCTCCCGTCCGTGGTGGCGAGCTTCCACGTTGCGGCGATGGCGGCGTTGGCGGTCGTCATGTCGACCGTGAAAGTGCCGAACTCCGTGTCAAAGATGAGCACCGCGTGGTCGCCGGTGACCTCGACCGAGCGTGCCTTGAGCTCGCCTTGCGTGCGGCTGCTCGTGATCACGGCGGCATAGCCGGTCGCCGGGTGCGTGATGACGAGCGTGCCCGTCACCTTGCCGTCCTCGACGTCGAGCGAATAGGTGTACGATCCCGCAGGATCGGACTCGCGCACGCGCTTGTCGATCGTCGCCGCGCGCAGCGAGGCGAGCGGCGCCGCCGCGACGGGCGCCAGGACGAGCGCGGCGAGCAGGATGAGCGGGTGTAGGGCGCGAACGCGCATGAGCCGATTCTCAAGAGAGGGGAAGATCATAATGGGCGGCGCGCAGCGCACCACGCCAGTCATCACGCCACCGTCGCCACCTCCGACACCTCGTCGAGCGGCGCGGCGCGCCCCTTACGCTCGAGCGTGGACGCGAGCACGAGCGTCACCAGCTGCACGGCCACCACCAGCGCGACGCATGCCGGCCAGCCGCCGGCCCTCCACGCCACTGCCGGGAGCACCGCACCGACGCTCCCGCCGATGTAGTAGATCGAGATGTAGACGCCCGACGCGACGCCCCGCGCGCCACGTGGCGCGACCACGCGCAGGTAGCTCGTCGATGACGACTGGCAGACGAAGGCCGACGCCGCGCACATGCTGAGCCCGATCACGACCACGGTTAGCCGGCCCGATAGCGTCAGGAGCGCACCGGTGATCGCCGTCGAGAGGGCGACCGCGAGTACCGTGCGCGGCCCCACTCGGTCGATGAAGCGGCCGGCGAACGGGAGGACGACCGCGCCCACGAGGTACACAGCGAACATCGCGCTGAGCTCGAATTGATCGAGCGAGAACGGTGGCTCGGCGAGCCGGAACGTGACGTACGTGAACGTGGCGACGAGCGAAAAGAGCACGTTGAAGCCGACGGCGTACGACACGAGGAGGCGGCCGCTCATCACCGACTTGATCCGATCGATGACGACGCTGGGCGAGATGCGCCGAGTCGCCGCCGGCGCATGCGGCGTGAAGTGGCGGTCCGGCGGCAGGTAGCGCCACGTGACGAGCGCGCCGGCGAGATTGATCGCGCCGAGGGCGAGGAACGAGTAGCGCCAACCCCATGCGTGCGTGACGGCGCCAGCGACGAGCCGGCCGCTGAAACCGCCGATCACGTTCCCCGTGACCAGCGCCGCCATCGCCGCTCCCACGCCGCCTTCGGCCCACTCGTCGCTGATGTGCGCGATTGCAACCGACAGCACGCCGGGAATGAACAGTCCCTGCGCCAGCCGCCAAACGATCAGCGCCGGCAGCGTCGTCGCGGTCGCGGCGAGCGCCGTCGGGATGGAGAGCAGCAGCGTCGCGGCGACGATCACGCGCTTGCGACCGAGGCGGTCGGCGAGCGCGCCGGACAGCGGCGCGACGAGCGCCACCACGAGCGTCGTCGCGCTCACCGTGAGGGACGCCCCGGCCTTGGATACGCCGAAGAGCCGCTCGAACAGCGGCAGCATCGGCTGTGTCGGATAGAGATCGAGGCACGCACAAAAGCCGGCGATCGCGATCGCCACGCGCGCCGCCAAGGCACTGGGCTGAATGAGCGACGTGGCCGACTTCCGGGTCATGCCGGCAACGTACCATCCAAAAACAAATGGCGAAAAACGAAGCTGGCAAACACAAAACGAATTGCGGTCACAGGTTCAAGGTGCGCATCCCGGCTTCCGAGTAGCGGTCGCCGGCGGCGGCACCCTTCGGCGCGACGGCATCGATACGGCGCAGGTCCTCGGACGTGAGCGTCACGCGAACGGCTGCGGCATTCTCCTCGAGACGCGCGCGATGCTTCGTGCCGGGAATGGGGACAATGTCGCCGCCCTGCGCCATCACCCACGCCAGCGCGAGCTGCGCCGCGGTGCACCCCTTCTCACGCGCGATCGCCTCGACGCGGCCGACGAGATCGAGATTCTTCTGGAAGTTGTCGCCTTGAAACCGGGGGCTCGCGCGGCGAAAGTCATCGGCCGCGAGATCCTCGAAGCGCTTGATCTGCCCGGTGAGAAAGCCGCGGCCCAGCGGCGAATAGGCGACGAAGCCGATCCCCAGCGACCGCGTGGTCTCGAGCACGCCGCCCTCGGGATCGCGCGACCACAGCGAATACTCGGTCTGCACGGCGCTGATCGGATGCACGGCGTGTGCGCGCCGAATCGTCTCGCTCGCCGCCTCCGAGAGCCCGAGGAAGCGCACCTTGCCGTCGCGCACGAGATCCGCCATCGCGCCGACGGTCTCATCGATCGGCGTGTTGGGGTCCACGCGGTGCTGATAGTAAAGGTCGATCACGTCGACGCCGAGCCGGCGCAGCGATGCATCGCACGCCTGCCGCACGTACTCTGGCCGTCCGTTGATACTGCGCTTGGTCGGATCGTTCGGGTCGCGCACGTTGCCGAACTTCGTCGCGAGCACGACGCGATCGCGCCGGCCGCGAATCGCCCGGCCCACGAGCTCCTCGTTGGTGAACGGGCCATACATGTCGGCCGTATCGAGCAACGTGACGCCGAGCTCGAGCGCACGGTGCATCGTGGCCATCGACTCTCGCTCGTCCGCGGGCCCGTAGAACTCGGACATCCCCATGCAACCAAGTCCGATGGCGGATGTGACGAGCCCCTGTCTGCCGAGCGTCCGTGTGGGGATCTCCGTGTCGGTCATCGGCGCTGCTCCGGAAAGTGGTTCGATGTGGTGTTTGGTCGAACGCACAGCTGTGATACGTGGTTTCCCGCTCGGCGCGCTTGCGTTGAAGTTCACGGTCGGCGCCACTGGCCACGCATCTATGACGAAGATTGGAGGCGGATCAAAGCGGATCTTACCGGATCTCGGAACCTGAGGGCCGATGTCGAAAAGCGCATCCGTGTGGCGTCGGAGCAATCCTGTAATTCCTGTGAATCCTGTCTGCTCTGCGGCCAAGCGAACGTTACCCGACGCGGTCAGTCATTCGCGGTCAGGCCTCTGAACCTTCGTTTAGACAGGATTCACAGGGGCCCCGGCGAGACGACAAAGAAAAGCTCCCGGTTGCCCGGGAGCCTTTCACGATCCGAATACCAGTCAGACGTCAGCGACGCTGGAGGCGGCTGAGGAGGCGAAGGATCTCGAGATAAAGCCAGACGAGCGTGACGAGGAGCGAGAAGCCGCCGTACCACTCCATGTACTTCGCGGCGCCGTTCTTGGCGCCCTGCTCGATCAGATCGAAATCAAGAATGAGATTCAGCGCCGCGACGCCGGTGATCACCAGGCTGATCCCAATTCCCAGCGGACTGGAGTCATGCAGAAACGGCATCGGCACGCCGAACAAGCGGACAACCATCGCGAAGAGGTAAAAGAACATGATCCCGACGGTCGCCGAGATGACCACGCGCTTGAACGTCTCCGTCGCGCGCAGCAATCCCGTCTGGTAGGCGACCAGCATGCCGAGCGCGACCATGAACGTGAGGCCGATTGCCTCGAACGGCAGGCCCTTGAACCGCGCCTGGTAGATCGCGGAGATGGCGCCGAGCGCGAGCCCTTCGAGAACCGCGTAGATCGGCGCGGTGATCGGCGCGGACTGCGGGCGGAACGTCGTGATCAGCGCGACGACGAGGCCACCGAGCGCTCCGACGAGGATGGCCGGCCCCACGATGAACGGCTTTGTGGCGACGTTCGCCCACACCCACGTCGCGGAGAAAATCGTGAGTGCGATCAGCAGGAACGACTTGATGACCGTTCCCTGCAGCGTCATCCGCTCGGCGCCGGCACTCACGTAGGCCGACTTGAACACGCTCTCTTTGAGCGTCGGATTGAAGCGAGCCATGTCCTGAACTCTTCGTTGGGGAGGGTTTAGGATACGCGGCGGACCGGCAGAAGACAAAACGGAACACGAAAAACAAAAATGGCGGGAGAGCTCTCCGCGCCATTTTCGTTTTTCGTGATTCGTTTTGCCGGAGCTACTTCTTCGCTCCCTCGAACACCTTCACGTACTCGCCGTACCCCTCCGCCTCCAGCTTCGCAACCGGAATGAATCGCATCGCAGCGGAGTTCATGCAGTAGCGGAGTCCCGTCGGCTTGGGGCCGTCGTCGAACACGTGACCCAGATGCGAGTCGCCATGTGCGGAGCGGACCTCGGTGCGGGACATGAAGAGCACGCGATCGGTCTTGGTCCTGATGTTCGCCGGATCGATCGGTCTGGTGAAGCTCGGCCAGCCTGTCCCCGATTCGAACTTGTCGTGCGAGCTGAACAGCGGCTCGCCGCTCACCACGTCGACGTAAATGCCGTCCTCGTGGTTGTTGTTGAACTCGTTGCGAAACGGTGGCTCCGTTCCCTCGTGCTGCGTCACCTGGTACTGCATCGGCGTGAGCTTCTGCTTCAGCTCCGCGTCGCTCGGCTTCTTGAAGTCGTGCGTCACTTTCTGCCCTCCAGTCGGCTGCACGGCGACCCTCGCCGGCAGGGCGGCCTGCGCGGCCGCGCGGTTCACCGCGGCGCCGGTCGACCCGGCAGCGAACGCGGCTAGAAACAGTCTCGATATACGTTGCATGGTCACTAGAATCGCCGTCCAGTGGATTTGGTTCCCCACACTGGATTGCGCGATCCGGGCGGCCAAATGGACTGCCTGAACCCAAAAAAACGAACGTCGAAACGACGAAACGCGGGCCAACTGGTGCGGTTGAGATCATCCGCCATTTTCGTTTTTCGAGATTCGTTGTGCTCCTAGGGTTCCGGGCTCCGTACCGACCCGGGTGCCCGCTCGATCACCCGCACCGCAAGCACGTTCTCGTCGGCGCGGTTGAGGGTCTTCTCCAGCGGCTCGCCGGGCCGGC
>JBDUCS010000044.1:0-16338 GCA_040003335.1 Gemmatimonadaceae bacterium | reverse complement strand
AGATCCTTTACGCGCACGCCGCTCGCATCGCGCTCGAGCTCGGCGTGCCGGCGCGAGATGGTCGGATCGAAGAGCGGGATGTCACTGCTGAACGCGCGCCCGACCACTTGCCGCGATCCGGTGCGCAGCTCGAATGACATGTCGCCTTCCGTCGACGTCAGCTTGAACGGCATTCTCTAGTATCTAGGCACTGGGGGTTAGGGACTAGGGGCGGCGATCGGTGATTGGTCGTCCGCGTTCCGCCGGTCTCCGCCATCGGGAACCGCGCACCAACCGAACACCGATCACCGATCACCGATCACCGATCACCCCGGGCGCCCCTGGCTCCTGACCTTGCCAATGGCCACCAGCATGGCGCGCGCCTTTGCCTCGGTCTCCTCCCATTCCCGCTCGCCGACGGAGTCGGCGACGATGCCGGCGCCCGCCTGCACGGACGCCACGCCGTTGGCGATCACGCACGTCCGGATCGTGATCGCGAGATCCATCCGTTGGTCGCCGGCGGCGAGGTAGCCGACGGCGCCGGCGTAGGCGCCGCGGCGCTCCGGCTCGAGCTCGTCGATGATCTCCATCGCGCGAACCTTGGGCGCGCCAGTCATCGTACCCGCGGGAAAGGTCGCGGCGAAGGCGCCGAGCGCGGACGTGCCCGGCGGGAGATCGCCGACGACTTCGCTCACAATGTGGAGTACGTGACTGTAGCGCTCGACCACCATGAAATCGGTCACCCGCACGGTGCCGTAGCGTGCGAGACGGCCGACGTCGTTGCGTCCGAGGTCCACCAGCATTACGTGCTCGGCTCGCTCCTTGTCGTCGGCCAGCAGCTCGGCCGATCGCGCGGCATCCTCGCCGGCGGTCGCGCCGCGCGGGCGCGTGCCGGCGATCGGGCGCACCGTGACGCGATCGTCGGCGACGCGTACCAGGAGCTCGGGCGAGCTCCCGACGAGCTCTACGCCGTCGAGCACCAAGTGGAACATGTACGGCGACGGATTGATCGCGCGCAGCGCTCGGTAGAGCGATGCCGAGTCGAAGTCGTGGGGGACCTCGATGCGCCGGGCGAGCAGCGTCTGGAAGCAATCGCCGGCGACGATGTACTCGCGAATGCGCTCGACGTCTCGCAGAAATTTCGCGCGCGCGTATGTCGACCGTCCGGTCGCCGGCGGCGCGGAGGCATCGAGATCGAGGGAGCCGATGGTCGACGGCGCGCGCAGCCGCGCGACCGTTTCGTCGATCGTCGCCATCGCGCCGGCGTGGAGCGCGGCGATCTCCTGGTGGCTCGCCCCCGCGGCGACCGGCACGCCGACGACGATGCGCGCCTGGGACTTGAGATTGTCGATGATGATGAGCGCGTTCGTGAAGACGAATAGCGCGTCGGGAATATCGAGCGCCACCGGCGGCGCGTTGGGGAGCCGCTCGATCAATCGCACCACGTCGTAGCCGAAGAAGCCGACGGCGCCGGACCAGAAGCCGCCGAGCTCCGGCACCTCGATCGGCTCGTGCTCCGTCAGCAGCATCCGCAGCGACTCGAACGCGTCGGGAGGCCGCTCGTCGCCGTGCCATCCGCGCTCGGTCGTCCAGTGATCGACCGCGCCATTGCGCAGCCGCCAGGCCTGCCGGGGCTCGCTCCCCAGGTAGGTATAACGGGACCACGTCTCGCTTCCCGCCGGCGCCGATTCGAGCAGAAAGGCGAACGGCCCACGCCGGATCTTGGCGAACGCTGTTACCGGCGTATCGGCGTCGAGCAGCACGTCGCGCCACACGGGAACGAGTGACGACCGCGTGCCGTCGCGCGCCGTCGCGGCCAGCGACCGAAACCGCTCGACGGTCACGCCCACGCGCTCGCTTGCCGCGCCGGTCGCACGCGATGACATTTCCGAACCATGCCCAAATTTCTCGCGGCTCCGCCGGTGATGGTCGTGATGCTGCGGCTGGTGGTCGTGCTGATGTCGTCGGTCGTGCCCGTGCGCGCGCAGGAACCGAGCAGGTGGAATACGCCGCGCGCTCGTGCGTTGGTCGAGCGCGCCACGCGGCGCCGCGCCGAGCAGCTCGCTGACACCGCCCTCGCGGACTACACGGCGACGGCGCACGGCTATCTCACCTTTCTCGCGCAGCTCGGTGAAGGGCTGCGCGAGCCGCCGAAGGTGGTGAAGGCCGACGAGCTCGCGCTGGAAGTCTACTGGCGCGCGCCGAACCTCAGCAAGCAGATCGTCGTGGGCCGGCGCGACACGCTCCTTTTACCGACCGACATTCAATACCACCGTGATCACCTCGGCGTCGTCCAGAATAATTTCCCGAGCATCATCCGGGTCGGGGATGGCGACGAGGTGCGCGACGTACCACACCCGCTCTCGTCGGCCGGACTCGGCGAGTACGACTTCGCCATACGCGACTCCGTCAAAATACGGCTTCCCGGCAAGACGCTCGACGTGTACGAGGTGCGCGTGCGCCCCAAGAACGAGCGCGCTGCGCGCATCATCGGCGCGGTATTCATCGACACGACGTCTGCCGAGGTCGTGCGAATGGCCTTTGACTTCACCCGAGGCGCGCTGATCGACAGGGAGCTCGAGGACGTGTCGATCGTGCTCGAGAACGCGCTCGTGCAAGGCCGCTTCTGGCTCCCAAGTCGCCAGGAGGTGGAGATCCGGCGCGGCGGGACGTGGCTCGACTATCCGGCGCGCGGTATCATCCGCGGCCGCTGGGAGATCGGCAACTACAAGATCAACGTCGGGCTCGCGCCCAGCATCTTCGGCGGCGAGGAGATCGCCTTCGCCGACGCCAAGACGTTGCGCGCGCATCCGTTCGCCGGCCGCGTGCTCGACTCCCTCCCACCCGACGTGCGCGCGGTGACGGACGAAGACGTCGCGCGCGTCCGTGCCGAGGCGCGCGAGCTGGTGCGCGCACAGGCGCTCGCGCGCACGACTGGCGCCTCGCTCGCCGCCGTGCGCATCTCCGACTTTGCCCGCGTCAACCGCGCCGAAGGGCTCGCCTTGGGCGCCGGCGGCATCGCCCGGATGGGGAGCGGCGTGAGTGTCGACGCACGCGGGCGATTCGGCATCGCGGACCACGAGGCCAAGGGCCGGGTCGCGCTGTCGCGCGCCTTCGCCTCAGGCCGCTCACTGAGCGCGTTCGCCGAGCGCGACTATCGCCTCGCCGACGACGTACAGGAGCGGTCGCTCGTCACCAACAGTCTGGCGGCGCAGGAATATGGGAGCGACTACACCGAGCCCTTCGACGTGCGTGCGGCGGGGCTCGTCGCCGAGCTTGGCACGGCCGGCGGCGCCGCATGGCGGCTGCGCGCGGCGGTCGAGCGACACGATTCACTCGGCGTACGTGGGACGCCGGCCACGGGCCGCTACGCCCGCACGATTGCCGCCGCGCCGCTCGATGGTGCGGCGCTCGGACTCGAAGCGGAGCATCCCACCGCACTCTCGCTGTTCGGCACCGAGCTCAGGTGGCGCGCGCGGCTGGAGGCGATGCGGGTGACGCGGGGCGCGGCGCCCGACTGGGCGCGCGGATTTCTCACCGCGGATGTCGAGCGTCCGATCGGCGGCGCGCGTCTCGTCACGCGCGCCACGCTCGGCGCGGTGGCCGGCTCGCCCGACGTCGCGCCGCAAGCGCTGGTCTACCTGGGCGGCCCGATCTCCGCGCCGGGTTACGCGTATCACGAGTTCGCCTCACGCCTCGGCGCGAGCGCGCACGTCGAGTGGCAGATCGGCGCGCCGTTCTTTTCGCTCGACTTGGGTGGCTTTGGTCGATCGCCGGCGCGCATGACGCTCGCTCCGTACGCGCACGTGGCCTACGTCGACGGCGCGATGCCTGTCGCGGCGCGCGCGCAGGGATTTTTCCCGTCGGTGGGCCTTGGCTCGATGTTCCTGTTCGATCTCGTCCGCTTCGACGTCGCGCGCGGGTTGCGAGGGGGACGATGGACCTTCTCGGCGGACGTGAACCGCGCCTTCTGGTCGATTCTGTGACCGAGATCCGAGCCGCGACGGTGGACGTGTACGTGTTGCGCCGGCGCGGAAGCGCGTGGCAGCTACTCCTGCTCCAGCGCGCGTCGGGGACGCGCTCGACCGGCGCGTGGGAAGTCGTGCACGGCCACGTCGATGGCGACGAACGTCCGGAAGAGGCCGCGTTACGCGAGCTAGCGGAAGAGACGGGGCTCCCGGCGGAGCGCCTGTACAGCGTGATCGTTCAGCCATTTTACCTGCACGCGCTCGGCACCGGCACGATTACCCTCGCCGCCGTGTTTGCCGCCGTGGTGGCGCCCGGTGCTCAGCCCACGCTCAGTGCGGAACACCAGCGCGCCGAGTGGCTGGCGTTCGATCCGGCGATGGCGCGGGTGTCGTGGCCGCGCTCGAGGGACGCGATCGTCCACATCGAGATGCTGCTGCGAGGCGGTGACGCGGGCGTGTTGGAGAAGACGCTGCGCGTGCGCTGAGCGCACTCCGCTGCGCTCACTCGGGCATGCGAGCGAGCCGCAGCTTCTGCCCCACGTCCAATACCAGCTCGCTCGCCGGCGACTCCCCCGCGCGCACGAACGACGCGCGTACGCCCACCGGCGTGAAGAACGCCAGCGCGGACTCCGGGATCAGCTCTTCGCGCTGCTCGCCTGGCATCTGCAGGTAAAGCGCGCCGCTCTCCAGCGTGACGCTCGCGATGAGCGTGTCGCCGCCGCTCACGAAGCGGTAGCGCCCGGCCAGCGCGCCCAACGACGCGGCGTTCTCGTTGCCGCGCGTCATCGTCCGTCGCGGCGTGTCGGGCCACCCGTACGCATCGCGGATGCTGCGGTCGATCTCACCCAGCAGCGCACTGCTGACGCCGTTCGTCATGATCACATAGCCACGGCCACCGTCGATCGTTGCCGTGATTTGCGCGACGAATCCCTCGTCGCGGCCGCCGTGGCCAAACGCGGCGAAGTGTCCACTGCCGCTCAGCGCGACGCCGAGTCCCCAGCTCCCGAACTGTCGCGTGAGCATCTGCTTCGTCATCGCCTGCGAGAGCACGCGCGCCGATTGGCCGGCGGAGGCGCGCTGGATCTCGATCGCCCACCGCGCCAGATCGGACGGCGTCGTCCAGAGGCCGGCCGCGGCCATCTCCGGATACGTGTGATACTTGCCGTGCACCGGCGTATCGAGGCGCTCGTGACCCGTCGCCGCAGATCGCGCGTACGCCGCGGGGAGCGGGTTCTCGTACGTGCTGTGCGTCATCCCGATCGGCGCGAGCACGAGCTCGCGCATTAGCTCGGGAAACGCGCGTCCCGTGACGTCGGTCATCGCCAGCTGCGCTATCGTGATGCCGCCGCCCGAGTATCGCCAGATCGTTCCCGGCATCACGTCCACACGCACCGGCGCGGTGTTCGCCGGCGCCACGCCGTCGAGCACTTGCACCACGGTCGGCACCTGGGCGTCCGCATCGTAGCCCGGAAATCCGTGCACAGTGAACCCAGCACTGTGGCTGAGTATCGCCCGCAGCGTGGGAGGCTTCTGCGTCGTGAAGGCGTTCGACGGCACCTTCCACGAGCGCAGCGCGCTGTTGATGTCGGCGTCGAGGTCGAGCTGTTTCTGGTTGACCAGCCGGAGCGCCGCCGTGGCCGCCACCGGCTTGGAGATGGAGCCGGCCTGGAAGAGCGTGGAGGTATCGACCGCTGTCGTGCCGCCAAATTCACGCACGCCGTAGCCGCGCGCCCATTCGATGCGTCCGTCGTTGATCACCGCGATGCTGACGCCGGGCACGTGGTAATGCGCCATGCGCTGCTGAACGGAGGAGCGCGTCTCGGCCGCGCCGGCGATGGCGATCGGCGGGAGGAGTCCCCCCTCTACTCGCGCGATCCGCGCCGCGACGCCGGTATCGCGCGCGAGCGCGCCAGGCGTCTGCGCGAAGAGCGGCGAGACAAGTACGAGCGGAATGAGCGAGAGCATCGATCGCATGGCGGGTTATCGTCCTCGCGCAGCGGATGCCGTGTGCACGACCGATTCCGGCGGCGCGTTCGGCTTCACCCGTACGGCCTTGGCCGGAATCCCGACGTTCACGTGGTACGGCCGCACCGGCTTCGTCGCCAGCGCCATCGCGCCCACCATCCCCTGCGTTCCCACGCGCACCCCCGCCAGCACCGTCGCGTGATAGGTGATTCGCACGCCGTCCTCGAGCACCGTCTGCGCGTCGGTCACGTCCTTCTGGTCGACGATGCTGTGGGTGTGGCTGTAGATGTTGGCGTAGTCGCTGATCGAGACGTCGTTGCCGAGCACGAGCCCGCCGCGGTCGTCGAGCAGAACGTGCCGGTGGACGACGACGTTGTCGCCGACCTCCATGTTGTACCCGAACGAGAATTCGACGTGCTGGAACGCTTTGAAGTTTTCGCCCACGCGCTTGAAGATGTGCGGCGCCAGCACGCGGCGCAGCTTGACGCCCACGTCCACATTTTGGCCGCCGAGCGGCGAGCGATCGAAGGAGTACCAGAGCCAGAGAAGCGGCTTGACGCGCTGGAAGCGGGCATCGTCGCACTCGCCATAGTACTCCGGCTCGAGCGTGACGTTGCGCGGATCGAGCGACGCCAGCGCGAGCCTCGTCGCCGCGGGGAGCGCCGCGTCTTCGATCGCCGTATCGTAGTTTCCCGCGTACGCGGGATAGAGGAGATCGGTCAGCGTCTCGCGCGTGATGCGGGCGCGATCGGCGTTCGCATCGGCCAGCGCCGCGCCGATCGCGCCGACCCACTCGTCGGCCAGCGTCGCGACCGGGTTTGCCGAAAGCTTTCGAAGAGGAGTAAGGACCATCGTACGACTCGCGGTGTTGAGGTGCCGGCATTCTACTGCGTGAAACCGATAGGTCTGAAGTGGTGCGTGCAGCGTCTACAGTGCGCAGCTGAAGAGTTCGCTATTTCGGCACTCGTGACCTGATTGCCGCCCGCTCCCGCTCGACCGTTCGCAGAATCGACTCCCATGCGGCGTTCGGCACGCCCTCGACCGTGACCGCCAACGCCTGGTCCGGATTCGGGCCATCCTCGTACAGGTAGATCGCGCTCTGCGTCTCGCGCTGCCGCACTTTCTGGTCGCGAAAGCCGGCCGACAGGGGAATGAATTCGAGCGGCCGGTATTCGCGGCCCGCGCTATTGATCACCACGTCGGTCGCGCTGAATCGCGACTCCGGTTGCAGGCCATAGTACGACACGTACCACAGGCTCGGCTCCCGCACGTTGTGCCGCTCGGCGAGCGACGCGATCTGCGCACGCTTGCCGTCCTTCAGCTCGCGGAGCGCGCGGTACGAGTCCGGCGACAAGAGGCGGATCACCGCTTCGTCGAGTGGCAGCACGCGGACCAACGTTGACTGCAGCTGCGTCTTGATGGCGATGTCATCCTGGCGCAGCGACCCGTATCCCGGCGGCACGAGGTTGCGGCCGGTGGTGTCCGATGCCGCGGCGGCTCCCTGCGGACGGGGCGCGCCCGCCGATCCGCTCGCGGCCGGTGCCGACGAGCCGCAGGCGCCGACCACCGGCACGGAGACGAGGAGCGCCGCCTGCCACGCAGCGCGTCGGATGCGCATCGTCACGCGCCGGTCTTCCACGAGGGCTGTTCCAGCAGCGAGACGATCGCCGTCGCGAGCTCGTCGCGCCCCACGCCGGTCTCGGCGCTGAACGGAATCAGCTGCTCCGGATCGGCGCCCGTCATCGCCGCCGTGCGCGCCAGGCGCGGCGTGAGATCGCGCGTCTTTAGCTTGTCGATCTTCGTCATCGCGATGATCGTCGGCACACCCAGGTGCGAGAGGAACTCCAGCATCTGCAGGTCGTCCTCGCTCGGATCGTGCCGCGCGTCGATCAGCTGCACCACGCCGCGCAACAGCGCGCTCGACGAGAGGTATCCCTCGATCAGTGGACGCCAGGCGAAGCGCACAGCCTTCGACACGCGCGCGTAGCCGTAGCCGGGGAGGTCGACCAGCGTGAACGCGTCGTTGATCGCGAAATAGTTTATCTCCCGCGTCTTGCCCGGCGTCTGGCTCACGCGCGCCAGCGACTTGCGGCGCACGAGCTTGTTGAGGAGCGATGACTTCCCAACGTTGCTGCGCCCGGCGAACGCGAGCTCCGGCAGCGTCGTTACGGGCCGCCACCCCTCGGGCGCCGCCTGGCCGCCGAGGAATTCCACGGATCGGATGACCAACGGGTCACTGCGGGCGGTGTTTTCCGGCATGGGGGAATATACCGGTGATCGGTGATCGGTGATCGGTGATCGGTGATCGGTGTTCGGTGATTGATGCCGACCGGTGCCGGAAATCGGCACCCTATCGGTGGTGATCGGTGACGGGGATTCGGCGCT
Organism: Gemmatimonadaceae bacterium; assembly: GCA_040003335.1. Taxonomy (GTDB): domain Bacteria; phylum Gemmatimonadota; class Gemmatimonadetes; order Gemmatimonadales; family Gemmatimonadaceae; genus JALZAE01. The sequence goes on along the minus strand of JBDUCS010000044.1, from coordinate 8,041 downwards.
CGATGCAAAACGGCGCCCGAGAACGAGCGCCGCCTACCTGAAGACTATCGAGCACCGAACCGCGATCACCGGCGGAAGAAGGAAGCATGACCGCTCCGCGGTCACGCTTCCTTCTTTTGCCTCTTGGTCGAGATCTCCAGCAGCGGCGGCGTGCCGTTGAGCACGCTCGTCTCCGTGATCTTCACCTCGACGATGTCGTCGCGGCTCGGCAGGTCGAACATCACGTCGGTCATCAGCTCCTCGAGGATCGCCCGCAGGCCCCTCGCGCCCGTGCCGCGCTTGAGCGCCTTGGCGGCCACCGCCTTCAGCGCCGTCTCCTCGAACGTCAGCTTCACTTCCTCGAGGTCGAACAGCTTCACGTACTGCTTCGTGAGCGCATTCTTCGGCTCCTTGAGGATGCGCACCAACGACTCCTCATCGAGCTGCTCGAGCGGCACCGTCACGGGCAAGCGGCCGACGAGCTCGGGGATCAGTCCATAGCGGAGCAGGTCGTCCGGCTCCACCTCGGCGAACATGTTCTTCTTGATGTCCACCGATTTGCCGGTCGCCAATTCTTCCTTCGAGAAGCCGATCTGTCGCCGGCCCGTGCGCGCTTCGATGATCTTCTCGAGGCCGTCGAACGCGCCGCCGCAAATGAACAGGATGTCTTTGGTGTTGATCTGGATGTACTCCTGCTGCGGATGCTTCCGTCCGCCCTGCGGCGGCACCGAGGCGACCGTCCCCTCGAGAATCTTGAGGAGCGCTTGCTGCACGCCCTCGCCGCTCACGTCGCGCGTGATGCTCGGGTTTTCACTCTTGCGCGCGATCTTGTCGATCTCGTCGATGTAGACGATGCCGCGCTCGCACTCGGCAACGTTGAACTCGCCGGCCTGGAGCAGGCGAACGAGGATGTTCTCCACGTCTTCACCGACGTAGCCCGCCTCGGTGAGCGTCGTCGCGTCGGCGATCGTGAACGGCACGTCGAGAATACGCGCCAGCGTCTGCGCGAGGAGCGTCTTACCGACGCCCGTGGGTCCGATCAAGAGAATGTTCGACTTGTCGAGCTCGACATCGTCGTCACGCACCGACTGGCAGTTGATGCGCTTATAGTGGTTGTAGACGGCGACGGCGAGCGCCTTCTTGGCCCGTTCCTGTCCGATCACGTACTGGTCCAGGACGTCCTTGATCTCCTGCGGCGCCGGAACCTGCGTGATCGCTTCAGCGACTTCGCGCTCTTCGTCCTCGGCGAGGATCTCGTTGCAGAGCGAGATGCACTCGTTGCAGATGTAGACGGACGGGCCGGAGATGAACTTCCGCACGCTGTCCTTGGACTTCCCGCAGAACGAACAACGGAGATGTTTGTCGTGGGACATGATGACCCGAGAAGCTTTGGTCGAGCAGGGAGGCTGGCGCCCCGGGAGCGACCCGGGACAGGTGGGAGGCGAATAGTTAACGCCCCCCGGGAATGATGGTCAAGTGCGGCGAAGCGTCACACCTCTTGCGCGGAAGCGCACATTAACTTCGTGAAACCGTTCACAAGGCCGAAGCCATCTTTTCGCCCAGCGGCTCGGCGGTCGAGCGATGCGCGATCACGTGGTCGATCAGTCCGTACTCCTTCGCATCCTCCGCCGACATGAAGCGGTCGCGATCGGTGTCGCGCTCGATCTGCTCGACCGGCCGGCCCGTGTGCTTCGCCATCAGCTCATTCATCTTCGCGCGCAGATAGAGAATCTCCCGCGCTTGGATCTCGATGTCCGACGCCGTGCCGCCCGGCCCGCCACTCTGCGACGGCTGGTGGATCATGATGCGCGAGTGCGGGAGCGCGCTGCGCTTTCCCTTCCGTCCCGCCGCGAGGAGAAACGCACCCATGCTCGCCGCCATCCCCATGCAGATGGTGCGGATGGGCGCGTTCATGTACTGCATCGTGTCGTAGATCGCCATCCCCGCCGACACGCTGCCGCCCGGCGAGTTGATGTACATGTGCACGTCCCGCTCGTCGTTGTCCGCCTCGAGGAACAAGAGCTGGGCGATGATGATGTTCGCCACGTCGTCGTTCACGGGCGTGCCCAGGAACACGATGCGATCCATCAGCAGCCGCGAGAAGATGTCGTATGTCCGCTCGCCGCGGCTGGACCGCTCGATGACATAGGGAGGATAGATCGATGCCATGGGTCGCTCTCGACTCTGAATGGTGATTCCGATCGAACGCTAGTTACGACTGTACCTCGTTCTTCTCCAGCAACCACGCAAACACTTTGTCTTCCGTGATGCTCCGCTCGAGCTCCGTGAGGCGGCCGGCTTTTTGGAGCGACGCATAGACCTGCCCCGGCTCCGAGCCGCGCTTCTCCGCCACCTCGGCGACGCGTTTATCGATGTCCGCCTCGCTCGCCTTGAGCATCTCCCGCTCGGCGATCGTCTCGATCACCAGATCGCGCCGGACCTGCTTCTCCGCCACCGTCCGGAACTCTCCTGCAAACTTCTCGCGGTCACCCTCGGGGATCTTGTACGACTCGGCATACGCCTGCACGAGCTGCTGCACCCAGGCTTGCGGCACATCGAACGGATTGGCCGAGATGATCTCGTCGACGAGCCGCTGCCGCACCTCCGACTCCGTCTCACGCTCCGCGACCTTCTCCATGTCGGCTCGCACTGCCGCGGTCAGCGCTTCGGTCGACTCGAAGTCGCCTGCCTCGCGCGCGAATGTCTCATCGACGTCGGGCAGCGTCTTTCGCTTCACGTCGACGAGCGTCGCGCGCACCTTCTTGGTCTTGCCGCGCTGTGCCTCGTCGGGAAAGTCGTCTGGCCACTTCACCGGGCGCTCCGTCGTTTCACCGGTGGCCGTCTCCATCACCACTTCTTCGATTCCCGGAATGGCCTGGCCTTCGCCGAGGACGAGACGGTATTCCTTGCCTTCACCCATCGCGCCCGACTCGTCCGACGTCGCCAGGTTCACCGTCACCATGTCGCCCGGCATCGGCTTCTCGGACACCGGCGTCCACGTCGCGCGCTGCTCGCGCAGCTGCTCGATCTGCTCGCGCACCGCCTCGTCGTTCACGACGCGCATCGTGCGCTGCACGCGGAATCCCGTCGTCCGATCGAGCTTGAGCTCCGGGTGCACTTCCAAGTGCAGCTCGAAGGTGAGCGGCTTCCCCTCGTCGAATTGCAACTTGTCGATGTGCGGCTGGCCCACCACGCGAAGCTTCTGCTCGTCCACCACCTGCTTGAACGCGCTCTGGACGAGGGCCTCGATCGCCTCCTGCCGGATCGCGTCGGCGAACCGCTTGCGCACCATCGCGGCGGGTACCTTGCCGGGCCGGAAACCGGGGAGGCGAACCTTCGTTGCGTAGCGGTGCGCCGCCTGCTCCTCGGCCTGCTGCACTTCTTCGACCGGAACCGACACCTCGAGCAGTCGTTCCGTGCCCTCGGACTTCTTGGGCGTGATGGCGAGATTCATGGGCGAAACATATATGGTGCGCGCGGCAAGGTGCGAGGTGCGCGGCGATCGATCGGCGAGGCGTCGCGTGGATCCAGATTACTCGCCACTTATGTCCGCGAGAAGCGAGCCGACCGCGGAGCGCCGAGTAGCTCGGCGACGATCTTCCCCGACGACAACACACCGGGAATGCCCGCGCCCGGGTGCGTTCCCGCGCCGGCAAAATAGAGATTCGGCACGTCCTCACTCACGTTGTGCGGGCGGAACCACGCCGATTGCATCAGCGTCGGCTCAACGGAGAACGCGCTCCCGAGGTGGCTGTTAAGCGTCTCGCTGAAGTGCCGCGGATCGATATGACGTTCGGTCACGATGTGTTTCGACAGATCCGGGAGATAGCGCTCCTCCAGATAGCGGACGATCGCGTCGCGATACGGTCGCGCCGCCTCCCGCCAATCGGTGTCGCCGCCCAGGTGCGGCACGGGCGACAGCACGTAGAACGAATCACACCCGGCCGGCGCGAGTGAGCGGTCCGTCGCCGTTGGCCGGTGCAGGTACAGGGAGAAGTCACGGGCAAGGGTCTTTCGCGTGAAGATGTCCGCAAGCAGCTCACGGTACCGCGGTCCCATCAGGATCTCGTGGTGCGCTACGTTCTCATACGTGCGGTCGGTCCCGAAGTAGAGCACGAACAGCGACATCGAGTATCGCAGTCCGCGCACACGACGGTCGGTCTGCGTCCGCCGGAATCGCGGCGCCACCAGGCGCAGGTAGGTCGTGGCGACATCCCCGTTACTCACGACGGCGTCGGCGCGAAGACGCTCGCCATCGGCGAGTCGCACGCCGGTGGCGTGTCCGGTTCGCTCGTCGATCTCGATCTCCGCCACCTCGCTCGAGCAGCGCAGCACGCCGCCGATGTCCGCGAAGAGACGCGCCAACGCGTCGACGAGCGCCCCCGTTCCGCCCTTCGCGAACCAGACGCCCCATCGCTGCTCCAGCGTGTGGATCAGCGCGTAGATGTTCGTCGTCTGAAATGGATTGCCGCCGATGAGCAGCGGATGAAAGCTGAAGACCTGCCGCAGTCGCTCATCTTTGACGAAGCGCGCGACGAACGGCGCAACCGCTTCGTGGGATCGCAGGCGAACGAGCGACGGCACCACGCGAAGCATGTCGCGGAATCGCGTGAACGGCCGGTCGATCAAGTCCATCCCCGTCTCGAAGATCGTCGCCGCCCGGTCGGCGAAACGGAGATAGCCGTCCACGTCGTCGGGATTCCAAGCACGGATCTGCGCCAGCAGCGCATCGCGATCGGCATTGTACCGAAACACGGAGCCGTCCTCGAACCGCACATTGTAGAACGGGTCGAGCGGTACGAGCTCGACGTAGTCGGCGCTGCGCTTGCCCGCCGCGTCGAATAGCTCGTGGATCATCCACGGCGCGGTGATGAGCGTCGGTCCGCCGTCGAAGACGAAACCGTCTTGCCGGTAGGTGTAGGCGCGGCCGCCTGGACGATCGCGCTTCTCGACGATGGTGACGTCGTGCCCTGCCGCGCGCAGGCGGATTGCCGCGGCGAGCCCGCCGAAGCCGCTTCCGATGACAACGATGGTCATCGCGCGAACGACACTCCTTTGCGCATCGCGTAGCGCCGGCCAGATACGGTCGCGAGTCCGATCGGCAGCATCATCGCGGCGGCGCCGAGCATTGCCGCGCCGAACATCTCATGGCGCGCGCAGATCGCGATCGGCATCACGCCGTTGATCGCATACAGCACGAGTGGAAAGCGCGACCGTGCGATCGTGCGCGTCCACTCGCGCGGCGACACGATCCGCAAATAGCACCATGCGATGATCGAGCCGGTGAGCCACCAGCCGAACCAGTTCACCCACGGCATGCCGTAGTATGCGCCGCGCACGTGCCACACCCAGTGGGCGGTCGCGAACGACATCGCGGGATCCATCGAGACGTCCCACGCCGTGAGTACGAGTCCGGCAGCGCTCGCCCACAGGAGTTGCGTGCGCCAGTCGTCATCCCCCGGCGCTGTGCGCGCCACGAGCGACACCGCGCAGTAGATCATGAAGAACCAACTGAGCGGAATCGGAAAGGGAACGAGCCCAGCGACGCGCCACCCGAGAAGCGTCGTGTAGGAGTACGCGCCAAACGGAATGCCACTGCTCGTTCCCAGCAGCTCCGACGCGAGCGACAGCCCCGCGCCGAGCGCGAAGAGCGACAGCGCTCGCCGGCCTCGGGTGTGCCCGTACGCGTGCGCCAGCGCGGCGAGCGCGCCGAGCACCACGTAGGTCGGCCCCGAGAGGCGCCACCCCCAGCGGGCGATCGTCGCATTCACCCCTTCCTGCATCCACGACGGCGGCGCGCCGGCGAGAAAGGTCGTCAGCGCGATCGTCGAGAAGAGGATGATCGCGACGTGCCCCACCAAGAGGGGCGCCACGAGTCGGCGCGCGAGGCGACGCGTCGTGTCGCTCACGCGTCCGCCGCTGGCTGGCCGGAGGCTCCGCCGAGCAACGGCGCGGGCGATGACAGGGCGGCGCCGCCCAAGCCCACCCACGGCGGCGACTCCATGCGCGACCGCCTGCTGCGCCACACGATCATCGCCCGCGTAACGTTGTTGATGCGCGCTCTCCTGGTGAGCGAGTCGTAGCCGTTCCGCTCGATCGCGCCGAGAATCGCCGCATAGCCAGTCGCGCAGAGTCGTGCGCATCGCCGGGCGTCGTCGTCGACGAGAGAGAGTCCGGGTGCCGCCGCCTCGTAGAGCGATCGCGCCCGACCGATCTCGAACGCCATCAACGCACGCCAACGCGCGTCGTTCGGCGACAGCGTGCCGCCGACAATTTCGTCGCCCCGCGTGCCGAAGGTCTCCAGGTCGGCGCGCGGGAGATAGCAGCGGCCACGCCGCGCGTCCTCGCCCACGTCTCTGAGGATATTCGTCAGCTGCATCGCGACCCCGAGTGTGCGCGCGTATGACAGTGCAGCGGTGCGCACCAATGGCTGCTCGGGAACGCCGAAGATGTGCGCGCACATCTCGCCGACCGTGCTGGCGACGCCCGCGCAGTAGCCCGCCAGGTGATGCCATGACACGAAGTCGTGCGGCGCCAGGTCGCTGGCGATCGCCTCGAGCAGCGCGTGTAGCGGCTCGCCCGGAATCGCGAAACGGCGGGACGCGCGCGCCAACTCCCGAAAGATTGGCCCGTTGGCGCGGCCATCGAGCGCGTCAGCGAGCGCGTCCGCGTAGCGCCGCAGATCTTCGGCGACCACCGATGGCGCACGCGTCCCGGCATCGTCGACGAGATCGTCCGCCACGCGACAGAACGCGTAAATCGCGTTCGCCGCGCGGCGCTTCTCGTCGGGAAGGAAACGGCTCGCCAGCGAGAACGTCCGCGCATGCGCTTCCGTGATCTGCGCGCAACGGCGCGCGTCGTCACACGACGCGGATTCGGACGGCGAAGAATGAAAGCGAGCAAGCATGACGGCGGCGCTCGAGGAGTCGCAATCCACGCGGACGCGTCGTGGGTGCGTGAGCGGAACGCGCGCGCAGGCGGCGCCGGTTCCCCTCTGGAGCGACCGACCTTTGGTCTGTTTTCAGAGGAGGGCCCGCGGGGTCCGTGACGGTACCGACCAATGGCGTATCGGTGCCCGTGAGCCTCGGCTAATCGCTGTCCGATAACTGATGCAGAAGGAAGTTCATCGGCGGCGTGGACCGAGCGCTTCACGCGTGGCATGGATGCCACAGCGACTACCTAACAGGGAGCATTTCCGTGCGGATCAACACCAATGTCTCGGCGATCAACGCCGGACGAAACCTCGAGAGGACGCAGAACGCGGTGAACGTCTCGATGTCGAAGCTGTCGAGCGGTTTCCGCATCACGCGCGCGGCCGACGATGCCGCTGGACTCGGAATCGCCAACCAGATGCGCTCCGATATCGGCGCGCTCAATCAGGCGTCGAACAACGCGCAGCAGGCGAACTCGCTGCTGCAGATCGCTGAAGGCGCGACGAACAGCATCTCGCAGATGCTGGATCGGTTGAAGATTCTGGCGACTGAGGCGGGCTCGGATACGGTGGACTCGGCCGGCCGTCAGCGCATTCAGGAAGAGTACGTGCAGATCTCGGCCGAAATCGACCGGACCGTCAAGTCGACCAAGTTCCAAGGCTCGACGCCGCTCGACGGCACGTTCGCGAACTTCGTCGACCAGGGTGTGGTGAGTGCCGCAGACGTCAACGGCAACGTGACGGTCGGCGCTGGTAAGTCGCTGCTCCTGAACGCGAAGGTCGGCTACACCGACACCGCGGGCGTGGCGGGTAAGAACACCCTCGCCGACCTCCAGCTCTCCGGCACCGTGGCCGGCACCTACACGCTGACCGAGACGCAGAGCGGCGGCGCTGGTACCGTCTACAACCGCATGACCCTGACCGACACGAACGGCAACACGCAGACGGTTGCGTTCACGGCGGGCGGCGCGCAGCAGGTCAACTTCTCGCAGTTCGGCACTACGATGAACACCACGGCGGCGTTCACGAACACGAGCGCCGGCGGCACGATGTACGCCGCGGGTAACAACACGATCGTCGTCGGCGGCACGAACAAGGGCCAGTTCCTCGTCGGCTCCTCGGGCAGCTACG